>JAAZDK010000272.1 GCA_012512855.1 Clostridiales bacterium
ACACAGGCTTAATGCAAATGTATAAACCAATCTATCTATTTTTTTGCTTCTTTTAACCATTATCTCAATGCCCCCTATTCAACTTCAGCTGACAATCTGGTACCTAATGAATATATCGGTTATTCTGACAAAATATATTAACTTATTTTATTTTAAAATATAAATGTTATATTTGGCACTTTCGTGTCATTTTGTGATTCTTTCATCCATTCTCATATAGGAAATTCGGAGGAATAACAAGGCCCAGATGATCATAATCCGGGCCCAATCTGTTATCCTATTTTATATACATCGCCCTCATAGCATTAAGCAGAGCAAGAAGCGCCACGCCAACATCTGCAAAAATGGCAAACCATATGGAGCTTATTCCAAAGAAGGCCAGCACCATAATCAGAAGCTTCACTCCGAGAGCAAATACAATATTCTGAATAACTATCTGCCTGGTCTTTCTGGCAATGGATATTGCTGTCGCAATTTTTGCAGGATTGTCATTCATAATTACCACATCAGCCGCTTCAATGGCTGCATCGGAGCCAATGCCGCCCATTGCTATGCCTATATCTGCTGAAGCAAGTACAGGAGCATCATTAATTCCATCTCCGACAAATACCACCTTGCCTTTGCCGGCCGCTTCTTTTTTATACTCCTCAAAGCAGGTCACCTTATCCTGTGGCAGAAGCTGAGCCCTGTACTCATCCAGACTGCACTGACGGGCAACAACACCGGCACTTTCCTTCCGGTCACCTGTCAGCATAACTGCGCGTCTTACCCCCAGCTCCTTCAGTCTTTTTATCGCTGCTGCCGCATCCGGCTTGAGCAGATCCGATATAACGATATAACCCAGGTAGCTGCCGTCCACGGCAACATGAACGATGCTGCCGGCCTCTTTGACAGAGGGTACATTAATCCTGTTCTCCTTCATCAGCTTTTCATTTCCTGCCAGTATGGTCAGCCCTGCATACTCGGCAGCTACTCCCTGACCCGCCTGCTCCATAACCTTGTCGGCCTGCTCAGACTCTGAGTTAAACAGTGTTTTGTAGTAATTGATTATTGATTTGGCTATGGGATGGTTTGAGTTTTTTTCCGCAACCGCTGCATACTGCATAAGCTTCTTTGGATTAACACCCGATACCGGTGAAAGCCTGGTCACCTCAAATACCCCTTTTGTCAGAGTACCTGTCTTGTCAAAAACAATAGTATCAATATTCTGCAAAGCATCCAAATAATTGCTGCCCTTTACCAGGACACCGTGTCTTGCTCCCCCTCCAATACCGCCAAAATAGCTTAAAGGTATCGAAATAACCAGGGCACATGGGCATGATATAATCAGAAAGCTCAAGGCCCGATACAGCCACAGCTGAAAGGAGCCGAACTGCAGCAGCGGAGGAATTACAGCCACAGCAACAGCAGCCATTACAACGGCGGGTGTATATACACGCGCAAATTTTGTAATGAACTTTTCGCTTTGGGCTTTTTTATTACCGGCATTTCTGACCAGCTCCAGTATCTTGGATACGGTTGACTCGGTATATGGCCTGGTTACTCTTACATGCAGCATGGCATTTTGGTTAACAGTGCCAGCCAGCACCTCATCACCTTCAAGCACCTGCACCGGCACACTCTCGCCTGTCAAGGCTCTTGCATCCACAAAGCTGCTTCCCTTTACCACAACACCATCAAGGGGGACTCTCTCACCGGGCTTAACCAGTATCAAATCACCTGTCATTATGCTTTCAGCCGAAAGCACGCTTACCTTATCACCAATTATTTTGTTGGCATAGTCGGGCCGGATATCCATAAGCTCTTCTATATTCCTCTTGGATCTGTTCACTGCCAGATCCTGCAGCATCTCGCCTATATCATAAAACACCAGAACCGACACCGCCTCCAGCCTGTCGCCTATCAGAAAAGCTCCGAGGGAGGCTATCGCCATAAGGAAATTTTCATCAAATATTTGTCCGTGTACCAGATTTTTAAGAGCCTTCAGACATATATCATAGCCTGCAATAACGTAGGCAAGGATAAAGCCAATAAGCTCCACCTCCTCCGATACGTCAACAAGGAAGAGGACAGCCGACATGGCTATGGTAAATCCTATTCTGGCCAGCTCCTTTGCAGCATCATCAAAAGGCAGCTTCGCCTTTGCCCCGGTAAGCTCAAGTTTGCCATGAGTATGGCTATGCAGATGCTCATGTCCATCATCTGCTGCAATATAAGCCTCTGCCCCTGCAGACAGCCCTTCCGCCCGGACCTCAAAAACCTTCACTGAAGACTCAATACGCTTTACTATCTTCTTTATTTTATTCAAGAGGGCCAATCCGCCGTCAATTAAGGTCACACCCTCCCGCAGCAAAACAGTCAGCTTTTGCTCCAGCAGATTTATACTTGCTTCCAGCACCTCATTTAAGCCAACTACCTCCTTCTCAATCTTTGCCGCACAATTGGCACAGCAGAGCCCCTCCAATATATATACTCTTCTTTCATTCATAGCCTCACCTTTTCTCAGCTCAGTCAATTATTGCTTTTTCAGCTTGATTAATTTAACTGTTAAACTTCTTTATACTATTTCAAACTCCTGATTTTTCAACTAATAGCAGGCATTATCTTTCGCTTATATGCTCAAGCCCTATCTCAAGAATATTCTTCACATGATCGTCCTGCAGGGAATAAAATGTGTTTTTACCCTCCCTGCGGTATTTGACCAGCTTCTCCTGCCTAAGTGTTTTCAGCTGATGTGAAATCGCCGATTTAGTCATATTAAGAAGCACAGCAAGGTCGCAGACACACATTTCAGCTTTCTCAAGAGCCATAAGTATCTTTATCCTGGTGCTGTCACCGAATATCTTGAAAAAGTCCGCCAGATCGTACAGGAGTTCTTCTTCTGGCATATGCTCCTTTACTTCCTCTACAATATCAGCATGTATAACATCGCAATCACAAATGGCATTATTCTTATCCTGCATCACTTCATCTCCCTGATATATTTTTTGCGGCTTTGCCTTACCGCCTTCACCTTGCTCCCATAACAGTTGCTTCCTACAGGTGCTTTCTATAAGTAAAAAATCATATTAGATTGTCTCGGTTGAAAGCCGTCTAAATCGTTTATAAGGAACTTATGCTCAAGAGCGTATAGGAAAGTCGCTTTCATAATTGTATTTGATTCTTAAAAGGTTGTTCAGTTGAATAATTGTTCAACTATCGCACACACTTATATTATATTCATTATGAAAAGTTTTGCAATAGCTCAAATGTAGCCATGGCTACATATCGATAAAAAAAATGGTTAGAAACTTAAAACGGATTGGAAAAAATATTAGGATTTCTTTAAGATATTGCATTATTTATACAAATGTAATAAATTATATTACAGATATTACATTATTTGTAATATTGCAAAGAAAGATATTTCCTGGTCGTCATGTAACTCTGTTGCATATCAGCTATGGCATCCAACTATTACGTTTGAAACCGTTTTGGTGCTATGACCTCATCCAAATTGACATTATTGCTATATAATCATGGGAAATAATTCTTATATAACATTGCATTTATTACAACTTCCCATAGTGTTTCTCATTAATTTACATCCTAACGAATTCATAAGATTACCAGAATATCTGGTAGCCTTATGATTATACATAAGCATCAGGAAGGAGCTGAACTAATATGAAAAACCCTATAACAATATTTTTATGTAGGAGCATTTATAATAAATAATATAAGCTTTCATTATAATATTTGACTTTTTGGTACATAATATGTTAATATTTTCTTGTTGATTGTAAATTTTATACAACGCTTTAGATAATGACAAGGAGACGAACATATGGCGAAGCAAAAAAGATTAAGCAACCAAAAGCATGTTAAAGTCAGACGCATGCTGACATGGAACGGCAAATGCATCCTCTGCATAGGCTTAAGTATGATCGGAACCCTGTTTTTCTTTATCATTCCTTACATAAGAGTATTGTATTACTCGCTGATTGACAATCAGTTCAGGCGTAATTTTGTAGGACTGGCCAACTTCATAGAAACACTACGAAACAAATATTTTCTGCTGGCTCTTAAAAACAGCCTGCTTCTGATTGTCATCTGTGTGCCTGTGCTTATTTTGCTTGCCCTGGTAATATCACTTGCACTGGCATACGGAATAAGATTACTGAAAAAGACACGCGTTGCCTTTATCCTGCCGATGATATTACCTACGGCAAGCGTGGTGCTGGTCTGGAGATCGATTTTTCAGGGAAATGAGTCGGTATTGCCCATATACACCCTGTTTATATGGAAAAACATCGGTATATGTATTGTACTGCTTAGTGCCGCCTTCAGCTCCATCGACAGGGAAGTATATGAGGCTGCCAGTCTTGACGGTACCAGCAGCCTTCAGCTGCACAGATACATAACCGTTCCCCTCATTGCGCCTACCATACTGTTTACCGTTCTGTTGTCAATAGTAAACAGCTTCAAGGTATTTAAGGAAAGCTATCTCTATTTTGGCGGAAAATATCCTCCTGAAAGCAGCTACACCCTGCAGTATTATATGAACAATAATTTTCTCAAGCTGGACTATCAGGCATTGGCCACAGGAGCAATCCTGACATCAATTCTGGTTTTCCTGATAGTACTTGCCGGTCTGGCTCTGCAAAGGAGGTTTTACAAATGAAAAGGCTTACAGCGGGAAAGCTTCTTACGGCAGCCTTTATATTGCTTCTTGGGCTTGTATTTTTCTATCCGGTGGCAGCTTCTATTTTGCGCTCCTTCCGGGTTGAAGGGCAGATAGCCATACAAAGCTATATGGAGCTCTTCTTTGACTGCTTCATCTTCTATCCGATGTTCTGGAACTCGGTGCTTTATGCAGGAGTAATTACCCTGCTGCAGCTGTTTGTAATCATCCCCTGTGCCTTTGGCTTTATGTATGCCAGATTCAGGGGCAAAAACGCCCTGTATATATTTTATATTATGCTTATGATGATGCCCCTGCAGGTAACTGTCCTGCCCAACTACATAGGCCTGAGGGATATGGGGCTTCTTAACACAAGGACGGGCATAATTTTGCCGATGATCTTTGCCCCCTTTGGTGTAATCGTAATGCACCAGTATATGAAGAGTATAGATAACTCAATAATCGAGGCCACAAGACTTGACACCAGCTCCATGATAAGAATCCTGTGGACGGCAGTAGTTCCCCAGCTTCGCATATGTATCTTTGCCGTTGCCCTATTTGTCTTTGCAGAATGCTGGAACATGGTGGAGCAGCCCATGCTCTTTCTCAAGGATGACAGACTAAAGACCCTCACCATCATGATATCACAGACAGACACATTCAGCCCTGCCATATTGTCTGCCGCTGCTGTTATTTTCATGATACCAGTTCTTCTTTTATACATGTTCTTTAACGAGCACCTGGAGCAGGGTCTGACCCTGAAGGATTTATCATAATTATAAGTAAGCCATTAGATAAGCCGGAAGCGAGGTTATATTATGAAGCCGAAAAAGATCCCTCTGATACTGACAGTATTATTCTTCATGCTTATGATTTTTCTTAGCTTTACAGCCAGAAGCATACACAACAGAATGATCCCTAACGTAAGGGTGACACGACTGACCCGAGAAAAATTTCAGTATGAAAAAAGCTTTGAGGATGGGACTGTAAGAACTGTTGTCAGATCCTCCTATGCTGTTCCCAAATGGATGTATGATCAGGATTTTCTTTATGTTGTAGTGCCGGGCATCAAAAACGGCGATGAAAGAACCTTTGCCAGAAAGATTAGCCTGCCGATTGGGTCTGAAAATGATGATTATTATGAGATTGCCGAACAGTTCTATGATGTCAACAGGCTCTTTATAATAGAGAGTGATAAGGAGATTCAGGACGGTACGGAGGTATATGTCATTAAAAATTAATAAAAATCCTCCCAATGCAGATTGGCATATAGTCTATCTGCTTCGGGAGGACTAATTATATCAACGACATTTCCCTGTACTTGCCCTTTGCAAAGCGCCATACAAAGCAGATGGAACGGCATAGCCAGTCTATGGTCATGGCTATCCATACTCCCAGCACACCCATGCCAAAGCTAATAGCCAAAACGTAGCTGAAGCCTATTCTCCATATCCACATGGAGGCCATCGACACATACATGGTGAACCTGACGTCATTGGCCGCCCTGAGGGCATTGGGCAGGGTAAATGACAAAGGCCAAATCAGGGTTGACAGGACACAATGATATATCATTAATGAGCTCGCTATCTGTGAGGTTTCATCCGACAGGTTGTATATCCTGAGTATTAGCGGTACAGCTAAAATCAAACCGGCATTAATCACCGCCATAATAATATGGGTTAGCCTCATCAGCTTGAAGGTATATCTTTTTACCCCGTCAAAATCCCTGGCGCCTACACAACGGCCGACGACAGTAATAAGGGCAAGGCCGATTGCTGATCCCGGCAACACGCCAAAACCGCCTATAGTGCTGGCTATTGCATTTGCTGTTATAGCAGACGTACCCAGTCCGGCTATCATTCCCTGCACAAGTATCTTGCCAACCTGAAATACGCTGTTTTCCAGCCCGTTTGGCACGCCTATTTTTAAAATCCTTTTTATCAGCCTCATATCAGGTAGGTACTGGGCATAGCCTTCGATATGAATAGGGTGCTTCTTGTTATGAAGCAGTATATACATGGTCACAGCAGCAAAAATTCTTGAAATCAGGGTTGCTATTGCGGCTCCGGCCACACCCCATCCGGCTCCGTATATCAAAATAGCATTAAAGGTAATATTAATTGCATTCATTATTATGGAAATAACCATTGATAGCTTTGAATTACCCATGGAACGGAAAAGGGCCGCACAGGCATTATATATCGCCATAAAGGGAAAGGATATGGCTGTATAAAAGAGGTAGGTTTTTGAGTTGGTCATTACATCCGCTTCCACCCTGCCAAAAAGCAGAAGAAGCAAATCCTTGCCAAAAAGCAGGGAAACAGCCATCAAAACAAGTGACAATGCCAGTATGGATACTAACAGCTGCTGGCCTGATTTACAGGCCTCCTTTTCATTTTTTTGACCCAAAAGCTGTGAAGTAACCACAGCTCCACCAGTCGCCAGGGCTCCGAACAAGCCAAAAAGCAAAACATTTACCGTATCCACCAGGGATACGCCGGAGACCGCCGCTTCTCCCACACCGGATACCATCAGGCTGTCGGCAAAGCCTACAGTAACAGCCAGTACCTGTTCTATAAGTAAGGGTATTATTAATCTGACAAGCTCTTTCCTGCTAAACATCTTCTTCTCCTCATTTATGTATGCATTAATGACTTAATTATGCATTATTGATAGTCAGTATAGTAGTTATGTTTATTCGTATATTAATTAATTAGTTATCTGTTCATTTTATATTATCAGTTCATTTTATCTTATTACACTCTGGATAATGTGTTAGTAGTTTTTTACAAATGCAAATAAAACCGGGGAGAACCTTATGGCTTCCCCGATAATAATAAAGACCTTTATCCACAATACTTGCATCCATACTAAACAGTAGCATAGATGTTATAGAATATCAAGAGCAAAAAATCAACATTGGTAGCTTATTCTGGCAAGAAAGCTTAATATTATTTCGCAAAATAGCCTGCAGCCATGCTATTTCGATCCTGATTGCAGAACGAAAGCCGGCATGAAAATTTTCGTATGCCACTTCTGATACAATATAAATGCTTTTACAGCACAATAACCTCATGCCTTCTGCCATCGTCAACCAGCTTAAGCCGCTTGCCCGCCTGCCTGTTTCCATCCACCAGCAGCGCCTCGGTAGCGAGCCTGCCCTTGCTTCTGTTTTCCACCCTTATCTCATATTCCGAACCTCCATATTTATACCATACCGTATAATCACCAAAGCTGGCTGGAGTAGCCGGCTCGATAACAAGAGAATCCGCCTCCTTCCTTATGCCCAAAAACCAGAAAAGCAAGCCCTGATACATCCAGCCTGCGGAGCCCGTATACCAGCTCCAGCCACCACGCCCGGCATATGGCGGGCAAAGGGAAATATCCGCCACCATTACATAGGGCTCCTTTTCATACCTGATCGCGTCCCTGCTGTTTGAGCTGATATGGATGGGATTAAGCAGGGTAAAAAGCTTATGGGCCATGTCATATTCCCCCATCATGGCGGTTGCTATAGCCAGCCATATGGCGGCATGGGTGTATTGGCCGCCGTTTTCCCTGATACCCGGCAGATAGTTCTTTATATAGCCTGGATTTTTTTCAGTCTTGTTAAAGGGAGGGGTAAGCAGCAAAGACATATAGTTCTCCTCCCTTACCAGATAGCGCCAGGCCGACCGCATGGCCTGTATGCTTTTTTGTCTGTCTCCGGCGCCGGATATTACACTCCAGGACTGGCTTATGGAATCTATCATACACTCGTCATTGTCCTTGGAGCCCAGCTTTGTTCCGTCATCATAAAAGGCCCGCAGATACCAGCTGCCGTCCCAGCAGTTTTCATTAAGGCTTATTTTCAGACTGTCCCTTCTTTTCTCAAGCTGCGCCGCATATTCGGTGTCCTTCTTGTGCAGGCACAAGGGGATAAAATCCGTCAGCACCTTATAAAAGAACCAGCCCAGCCATACACTTTCACCCTTTCCTCCTATGCCAACCTCGTTCATTCCGTCATTCCAGTCTCCACCTCCCATCAGCGGGATACCATGCTGCCCAAAATGGGTTCGGTCTATTGTCTTCTTGCAATGCTCATACACACTTCCGGTCTTTGGCGAGATCTCAGGGGTGAACATAATTTCATGCTTGCTTTCGTCCAGCAAGGGCCCCTTTAGATAGTTTACCTCCTCCTCCAGTATTGAATAATCCCCTGTAGCCCTAATATAGACTGCTACCGCATAGGGCAACCACAGCAGGTCATCACTTATTTTAGTGCGAACTCCCACCCCATGCGGAGGATGCCACCAGTGCTGAACATCCCCCTCCTCAAACTGCCTGCTGCAGGCTATTATGATCTGCCGGCGCAAGGCATCAGGGTCGGCCAGCTGCAAAGCCAGCGAATCCTGCAGCTGGTCACGAAAGCCAATGGCACCTCCGCACTGATAAAAGGCGGTCTTGGCATCCAGTCTGCAGGAAATGGTCTGATACAGCAGCCATCTGTTAATGAGTATATCAATTGCCCTGTCGCCGGTCTTTACCCGAACTGTTCCCAGTATTTTATCCCAGTATTGCCTTACCCTCTCAAGCTCATTTTCAGCATTTGCAAGATCCCTGTATTTGCTGCGAAGCTGCTTTATCTCATTCGTATCGCTGCTTTGACCCAGGGCAAAAAGGATGGTGGAGCTTTCGCCAGGCTTTATTTCAAGTGATGTCTGTATAGCCCCGCAGGAATCGTAGCAGACCCCGCAATTTTTAGACAGAGTCAGATCCGCTCCACTGGGGTTTTGTATGGAGCCCTTCGGGCCTAAAAACTCCTGCCTGTCGCCTGTATAACCCAGGGTGGCAAGATTAGAGAAGATATATGAAATACAGTCGCCAAAGTTAAAGGTATACAAATTTTTCGCATAGAAATAATCCTGCTCCTTGTCATATCCGGTGCATATATAGGGACCGGTATGCTCCCTGTTAGTCCCCAGCACCCACTCAAGATAATAGCTGAGCCTCAGATATCTGACCCTGTCGGATTTGTTAGAGAGCTTCAGCAGCCAAAGCTTGATTGACTCCTCAAGAGGAGTAAAAACGACAAGCTCCAAATCAAGCTCCTCTTCCTGGTGCAGAAATTTGCTGTATCCAATTCCGTGTCTGACCCTGTAAAGTCCTCGATCAGTTCTGCCAAGCGACATAGGAGTCATAATAACGCCGCTGGTTTCATCAAGTATATAAATAGCCTCTGACGCCCTGTCAGATACGGGGTCATTGCTCCAGGGGGTTATCTTGTTTTACCGACTGTTGATTGCCCAGGTGAAGCCTCCTCCTGATTCCGATATCTGAAAGCCGAATTTCTTGTTTGCAACAACATTAATCCAGGGGACAGGCGGCCGTTTCTGTCCCGTCAGCACTATTTCATACTCGCTTCCGTCATTAATAAAGCCTCCAAATCCGTTAAAAAATTCATATTCGGCCGAACTTTGCATCTGCTGTTTGCCAGCCCCTGTATCCAAATCATTCACCTCCTAGTCCTCGGAATCGGAAAAATCCTCACTGAACTTTCTGAAATAAATGCCGCTTCTGTCCGTGAATACAACTCTTGCTACAGTGTACAGCAGATTTATTTCATCCTCGCTCATATCATAGCTATGCAGGACAAAAAAGCCAGGTTTGCTGCCCACGTCATAAATCCTAAGTGAGCTGGTCATATCATTTATCATCTCATCCAACTCCTGTAAATAGCCCTGCTTCGTCTCTATCATTATTACCAGATCCACATCCAGACGGTTGATTCTGTAGTATTCATAGGCCTTCAGCACATCCTTTATTATTCCGGCATTCTGGACGGACTTGACAGTCAAAAGCATAATCGGATTGTCACCTGATATTCCAAATCTCCACAAAGCGCTCTGGTTTTTATTGTTCCGTATTATATTCTCCTGTGGTCCCCTGTAGGCTGCATTCGGATAAAATATCGGACTAATCAGATCCTGGAAGGCCGTCAGCTGGTTTCTGCCTATTTCAAGATACTTGAGCTCTATTTCACTCTGCAGCTTGAATTTTTCAAATACATCATCAATCCTGTAATCATTGTCCAGCTCCTCTGAAATCTTGACTGCCTCCTCTACACTTTCGCATACCCCTGTTATAAAGCTGACGGATGCGCTTTGACCGGCAGGTATGCTTATAACCACACGAAGGCTCATAATGGGATCGTTGCAGAAGCCTGCCTGGTTGGAGAAGGGAAGGCTGCCGACTACGGCCGCCGGATTTTCCGGGCTGTTATTTCTGCCTATGAATCTCATTCTGTCATTTTCATATTCAACCTTTTTATTCGGCCTTCTGTCGGTTTTTACTGTATGCATCAGGTAGAGGCTTTCCTCTGTTTTGCTGGAACGCCTCTTTGAGAGGAATATCTTATACTCAGCTAAAAATTCACTTTCGATAAATAGTTTGTTGAAGGCCGGATGGCTCAGCTCCGCCAGATGGCTGTCCGCTACCACCTCAAGGTAACTGGTAATCTCCAGCCTCTTTGCTTCCTTTGAGTGGTTTGTCAGCTTAAGCTTCCTGATTTCAATATTATGGCCGGGTGACAGGCTCACCTGGGTATGGGTGGATATATCCCCGTCTCTTCTTTTAAACTCTGCCTTATATGGGGAGAATATGGCCTGGTATTCGTCAGGCTCCGTCCTGGTTGGATGATAGGTGCTGCTCCATAGCTTGCCTGAGCCCAAATCCTTTATATAGATATACTGGCCGGTATTGGCATGGACATCGGCCCTGAAGCGATGCACCATCATATTCATATATTTGCTGAAGCCATCTCCGTTCGAGGTTATCATAAGGGAGTATTTGTTGTTGGACAGATAGCAGACAACCGGGACGTCTGGAGCCGGGCTGCCGACATATCTGTTGCTGTAAAGATTCTCCCTGAAATAGCTTTTGTCTACATTTATCGTATATCCCCTCTTGGCCAGCGAAATCAGATAGGATTGTCTTTTTTCCTCAAGAAGGACCTCGGCCGACTTGACCATGGGTTCCGCATGAAATCTTTTTCTCATGATGCCATCATTCAGGATATTATTGACGGCAACCAGATTCATTCCCTGATGGTGGGCCATAAAGGATGTTACAATTTTATAAGGCTTCATATTAATAGCGTCAGGGCCGTTAAAGTCCACCGCCTCATAAAATCCGTACCTGCCATATACCCCCAGTTTTTTCAGCAGCCTCAGGTTCTTTATGCCGGCACTGCCCGAATACTCAAGCGCCAGCATTGTTGAATAGGGTGATACGACAAGGGAATTCTTTCGCACCGGCTGCAGCCTCAGCTTGGGGACACCAAAGGCCCTGTACTGATAATTAGCATTCAAATCAAAGCGGTAATACTGGGATTCGGATATGCCCCAGGGAATTTCCATGCTTTTTGCATAATGCATCTGCTGCAATACCGCAGCCCTGGCGCTTTCGGCAAAAACCGAGCCGGAAAATTCCTTCAGTACCAGATTTGGCATCAGGTATTCAAACATGGTACCGCTCCAGGAGACAAAGCAGGGTATTCCCTTAATTAAGGTAAGTGGCCTGCCCAGGCGGAACCAGTGCTTTAGGGGTACATCTCCCCTGGCGATAGCCAGAAAGCTGGTCAGAGCTGATTCCGAGGCCATCAAATCATAGCAGCCGCTGTCAAGGGTGTTTGAGGATACATGATAGCCTATATGAAACAGCAGCCTTTGCCTGTTAAAGAGGAAGCCAAAGTCCATGCCGCTTATAATACCGTCGATTTTTTTGCACAGCTCATTGATTTTTTCTGCAGCCGCCTTTGCTTTTTTGCTGTCCTGCCGAACCAGCTCCATAAGGCTTGGACAGGACGAAACCCTATAATCCTTAAGATTATATCCTGATATTTCATCAATCAGCGTTTCCAGATTTTCAGCCAGCTGAGCAAACCAGACGGGATTTTCCTTAGGTTTTGGCTCTCTTCCGGCTATATCATCCCAGATATAGCTGATATTCTCCAATAGGTCATTAAAGCTTTCGTAGCGGTCCTTTATTTTAAATTCCGGATTGCATAGCCTTGCGGTTTTCTTAAGCTCCCGCAGTAAATCCTCCGTTATAAGCGGGGTGGTCAGCTGCTGAAGGAGACCGTTTTTTAAGGCAATCATATGACCGAGGAAATTACCGCTGTCAACCGTGGAAATATAGTCCGGGTTGAGTACCTGAAGTGTTTTTATCTGATACCAGTTATACAAATGCCCCTTCCACTTGGGAAGCTGCATTACCGTATCCAGCAGCCCTTCAATCCTGTTTATTGTCGAGCTCAGGCTCTCAAAGCCCAGATCCCTGGCGGACAATATGGCAAGGAACTGGAGGCCTATATTGGTTGGTGAGGTTTTGTCGGTAATTTTTACACTGCTTGTTATCTGATAATTGTCCGGACACAGCCAGTTATTTTCTCGGCTGGACAGCTGCTTGAAAAACTGCCAGGTATGCCTGCAGGCATCCAATAAAAACTCCCTGTCATCGGCGCTGAGAGCGGCACCCTTTTGCTCCTTGGGCCTGCTTATTAAGTAGGCAATATAAAAGGCCATAATCCATATCAATACAAGTATGCTGTAAATTAAATATCCGGCTACATTCAGCCTTGCCCAAAAAAGCAGGGGCAAAATAACTGCCACAGGCAGCAGGGAGCTCCACATAGACAAAAAATATCCCTTTTTTGTATTTAGTATGGATGCATCCACCGCTTCAGCCGTGTTCCAGTTTAGTAAGTTCTTTTTACTTATGGTAATACGGTAAAGGGTCCTGATAATTGCATCGGCAGCCGAATACGCCCGGTAGGGAGTCAACACCAGCTCAAGAAAGCTTCGCTCAAGCGCATAGTATATATCCTTAAGCAGCTGCCTATGCAGCAGGGCGAGCTTTGGGCGGCTTATTTTCTGGGCCATTATTGTGACCAGCAGAATTATCAGGTTAAGAAAATCATTGAACAACACCAGGGGCAGCCAGAGATAAAAGACATCCGGAAGCAAGGCAAGATTTAGAAGGATAAACAGGGTCTTGCTGCCAGGAACAAGGCTCCGCCTCAGATTGTCAAATATCTTCCATTTCGACAAGGCACATAAGCTTCTGCCGGTCCTGTCCTTCAAAAAGAGCCAGGGCAGAAGCTGCCAGTCGCCTCTTATCCATCTGTGCTCTCTCTTGATATACGAAAGCACACTGCTGGGAAAGCTGTCCATTATTTTGGCCGCACTGGAAAATGCGCATCTGGTATAGCAGCTTTCCAGCAGGTCATGGCTTAATACCGTGTTTTCCTTAATTACTCCGTCCAGCAAATAATGGAAGACCTCCACATTATATATTCCCTTGCCTGTGTATATGGCCTGGCCGAAAATATCCTGATATATATCGGATATCACAGTTGAATAGCTGTCAAGTCCGGATTGTCCCCCAAATATAAAGGTAAAACGGCTGCAGCTTGCCGGAGGGATATGGTTTCTTACCGCAGGCTGGATAATAACGTAGCCCTCCCTGACCTTCTTTGCTTCCCTGTCGATAACCGCCCTGTTCAATGGATGATCTATCAGGCCCACCAGCTTGGCGGCATTGTCCCTGATCAGATCTGAATCTGCATCAAGGGTAATTACATATTTGAAGCTTTGCAGCAGCTGTCTGTCGCACAGAATATGCGAAAAGCTGGTACCGGCCTCGTCCTGTCCTACCAAAAGCCTGTTAAGCTCCTCCAGCTTTCCTCTTTTTCTTTCCCAGCACATGTAGCATTTTTCCGAGGGATTCCACTTGCGGTAGCGGATAAAAAGGCTAAAACGCGCATGCTTTGCCGGATAAAGCTCATTCAGTTCATTAAGACGGTTTATTAGCGCCTCTTCTATTACAGCATCAATTTCCATCTTCTCGGCCGGAGCGTCCATGTAGTCAGCCAAAAGAGCAAAATAGAGATTTTCCTGCCGGTTGGCAAGATAAAGCTTATGGAGCCTTTCCATATACTCGAGAGCCTGCTCCCTTGAGGAGACAATAACAGGCATGACAACAAAGGTTTTTGCACTTTCCGGAATCCCGTCAAGATAGTCCAGGGCAGGTATTTTCTTAGTCTGAACAGCTCTGGTAAAAATATTGTTGGCTATCTCCTGGGCTATCCCCATCAGCAAAGGCAAGGCTGCAATTATCATTATTATGGCTGCCGCTTGATGTGGAATTAAACCTATAGCCTCCTTGTGCCTGTAGTAGCTACCGGCTATAATCGATGCAAGCAGAGCAATGAATGTAGCCAGCACAAGAATGTATGTGGAAAAATACAGTAAACCCTTAATATTAAATTTTTTTCGGCTTATATCAGGCATGGCTTTGTTCAGGATTTTTGCCTTCAGCAGCTTGTAGCCCTTGCCCATCAGATAGCTGCCTACATGATGGGGGCAGTTTAGTTCAGCCTTGCCCTCCACAGCCAGCCTCAGGCACTCATTTGCAATATCTACCTCACTCAGCTTATACCTAAGGGCAAGCTTTACAATTTTGCCCCGATATAATCCCTTGCTTTCTGAATCCATTCTGGGATACACACCGTCCGGATCCTTTGACAGGATGTGCTCCAGACTGGAGAATTCTGCAAAAAAGCCCTCCTCATCTATCTCATTGATTTCTCTGAGACTGATAACCAGAGCCCGGATGATGGCCTCCAGATGGGACTGGGTTTTGCCCTCCTCCTGGAATACATGTGTCGGATTGAGCTTCTTGCCATCATTATTGCAATGGTATTCGACATAGCGCAAAATATCGGCATCACTGAAGGACATATTTTTAAGCAAATATATTACATGAGAGTGGAAGGAATAGTTATCCTTGCAGTCAGGCTCGGTTTCACATAGCAAGGATGCGATATCCGTTATTTCCTTCCCCTGGCGCAGCTTTTCCTTCACCAGTCTGTCAGCCTTAGCCTTGATTTTGATTATCTTTAGAATATCGTCAGCAACCTCTATGATATTTTCCAGCAGGCAAAATCCGATAACCTCAGGAAGAACCCAGATCTCCTTGTCTGTCAGGGGGATTTCCTCCTGATAGGCTTTAAGCATAAGGGAAATGTTTTCGTAGTTTAGATGGCCTCCGGAAAGGGCGACCATTTTCTTGGCCAGTATATAAACCCTCGGGTAACCGCGATACTGCCTGGCCTTCAGAATCGGAAGTACCTCATAGCTGGTACCTGAGCTTCTTACCTTCTTTATCTGACGATACATCATCTGATAATTGTCAAACAGCCATCTTGCCGCCGGTATCAGGGCAATAATATCAGACGGAACAGCGGTAATGCTGTTTCTGATTTTGTTCAGCCTTTTATATGCAATCTGATTATAGTCATCGAGGACAAAATTATATCTCATCAGCCTGACATCCTTGTGTTCCGCTGCCAGCTCAAGCATTTGCCTTCTTATGTCCCTGGGCTTATACATGCTGATTTTGTCTTCAGCCTCCAGCTGAAAATGTATCCGCTTCCTCAAATGCTTATAACGGAAGTACAAAAACAGAAGAATACACCAGAAAATAGCTGTCAGGACAAGTATTGCTATCAATCCGTCAGGCATATTGAGAAAAAATCCATGTCCAAGCAATATGTTAAGCACTTTCGTGGCTCCTCCTTACCAAAGATAATTCTTCAAGCATATGCCAAGCAAGGCTAAAGCATTATCTTATATATAGTTTGTCTTTTTTTACATAAAAAAAACGGCACAATATTATATTGTGCCATTTTTGCTATTTCTTATTATTTTTTTAATTTATTAGAGTTGTTTATCGCAGTCACCGCCTATCAGGCTTTCACCGACTCCGGTAACATTGATGTTTTTTGTGGTTTTTGCCTCCAGGCTGTCAGCCATAATGATATTTTTCATATCTAT
>JAAZDK010000273.1 GCA_012512855.1 Clostridiales bacterium
GCCACATACTTGAGCATGAGGATCATGATATGATGAGGCCTATGGTGGTGGAGGCCAATTAAAACCAGGGTTAAGCTATAAGATATTAATTATTGCCTGATATAAATTCTGCTCCATACAGACATCTGTATAAAAGTTTGTATGGAGCTATATTTTTACTGAATACTAATCTGAGTTTCTTAAAATTAACCTTCAGAATAAATAATCAAAATATTTTGCAACCGGAATGATATAATGGTAAAATTGTATTTGGATGGCAATATTAAAAAGCAAAAAATGCTTTTCACTGTGGTATAATTGAGAAGCAAGTTAAAGTTTTTGTACATGCTTGCTTAGCAATTACATATATATAACTAAGGACATTATAAAAGGAGGAAATTAATTATGAATTTGAAGGGTACTAAGACAGAGAAGAACTTGCTTGAGGCTTTGGCTGGTGAATCAATAGCAAGAAACAAGTATACATATTTTGCTTCTGTTGCTAAAAAGGAAGGCTATGAGCAAATCGCGGCAATATTTGAGCAGACAGCCAACAACGAAAAAGAGCATGCTAAGCTGTGGTTTAAGGCTCTTGGGGAGCTTGGCGATACCGCAAGCAACCTGCTTCATGCAGCTGAGGGTGAGAATTATGAGTGGACCGACATGTATGAGCGCTTTGCCAAGGATGCAGAGGAAGAGGGCTTTAAGGAGCTTGCAGCTAAGTTCAGGATGGTGGCTAAGATAGAGAAGGCTCATGAGGAAAGATATCGCGCCTTGCTTAATAACGTAGAAATGAAGGCTGTATTTGAAAAGGCTGAAATTACCATGTGGGAGTGCCGTAACTGCGGCCACCTGGTAATGGGCAAGAAGGCACCTGAGCTATGCCCTGTATGTGCTCATCCGCAAAGCTTCTTTGAGGTAAGGAAAGAGAACTACTAATAATCAAACATAAGCAAATATGAAGATTTATACTGCTTGCCATAACCATAGTCTTAATTAGCTATGGTTATGGCATTCTAATCAGGAGGTATTCATTTATGGGGAAAATTGAAAATCAGGGGGCAATATGCCATCCCTTGTTTTTTGATCCCTTGAACATGAAGATTAGCGTTGCCGTTGATGAGGAAGGCAGGCGAAAAATGTCTTATGTCAGGGATCGTGTTGGGGTAACAGTATATGATAATGGTGAGGTTGAATTCTGCTATTATGCGCCCGGAGCAAAAAGTGTCCAGGTGGCCGGTATAAGTGGAAGCATGAGCAGAGACAGGATAGAGCTGGAGGATGAGGGAAACGGCTTCTTCTCAAAAAGAGTCGCTGCCGGTACAATTGCTCCCGGCTTTCATTATCACAACTGGTATGTAGATGGCAATCCGGTGCGTAATCCACGTGCCCAGTTTACATATGGCTGCTTTGAGCCCTTCAACTTCTTTGAAATACCCGAAGGGGATGATGATTTTTATCTGCTTAAGGATGTTCCCCATGGCGAGATAAGGCAGGAGCTTTATACATCAAGTGTAAATGGACATCTGAAGGCCTGTTATGTATATACTCCGCCTGGATATAACAGGGAGACGGATAAAAGCTATCCGGTTCTGTATATACAGCATGGAGTCGGAGAGAATGAGATAGGCTGGCTCTGGAGCGGAAAGCTTAACTTCATACTGGATAATCTGCTGGCAGAGGGGAAATGCCGTAAAATGATAGTGGTTATGTGCAGTGGCTATGCCTTTAAGCCAGGTGAGGATCCGGTATTTTATCCCGGGGATTTTGATGCGGAGCTGATTAGGGACTGTATTCCATTCATAGAAAGCAGATACAGGGTAAAGCCCGGTAAGGAGAACAGAGCTATGGCAGGCCTGTCACTGGGGTCTGCACAGGCAACTCTGACAGTTTCAAAGCACAGGGATATGTTTTCATCCCTGGGAGTATTCTCAGGTGCTGCGGTAAGAGAAATGGAAAAAATCCTTTCAGACGATGATGAGCCCCTGAAGCTGGTATTTTTGTCAGGAGGCAATGGCGAGGGCAGGCTTGTGCAGCTGCAGGAGGAATATAAGGAGAAGTTCATGGCAAAGGGCATGAACTGTATTGTAAAGGGTTATCCCGGCTTCCATGAGTGGCATGTATGGCGCAAGGCCTTCTGCGATTATGCCAGGAATTTATTCACATGGGTGAATGACAAAGATGACGCATCAGAAGCTGTTACAGGCAAGAAGCCATATACACAGCATAATATATCGGAGGAGCAGCTTATAAAGCAGACCGGCGAGATGCAGCCCTTATTCTTCGATCCGGTATATAAAAATGTCATCTTTGCAACGGATGAGGAGGGGAGACCTGCTGGCCGCTATAAGGATATGAAGCCCGGTGTTGTTATAAAGGGTCAGGGTGTGGTTGAGATCAATTTCCTGGCGCCTAATGCAGAATGCGTTGAGGTTAAGCTGCTGGGAGAAGAAAAGGTGGCGCTGCAAAAAGCAGTCGGTGCTGACGGTGAGGAGGGATATTGGACCTGCATCCTTGAAAACGTAAGACCCGGCTTCCATTATCATGAATACTATTTGAACGGTATTGAGGTTATCAATCCCTGGGCGCCTTTATGCTATGGCTGTTTCAAGCCTATCAACTTCTTTGAAATGCCGGAGCCTGATTTTGATCTCCATCAGCTAAAGAATGTTCCCCATGGAAGCATCAGGATGAATTATTACAAATCCTCACAGACCGGCAGGGTGAAGCTGTGCTATGTCTATACTCCACCCGGCTATGATGCGAATCCTGACAAGAGCTATCCGGTATTGTATCTGCAGCATGGCGGTGGAGAAAATGAAACCGCCTGGGTATGGCAGGGCAAGATTGGCAATATCTTGGATAATCTGATTGCCGAGAAAAAATGCGAGGAGATGCTGGTGGTTATGAACACCGGCTACAGCTTCCGGGCGGACGGCAGCAGCCATCCACTGCTGGGCTCGGTAACGGAAGAGATAGCAGAAGACTGCATACCCTTCATCGACAGCCATTACCGTACTAAAAAGGACAGAATTTACAGAGCCATGGCCGGCACATCCATGGGAGGAATGCAGACGCAAAGAACAGTCCTTGCTTATCCGAAGCTTTTTGCATGGGCAGGCATCTTGAGCGGCGGCCTTACTGTTAAGGGGCCTGATGCAGATTACAGTGATATATTGCTTAACAAGGAAAAATTCGACGAAAGCTTCCGTATGCTTTTTGTAGCCTGCGGCAAACAGGACAGCTTCATTTATAAATCTACAATGGAGAGCATTGAGGAGTTGGCCAAGCATGGCATAACACCTGAAATGTATTTTACGGACGGTTATCATGACTGGACCTTCTGGAGGCACAGTATTGTTGAGTTCATAAAAAAGCTGTTCAAATAAAAAAGCCTATGCAAGTATATTGTGCAGGTGTATTGTGCGAGTACATTGTGCAGCTGTATTTTTGGTACAGATATTAAGTCAATCAATTATAGGCTGAGCCTTGTTTCCCCTGATGGAGACAAGGCTTAGCGTAAAATTTTTGTAGGACAAATAGGAATAAAAAATAAGAGAACACCAACTTTGTGTTATAATTAGTCTACCACAACAAAATAAACAGAAAGGAAGGTGTTCTCTTATGATTAATAGTATAC
>JAAZDK010000274.1 GCA_012512855.1 Clostridiales bacterium
AGTTTGTAGATGCAGATGCCCATGTTCTATAAAAATCTTCTACTGTTAAAGAAGCAATATATTCTGTAAATGCATTTACTTTTGCAGTAGGAAGAACTAGAACATTAAGCACTATAGCTAATGACAATATACTTATTAATAACCTTTTACACTTATTAATAACCTTTTACACGCTTTCATTGAATCCCTCCTAACGTCTAATATTCGGCACCCATACTTGTAAGATATGGATTACTTCCATATACTTACAATATATAGATACCATATTATACCTTTTTTTGTTAATATATATTATATATTGCTTATTTATAGTATTATGTTTTGTATATTGTGTATAATATAAATATAAACCTTTAGCTAAATATTGTCAATTATATTAAAGGATTTTAAGTAATTGACTGACAATATTTCAAATCTATCTTAATGCTAAACTTTATGAGATGAACAGATATTAAAGCAATCATGATTGAATTCTTTGAACCTAAGTGGCAATAGATCAAATATATGTGCAGGAGTAATTTCTACCTTTATTGAATTTACTCTTGCAAACTAGAATTTAAAAAAACATGTAACTCTTATTTCATATTCTTGTTGGTGAAATAAATATTATACAAACATATGTTCTTGCATATAATTATTATATATTATAAACTTAAAATGTAAGTTAAAATGTAATTTAAATGTATGCTAAGTGTTTTTGATTCCATTGTGTAGGAGTTCATCTAGCTGCAAATTGGATATAGGACAACAGGGGGAAATCTGGATGTATATTGCGGTGGATGTTAATGCAACCTTTAATACAGTAGGCGATATTAAACCAATGTATATACGCCTTGAGGATAATAACCATATACTGCATGTTTATAAAATACTGGAAGTTATTTCAAAAGAAGTAAATCGTAACGGTTTACATAATTATTTTACGTTCACTTGCACTATTCAGTGCAATGATGAGATCAAGACGATTAAAATTAAATATTATCCCAGCTCCAATAAATGGTTGTTAATCAATTAATGGACAGATAGACTGAAATGCTTAATCTATGATAAAATTAATAATATAAATTTTATATAAATTAACGACGGCTAAATATGACACTGCCGTAAATGAATTATGATATTCTAAAATTAAAGGTGAGTCATGAACAATAAATATATTTCCAGAGAAAAGCTCAGGCAAATACCTGAACTGCCAGGCATATACAAAATGCTTGATTCGAGTGGAAAGATCATTTATATTGGCAAGAGCAAAAGCCTGCGAAAAAGGGTGCAATCATATTTTACAGCTGCTCCTAAATGGGATAAGATAAATAAAATGGTTTCCCTGATTAAGGATATAGAATATATAGTCACTGATACCCATCTTGAGGCCAGACTGCTGGAATGCAGGCTTATAAAGGAATACAGACCGACCTTTAATTCCCAGATGAAAAATGACAGGGACTATTTTTTTATTAAAGTAAACAGCTATGGCAGAAATGCCAGCCCATTATCAATATCAGACAACAGAACAACAGACTGCTTCGGTCCCTTCCGGGGCAGATATGCAATGCAGGAGTTTATTGACAGGCTAAAAAGCTTCTACCCTATTATTAAGACAGAAAACAGATATGAATTTGATTATCATCTCTTTCCTGTCCAGATGGATGAGGTAAGCTTTAATTCAAACCGCTCGGTTTTATTGGAGCTTTTTACAAATGAGAATAATATCGATATTATCACGGATGCTTTTCAGGTGAAAATGGATGAGGCTGTGATTGATTTCAGATATGAGGCTGCAGCTATTTACAGAGACTTGATAGTAAAGTTTAAGTCGATTAAAAAAGGTCTAAACGGTTATAAAGATCTGCTGAATAAGAATATCGTTCTTAAGCTTCCTATTACAAATGGCCGATATAAGCTATTTTATGTTGCCAGCGGGATTATAGTAAATAGCCTGATTACCGATGGGCTTACCCAACCTTCGATTGATAATTTTATAAATGAAAGCAGACTAAAAGCTTCAGAAACTGCATTTTCCATGACAGACGATAATTCTGTAGCTGATGAAAAATCCTGGATTGATTACCGTGATATTTTGTATTCTGAAATATTAAATTTACCTGAAGAAATGGTTGAGCTGATATAATATGATAACCACAAGGCCAGGTAAAGCTGTCCAATGGGTCTATATTATATCAGCTCCTTTAATATCATAAATATTTACTTACCATTATATCATCCTATTATCATGTCAGCATTATATTAACTTTTTTCTATCCTTGCCCCAAATGGCATCAGGGCCAGCTTGGCAATCTTGAAATGCTGCATGCCAAAGGGAATTCCAATGACAGTTATGCAAAGGATTATGCCAAATACAGCCGATTCAACAGCAAGAGGAATGCCGGTGAATATAAGCCATACTATATTCAGCAGCAGGGAGCCAGCCCCACCACCATACTTTACCTCTTTACCAAAGGGAAAGAAGCTTAACTCGGCAAACTTAAAGCACTGCAATCCAATCGGTATACCTATAATCGTAATACACCATAAGACTCCGGCCAACAGCCAGGTCAGTCCGCTTAAAAAGCCTCCGCATATAAACCACACTAAATTACCCAGACATCCCATTTGATTAATCTTTCCTCCTGATTACACTTCCTTGATATACTATACCCTCAAATAATGAGATATGACGTATTGTATCATGAAAATAAGTTTCATTGCAATAAAATATAACCGGTATCGACATAATTGACAT
>JAAZDK010000275.1 GCA_012512855.1 Clostridiales bacterium
AGGTATATAACCTGCTTTCAAGGTCAGCTAATGTAATATTGTCCTTGTCAAGTATACCGTTTTGAACATCATCTACAATCTTTTTGACTGCTTGCAGTATATCCTGCCGTCCACCGTAATTAAGCGCAATAACCAAATCCATACGATCTCTTGTGAGTGTACTTGTTTCTATCTTATGTATCTGATCAACAATTTCCCTGGACAGACCATCTCTGCTGCCAATTATGCGGACTCGGACATTTCTGTCACTTGTTTCGTTTTCAGCGCTTTTCAAATAATCAAGGTAGAGCTTCATCAGCTGGTCTACCTCTTCTTTTGGCCTTGACCAGTTTTCACTGGAGAAAGCAAAAAAGGTTAAATAGCGGATCCCAATATCATAGGCTTCCTCTATTATCCTCTTAACTACCTTTGCTCCTTCTCTGTGCCCTATACTTCTGCTGAGGCCCCTCTTTTTTGCCCATCGGCCATTTCCATCCATAATAATGGCAATATGGGCAGGAATGTTGTTCTTATCTATCGAGATACTTTTTTTAAAAAAAGCCATAATTCTCCTCTGTTCGGCTATAATTGCAGCTTTGCCGTTTAATACAGTATTCTTCATTATTATAGGCGGTGATTTTTTCATTACAATTAACCGATTAAACAATAAAGCAAAAAACAATGTTTTTTGCTTGCAAAGCACATGCTGCTACTTCGATATAACCATAATTTTCACCAAAAATCAATAATAGTATAACAGAAAAAAGAAATGCGGTCTATAGAACATACATTTTTGCTATCTTATGTTCACTCATCAAAGGCAGCAAGTGGTTCGGGCAATTTCAATGACGATGCGCAACATACTTCAAACCACGACTACCAATATTATTCAATGAAGCGTGCCACTGAGCGGCAGTTGAATGGAAACGCTACGATGCAATAAAAGTAAATGGCTCATTGGCGAAAGTTATCTTATCCCCGTTTTTTATCAGGGTTTCGGTATTACAAACAAGCCTCTCCCCGTTTACATATGTTCCGTTAACTGAATTAAGATCAATAATATAATACTTGCCGCCTTTGTTTATCATTTCAGCATGTATTTTCCCAACAGCTCTGTTATTTATGGTATAGTCCACATTGTCCTTAAGCCGTCCTATGAGAATTGCTTTTTTATTCAGCAGCAGCTTTTCTGATGGGTTTAAATTACTTAGCAAATAGGGTATGTTGTCTGAGGGTTTCCCAAGAATAACAGTCCTGTCTGAAAAAACCTGACTTAAATATATGCCGACTGTTTCATCGGGTTTTTTAAGTTTTTCTGCTGGCTGTTCCTGAACTACCTGCTTTTGCACCTTATTTACCATATATGTTTCGTCATTTGTTGCCATATCTGTATCTGAAACGGCCTGCCCGGGTTCCTGGATAAAAGGAGTTTTTGAACCTGCAACACTCTCCGGCCAGGTTGCTTCTCTGTTAATCACAGGGATTCCTGGAAGAATGATATCTTCTTCAGCCTGGCAGGTTTCAAAGGCATTCCTATTTTGCCCCCGGCGTTTATTTACAGTTGTGTCTTTATCTTGTTTTGAGGTGAGCCTGGTGACAAGAAAATAATTACATGCTGAAGCAATCAAGATGAAACCCAGTATATTGCTCACAGTATTGCCTGGCGTATTCCGGGATG
>JAAZDK010000276.1 GCA_012512855.1 Clostridiales bacterium
AAAACGAGCATAATAATTATGTTTGCGATGGAGCCGATTTTTGTTATATTGCCACCCAACAATATTTTTCGTAAATTTTTGAAATAGTAGCGCTCGTAATCACGGTTTCTTTCATTTAAACGCTTTTTATATGTATCAATTAAATAATCATAGTTACCGTAGGCCTTCAGCTCCCTGGTAAAATTTCTGGAACGCAGGAAGCTGCCCAGGGTGCTGTATTTACGTTCCTTCTTCCAGTATGTTTCCAGCTCCTTGTATATGTTATAGTTTGTCTTTGAGGATATATAGGTTTCAATGAAAAAGGGCACCAGAACTGTCAGCAAAAGCCACCATCTTATACTGAATACATATGCCAGGGAGCCAATGCTTGCTATAAGAGCGCTGCCCCGCCAGTAGACATACATGGGAAACATATGCCTTGCCGAGTTTTCTGCCCTGAAATATGCCTTATCGATTATTTCTGTGCTTGACTCGTTTTCATAATGCTCATATTTCATTGTTTTCAGCTTTTGCAGCATACGGGACTTGTAAGCTGTTCTAAGTATTAAAAGAGAGCGTCTTTCAACATAGACATAGATAAATTCACTTAGAACAGAAGGCAAAATGGCTATAATTATGAACAGAACAAGAAAAATTGAATACTCGGAAAAGGTCATTTCACCCTTTGCGACTGCCAGTCCGCCGTCAAATACATTGCGGTTTATGTATACACCGAGAGGGGTCAGAAAGCCGCTGATGATTGAGCATGCAAAGGTTAATACAACCATTATGGGTGCTTCGGCATAGATTATACCGATTAGCTCTTTGTATGCCATAAAGATTCTTTTCATATATATAAGCTCCTTTGTTGCAGAATTTGTGAAAAGTTATGTAGTTATTTACTATTATACTTTTTTTTATTGGAACTTCAATCAACCAGAAAGGGATAAATTCTATAGTTAGTTGATAAACTTGCACTGCAGAATTTTGTCCATTGAGCAGGTACCTTTGTTCTGGCAATTATGAATAAATTTGGCACATATGGGGAAACTTCAGGTTTAATTGAGGAGCTGTTATAAAAACAGACTGTCAGGGAAAGGGTGTTGGGAAGTAAATGATGAGGTGAGATAAATAAGATATTATTTCTACCCATACATTGGAAATATTGGAAGTGATAAAGTTAAACATCCATGTTGACATAGATAGATTCATATTGTAGACTATATTATAAAATTTAATATGAAAACCTCACTTTAAAAAGGTGAGGTAGAGGCGCGGTATTTAACAGTCCTTAGTGGAGTGTGAGAAGCGATGAGGCTAGGGAGAAGGAAATATCGCCGAAGCATATAATATTTCTCGGTATTATGTGCTGGGACTGCAGTTAAGAGCTGCAGTACTGTCTCAATAAATACCCGGTTTATTGAGTTGCGCTATCTCATTTTGGGAAGGTAGGGGTTTTAGGTTCATTTGTGTATACTGCACCTTGGAACACCGAAGGTGTTTTATTTGCAGTAGACGACATTGAAGGCTAGCCACCCAGATGAAGGGTGGTTTTTTTAATAAAATCAATATTTTAAAATAAATTAATCGAAGGGAAGAGGAAGAAAATATGAAGAAAGGGTTATCAATCTTAATTGCGCTGTTATTGTCAGCGGCTATGTTACTGTCAGCTTGTGGGAAAAAAACAGATGAGGGAAACTTACCAGGAAAGACAAATAGTGCTTCACAGGATGATACCTTCAAGACAAATGATAATTCAAAGGAGGACAATACCTTTAAGGTTGGACTTGAGGCAGGTTATCCTCCATTTAACTGGACCCAATTGGATGACTCCAACGGTGGGGTAAAAATCCAGAATGCTGCCGAGTATGCCGGTGGATATGACGTTGAAATTGCTAAGATAATTGCAGCTGAACTGGGTAAGGAGCTGGTTATTGTTAAAACAGAATGGGATGGTCTTATACCGGCCCTGACTTCTGGAAAAATTGATGCAATTATTGCCGGTATGTCACCTACTGAAGAGCGTAAGGAAGCCATTGACTTTACAGACATTTACTATACATCCGATTTGGTTATGGTAGTAAAGAAGGGTGGTAAGTATGATAATGCCAGCTCCATACAGGATTTTGCAGGAGCCAAGATAACAGCTCAGTTAAATACCTTCCACTACACAGTAATAGATCAGATAGAAGGAGTTAACAAGCAAGCCGCTATGGATAATTTCCCCGCTATGAGAGTAGCTCTTGAATCCGGTATTATAGATGGGTACATTTCAGAGCGCCCTGAAGGTATCAGTGCAGAAGCTGCCAACAGTAACTTTAAGATGGTAGAATTTGCTCCGGGACAAGGCTTCGTAACATCACCTGAAGATACGGCAATTGCTGTAGGTATCAGGAAGGGAAGCGATTTGATGGACAAAATTAATGCGGCATTAGCTAAGGTTTCTGAGGAGCAGCGTAAAGAACTTATGGATAATGCTATAAAGAATCAACCAGCAGCTGAGTAAAGTTTATAAACCGGGCGCAGCAAACGGGCGCTCGGTTTATATATTAGGGGAGGAACATAAGGTGGAACTAAATGTTATAATAAAAACTATTTCTAAATATTGGCCTATGTTTATACGGGGTGCCGGTGTGACACTGGTAATATCCATTATTGGTACCATTATTGGTTTCATAATAGGATTAATAATAGGCGTGATACGTACCATTCCAATGCCGGAAAAAGGATTTAAAAGAATCCTGCTGAAGATTGTTAATGCAACACTTGCGGTATATATAGAGGTATTCCGTGGAACCCCCATGATTGTGCAGGCTATGGTAATTTATTATGGCTCAAAGCAGGCCTTTAATATAGACATGACTCCGTTGTTTGCCGGAATATTTATAGTTTCCATAAATACAGGCGCTTATATGGCTGAAATCGTCCGTGGAGGTATTGTATCTATTGACAAGGGACAGTTTGAAGCAGCATATGCCATAGGAATGAGCCATGTTCAAACGATGGTAAATGTAGTGTTACCGCAGGCAATCCGAAACATCTTGCCGGCGATAGGCAATGAGTTTGTTATTAATATTAAGGATACATCAGTACTTAATGTTATTTCTGTAACAGAGCTTTTCTTCCAGACGAAATCTGTTGCAGGAAATAACTTTAAATATTTCGAAACTTTCTTCATTGCTTCCGCGATCTATTTGGTTATGACCTTTACTGTGACAAGGATATTAAGGTTCATTGAAAGAAAAATGGATGGTCCGGAAAACTACATTATTTATGCCAATCAGATGCAGGTAGAGACACCTGAGGATGCCCTGCGCAGAGAACAGCTGATGAAAGGCAATAAATAGGAGAGGGGGAGCAGGCATGAAAAAAATAATCGAGGTGCAGCATTTAAGCAAGATATTTGGTGAACATGAGGTGTTAAAGGACATTGATTTTTCGGTTAGTAAGGGAGAGGTTGTATGTATTATCGGCTCCTCCGGTTCCGGCAAGTCAACCCTGCTTCGCTGCATTAACCTATTGGAAAAACCCAGCGGTGGACAGATTCTATATAATGGAGAAAATATATTGGACGACAAGCATGATACACGTACCTACAGAACAAAGCTGGGTATGGTATTCCAGCAGTTTAACCTCTTCAATAACCATGATGTCTTAAGCAATTGTATGATTGGCCAGGTTAAGGTTTTGAAGCGTTCAAAGGCAGAGGCCAGGGAAGTGGCCATGAAGTATTTGAAGGTAGTTGGAATGGAGCAGTTTATCAATGCCAAGCCCAGGCAGCTCTCCGGAGGACAAAAGCAACGTGTGGCTATCGCAAGGGCTCTGTCGATGGAACCGGATGTAATGCTTTTTGACGAGCCAACCTCAGCTCTTGACCCCGAAATGGTGGGAGAGGTTTTAAAGGTTATGAGGGAGCTGGCGGAGTCAGGCCTTACTATGCTGGTGGTAACCCATGAGATGGGCTTTGCCAGAGAGGTTGCCGACAGGGTGGTATTCATGGATAAGGGAGTAATAGCAGAGGAAGGCACTCCTGAGCAAATATTCAATAACCCGACACAGGAACGTACAAGAGAATTCCTAAAACGGACACTGCAGCAAAACTGATATGATGTGACCTGTAATTGCCATTGTGGTTTCTGAGAGTTTATAAAGAGTTTAAGAAGCTTAAGGCTCGCTAAATGCGGGCCTTTTGTATTAACGATTGACTGTAAAAAGCAGGTAAATTGGTTGGCGGCTGAATGCTTTAGGCAGGTAAAACGCCCGTTAAGCATGAATATGGCTTTAGCTGCAGATTATGCTTCCTTACGGGCATATGAATAAGATTTTGCTTCCGTTCATCGAAAAATCAAAAAATCTGCTGGAATAATTCCGGACTGGACGATACCTCTTCTTTATGATAGAATGGTCTTCATCGGCAAAATTCGCATTGGAGGAGCATATATGAAGCAATCCGCATCAACAGGCCTTTTAGACAGACTACGGAGTACATTTATAGGGGATCGCAAATTTTACGGCAAGGTATTTATGCTGGTGTTGCCTATTATTGTGCAAAACACCATTTCAAATTTTGTTAACCTTCTTGATAATATTATGATAGGGCGGGTAGGAACTGCCCAGATGTCTGGTGTAGCTATTACCAACCAGCTTATGTTTGTATTTAGTCTTGCTGTTTTTGGTGGGCTTTCAGCTGCAGGTATATATGGTGCACAGTTTTTCGGCGCAGAAGATCATGACGGGCTGCGAAATACAGTACACTTCAAGCTTTTGACGATTGCTGTCACCTTAGTAGTCGCAGTAGTTGTATTTATGACATGTGGAGAACAGCTGATCAGCCTGTATCTGACCGGTGACGGTGATGCTGCTGAAAGAGCGGCTATGCTTGAATATGGAAAGAGTTATCTTCGCATAATGCTTTGGGGCTTACTGCCCTTTTGCCTGTCACAGGTATATGGTGGAACACTCCGTGAAATGGGAGAGAGCCTGCTTCCTATGATAGCCAGCCTGATAGGTGTATTTACCAACCTCTGTCTTAATTACATATTAATTTATGGCAAGCTTGGATTCCCTGCATTAGGTGTTGATGGTGCGGCTATAGCTACAGTTATTTCACGTTTTGTGGAGCTGGTCATTATAGTAGTCTATGCCCATAAAAATTCCGCCAAATACAGGTTTATTAAAGGGCTTTACAGAACATTTAAAATACCTAAAAGCCTTGCCTTAAACATAATAAAAAAAGGAATACCTCTGCTTCTTAATGAGTTCTTTTGGGCATTGGGCATGACAACTTTGACGCAGATTTTTTCAACCCGAGGATTGAATGTGGTTGCTGCGCTAAACATATCAAGTACTATATCGAATATGTTCAATGTGATTTTTATATCCATGGGTTCAGCAGTAGCAGTTATGGTAGGTCAGGCTCTTGGAGCCAATGATGTTCCACGGGCAAAGCAAAGCGCATGGAGGCTTATATTCTTCAATTTTGGCATCTGTATTGCAGTAGGAGCTATACTTTTTGCCCTGTCTCCCATCCTTCCGCATATATACAAAACCAGCGATGATGTGATGAGGCTGGCGACCCGTTTCATGCAGACAAGTGCCGTATATATGGCGGTTAATGCCATATCCCACTGTTCATACTTCACAATACGATCCGGTGGAAAAACCTTTATAACCTTCCTTTTTGACAGCGCTTATACCTGGGTTATCTTTGTTCCCTTTTCCTATGTACTCACACATTTTACAGGCCTGGATATTGTCGTACTGTATCCGCTTTGCTATATGGCCGACGTAATAAAGTGCATAATCGGTATAATTGTTGTCAAAAGCGGCTATTGGGCCCATAATATTGTCGCAGATGCTGCATCAGCCAGGAACATAGAAGCAGATGAGTCGGTTTAAGTTGTGGATGCTCCTTGAGAGCAGGAGGTAAGTATGGGACAATACTGAATAATGTGCGGAAGAATAAGGGCTAATGAAAAGTTTTCAGGAAAAGGGCATATCCTTCAATACTTAGTAAAGCAGCCCAATTATGCTATGGAATGATTAACAAGCATCCTTTTATAGATGGAAATAAAAGAGTAGGAATTTTAGCTATGCTGGTATTTTTAAAAGTAAATAATATTATCATAAATTGTCAGGATGATGACATTATTGAACTTGGATTTGGTATTGCCAGTGGAAAATATAATTCATCGTATATTATGGAATGGATTATCTCACACTGTCTGAGTTTAATGAAATATTTTAATATAACCAAGCCTTAAATACATGGCTTGGTTTTTAATATATTCTAAATTTTATTTAGCAAATTTTAATCCAACTCCTGATAAAAATGTGCTACAATACCATCAATTAGCTGAAGGGAGATGTTATTTATGTACAAGAATATAAATGAGGAGCTGCAGAAGGCCCAGGAGGGGATGCTGTGGGAGGCTTCTTAGCGGATATGGTTAAGCACTCTCATATAGATAAAGCTCAGGAAGCAATATCAAAGGCCCAGAAAAAGCTGGCCAGGTTCCGCAGTGAGCTGGCCGATGTAAAAATAATGAATAATCTGTCCATAAACATATCGGATTTTTCTAAATTTGCGGATTTTTTCTTTGATGGATTATTTGCTGATTTGAACATGCAGTCTAAGATTAAAAGTTCTCTTGAGAGTGTAGAGAATACCAAAAATCAGGTAAGCAAAGTTCTGACAAAGCTTAAGACCATGAAAAAGCAAACAGTAAACAGAATCAATTTGCTGGAAGAGGAGATTGATAAGCTTATTAGCAATGCATAATTATCTTTGCAAAAGTGAATAAAAATATCTGAAATTACACATCTTGATTATAATAAAGCCAACCTGGTTCAGTCCAGATTGGCTTTATATATGTAAGGATAACGCACATTACAACAGGCTTTTAGTCAGAAGGAGCACCTGATTTTTGATTATCGGCAGAGTTTTCGGGAAAGGCCACCATCAGAGTGAACAGATTTTGTGTGTATTCTGTTTTAACATAGCCCTTGTTTGCAAAAACAACCTTTCTTCTATTCTGCAGGCCTATTCCATGGTAGGGCTTATCCTTTGTACTTATAAAACGGCCATTCTCATGCTTAATGATACCGTTAAAGGTGTTGGTTATTTTAACCAAAAATTGATTATTTACTGTTCTTGCTTCCACAGAAACATAGCGAGTCTCCTGCGGGTCCAGCTTTTTACATGCCTCAATAGCATTTGCCAGGCCATTGCCAAGTACCACGCAAAGATCGCTGTCCGTGACAGTAAGCTTTCTTGGAATCACACAGGAGGATTGAAAACTAATATTTTCATCCTTAAGACGAAGTGAATAATATCCCAGTATTGAGTTGGCTACTACATTTTCGCAAAATATCGGTAAAGGCTCCATGTCGGTTCTTTTAGTATATTCACTCAAAAAGCTGCTGAGCTCAGAATAATGGCCCTCATTTACCAAATGCTCCAACACACCGACAAAATGATGAAAATCGTGTCTGATAGCCCTGATCTCGTTGATTTGGGCACTGAGAGCATTATAATATTCTGTCTGCATGACAATTTGCTCTCTGGCAGACATTAGTTGTACGGAGGAAAGAGCATAATCACGGACTATATTGGATGCCTGAATTGATGAAACCAAACTGAGTATCATTAAATATGCCGTAAACAATAACAGCAAAACCAGTGACATATTCCAATATACATTACCGTTTATGTAATAGCAGTCGATAATCAGACCGGTAATCGACAGAACAGCTCCCAGATAGATTACCAGACCATATTTTTTCATATGCCTTCGATTTCGGTATATCTTAAAGAAGGAGTAAGTTTCTATCAGAAAGCTCCCTATAAGAAAAAACTGTCAGGTAGCGATTATAAAAGCCCTGTGGTATAAAAAGATACGCAAAGTACAGGATGATATAGTATATTAGCAGGCCAAGCTTTTCCCTGCCAGAAAACATAATACCCAAAAGATCCTGAATTAAAAAGATAAGAAGGTATTTAAGTGCAAAGGTAATAAAAAACATAATTGGATTGACATCTTCATATGAAAGGTTAAAAAACACTATATCCTGCCAAAAGCTATAAAATTCTGTGGTGAGCATAATGCGCAGCAAGACAAACAGGCCCAGGGCCGGAAGAAGAAACAAACGCTTTTCCATGCGATAAGACAAAATATAACCTATAACCAGTACAAAAAAGGAAAAGAGTGATACGCCGAATAATAGAAAGCGCAGGTTATTGCGGAAGCTTTTATTGCTTACGGCGCTTTCATATTCAGTCAATACGGGAGCCATGTAAAGGCCTGAAAAACGTGTGGTGGCAACCTCAATGATAAGCTCGTGCTCACGGGACTAAGAAAGACTGACAGGGTAGAGGTTCACTCCGGTGGTGGTGTGTACATTAGCAGGGGTTTTCGAAATAATACCACTTTCAGCAGTGAGCTCACCGTCGATAAAAACCTTATAAGCACTTCCGAAATCAGGAATATAGATTGTGACCGGCTTATCAAAGGAATGTCCTTTAATATAAGTCTGTAGCTTGCAAAACCGTCAGCAGGCAGATATTTTCCGTTCAGCTGCAATTTTGTCCAGTAGCCCGGAACACGGATATAAAAATGATCTCCCACTTCTTCCGGATCGGGATCACTTATCAAAAGCCTACTCCAGTAAAACTCCCATTCACCGTCTAAAATGATACGCTTATCCTGAATATTAGACAGGGAAAGGACTGCATTGCTTGCTGAGGGGACTTTAGTTATTTTATGGTAAAGCAGGGATAGGGATACCGGGATATGGGAAACAACTGTTGAAAAAAGCATGTCAAAAATAAGCAGGAAACTGACAAGCTTTTGCTTTTTCATAGCGGATGTCCTCCATCCATACTGGAAAACAGATATGCATAATATTTATCCTTTACATCCTTCCAGTATTTTTTTGAAATACTAATTAAGGATTTACCAATACGGAAATATTTATCTCCCATTTCTGACACATGTGAAAGATTTACTATAAAGCTTTGATGGCAACGCAGGAAATATTGCTTTGGCAGTTCCCATTCGATTTCATCAAGCTTATCGTAACAGCGCAGGATATTTCCATCTGCAAGAAAATAATGAAGGAACCTGTTCTGGCTTTCAATATACAGAATATCACGGCAGTCAATAGTGTGTGAAATGCCTTTGTATTGGACCAAAATTTTGTAATTATCTGTTTTGCTCAGCTCTTCAAGGGCTCGATGCAATACAGTATACAGCTGCTCCGATTAAAAGGCTTTACTATGTAGTTAAAGGCAAAGACCTCATATGCCTGCGGATAAAAATCCCTGCTAGTTGTAATAAAAATAATTAACAGATCCTTTCTTAAAGCTCGTATCTGCTGTGCTGTCTGTATTCCGTCAAGTCCAGGCATAAAAATGTCAAGGAACAATATATCAACAGCAAATTCATCTTCCAGAAGCGCATCCATCAGTAATGCACCATCGGAGTAGCTGATGATATTAAATGTATGATCGTAATTAAGGAGTACCTTTGACAGTTTCTCGATGTCCTCTGCCGAATCGTCGCATATAGCTATTTTAACAGACATGTCCTCACCTTAATATGCAAATTATTCCATTGAGATACTTTATTTTTTTATTATACCATATTATTTAGTTAAATAAATGGTGTTTTTATGATTTATTTATCGTATTTTGTAATATATTACATTATCTCAACGAATATTTTCTTCATTGATGAAGCAATAGCGGCATGTTATTATATTTACATAATTACTCATTTCTTTCTTACGGTTGGCCATATAAGACATATATGGAGGTTGTTATGAAAAGCGGGATAGCAGCATCAAAGGGTTATGCGATCGGAAGAGTTATTATAAAATCCAATCAGGAAATATGGATAAGCGATGAATTAATTACCGACAGCATTGCAGAGAAGGAAAAATTAGCAACAGCTGTCCGTGAATGTAAGAAGCAACTGGAAAATCTGAGAAAGCAAGCCGCTACTTCTATGGGAGAAGAGCAGGCCAGGATTTTTGATGCACATATTATGCTTCTGGATGATATAGAGTTGATTGATGCCATTCATTATGAGATAGAAGTACATAAGCTAAATGCGATGAAGGCAGTAAGTAAGGCAGCAGGCAGATTTATTGCCCGGCTGGAGAAAATAGAAGATGAATACCTGAAGGAACGGGCCACAGATTTAAAAGATGTAGTAAACCGCCTGATTGCCAATCTGAGCGGGGTTGGTACGGATAGAGTTGGCATGGATTTCAGCATAAACGGGGAAAATCTTGTCCTTGTAGCTCATGAGCTTGCTCCTTCCGATACTGTCATGTTGGATAAAAGCAAGGTCATAGCCTTTTTGACGGATCTGGGCGGTTATACGAGCCATACAGCCATAATGGCAAGAAGCCTGGAAATTCCTGCAGTCGTTGGGATGGGGGACATTACAAAAGCTGTTAAGAATGGAGATCTGGTTATTGTTGACGGCTTTGAAGGTAAGGTAATTATTAATCCAGGCAATGAAGAGCTGGCAGATTACAGGAGAAAAATTAGCGTTTATTGCAAGGAGCAGACAGGCTTAAGAAGGCTGGCCGGTGCCAAAGCTGAAAATAAACAGGGAAAGAGAGTAGTTGTTGCCGGTAATATCGGAAGACCTGATGATGTATACCAGGTTATAGAAAATGGAGGAGATGGTGTAGGCCTGTTCCGTACTGAGTTTTTATACATGAGTCAGGACAGGGAGCCGGATGAAGAGGAGCAATTTGAAAGCTACAGATTTGTACTGGAGAAAATGGGGGGTAAAAAAGTAGTAATCAGAACGGTTGATATAGGAGGGGACAAACGGCCATCCTATATGAAGCTGCCGGCTGAAATGAATCCATTTCTGGGATATAGGGCAATCAGGCTTTGCCTGGAGCAGAGGGAGCTGTTTAAACGCCAGCTCAGGGCCTTGTTACGGGCTTCCGTGTATGGTAATCTGAGCGTTATGTTTCCCATGATATCAGGGGTAGGGGAATATCTGACGGCCATGGAAATAGTGGAGGAGTGCAAAAGGGAGCTGGATGCATCCGGTATCCCATATTCAGATAATATCGAATGGGGAACAATGATTGAGATTCCTTCTGCTGCATTGTGTGCTGAGGAATTGGCTAAGCATGCAGACTTTTTTTCAATAGGAACGAATGATTTAATTCAGTATACCCTGGCGGTGGATCGCAATAATGATAAGGTAGCCCATATTTACGATCCCATGCATCCGGCTGTGTTAAGACTGATAAAAATGACTATAGACGCTGCCCACAAGCACGGCAAATGGGTCGGTATGTGCGGAGAGATGGCAGGGGATGAAAAAGCAATTCCGCTTCTGCTGGAATATGGTCTTGATGAGTTTTCCGTGAACCCTTCTTCAGTATTACAACTAAAAAGGATGATTATGGAACTATAAATATTATCTTATTCAAGAAAATGCAATCTCCAAGTGTTTTTTATCTGCTAAAAGAATTACAATCTATACGGTACAATACCCTTGATATGCAAAGCTAGCGTATCAAGGGTATTTCTTTATTTTATTCATCCAGCTAGAATAGATCGTCGAGGGTCTTGCCCAACGCCTTGCATGTTACTATACATAAAATGATTGTGAGATTGGAGTTGTCGATTTCAATCATATTAATGGTCTGTCCTGATACTCTCACCATGTCCGCCAGTCAGAGATATAGGAACAATCTGCTAAACTAGTGTGAAATCAAATAATTTAGTTTAAATTTTATTTTATATTTCGCAAATATAAAAATGTAGTTATTAAAATAGTTATTGACAAAATGTTTATCAATGTTGAAATATGTTATATAATAACAATAAAAGATAAATATAACACAACAAAACATGATAAGTAAAAGGAAGTATAATTATGGAGCAAAAGCTAGACTTATTTCAGAATATATGTTATGCAGGTAAACTTAATTCATTTATTATTAGTACAAATGGTATTATTCAAAAGTGTTCATTAACTGAAAGTGATAATGAAGATAATAATATTGGAACTATAAATAATGGTAAATTTGAAATAGATGAAATTAAAAACTTAATATATTGTACTCCTGATTATGAGGGAATGTATAAAAATGGTTGCTTTGACTGTAAATATATGCCATTGTGTTGTGGAATGAGTTGTCCTAATGCAAACATAAAAACCGGAGAAATACGATGTACAAAAAAAATGATAAATTTTGAGGAGATAATAATACATGAATATGAAATGTCAAAATAAGCCGCATATATATACTTTTAAACTGTTAAAATATATTTGGTCGTTTGATAAGCAATCAATTATATTAACTTGTTTTACATCTGTTATATCTGCATTTATATCATTGGTAATATTATATTTACCAAAAGTATTTATTGATTATATACTTAATGCAAATATAACCAATGCACTATTTATAATTTTGCTCTATGTTCTAGTTGTTATTTTATTTAATATTGTAGTGGGTATTTCCTCATATATTTTGCAAATTAATGAACAAAAACGTTTATTTCATATTGTTCGAGATATGATGTTGCATACACTTAAAATTAATTATGAGTACATTGAAAATAGTGAATTCCTAAATGCCTATAATAGAAGATTAAATAACATGCAAAATGCATGTAAGCAGGTAATTGCATTATTAAGTAACCTTTTTAATCAGATATTGACTATAGGTGTTATTATAGGATTATTTGCATCTTTAAATATGTATGTAATTCTTATAGCTTTAGTTATGGTGATTGTAGATATTGTAATATCACTAATTGTTAATAAATTAGAATACAAAATGTCTATAGAAAGTCAAAAGCAACATAAAAAATTTAATGTTCTTGCTAGAATTTTTTATTTATATAATAGCATAAGAGAAATAAAAACATTAAACATCAATAAAGAAGTAACATATAAATATGATGAAACTGTTAACGAAAACTTGAATATATATTCAAAATTTAAGAAAAAAAGCTCTTTCCTTAATATAATAAGTAGTATTATAACTGAATCAGGTCCGGTTATACCTATGATAATGTTTGGAAAATTTGTATTAGATAAGATCATTAGTATAAGTACGTATTTTCTATATATAAATGCTTATTCTGAATTTAAGAATTCAATAAAGTTAATATTTGGTATTATACCGCAGTTATTTGTAAATGAGCTATACTGTAAGGATTTTTTTGAGTACATGGAAGATGAAACTTTAACTACTATAATTAATAATGATGGCATTATATTAGATGAAATAAATGAAATTAGATTTGAAAATGTATCTTTTAAGTATTACGGATCTGATAAAATGATTTTAAACGACATATCTTTTGTTATAAAAAAAGGTGAAAAAGTAGCTTTTGTGGGACATAACGGTGCTGGTAAATCAACTATTATCAAATTAATGTGCGGACTTTATAAGCCGGACCAAGGTAATATATATATTAATGGTATTAATATTCATGATTTCAAAACTACATCATTTTATGAAAAAATAAGTATTTTATTTCAGGATTATTATGTTTTCCCTTTTACAATACGTGAGAATATTACCGCATTCAGAAAAGAAGTTAATGAAGAGCAAATAAATAAAATGATAAATTTGTTTTCATTACAAAGCAAAATTGAATCACTACAAAAAGGATTAGACACTGGTGTTGGGGGAGAATTTTATGATGACTATACCCAATTATCAGGAGGAGAGCAACAAAAACTTGCGATTATACGCTTACTTAGTAAAGCAAATACTGATGCATATATTTTGGACGAGCCATCTAATAATTTGGATCCTAAGTCCGAATATGAATTATATAAATATATATTTAATGAATTCTTTGATAAAACCATAGTTTTTATTTCACATAGATTAACAATGGCTACAAAAATGGATAAAATATTCGTTATTGAGAATGGAAGAATAGTCGAAGAGGGTAATCATGATAATTTATTTAGTAATCATGGCATATATTACGATATGTTCATAACACAAAGTGAGAAATATAAATGAGTTGTGTAACTCTGGTAGGGGGTGTGAGAGGTGCTTGAATATGCTTTTCGTATATATGGTATAAATGTATATACTAATTATGATTTAAGAAAGTATATAAGAATCAATAATATACATAGTAATGTTGCTGATGATCTTAATAATGTTAGACTAATAATAAGTTTTATTGAACCCAATGTAACAAAATTATTTTGGATATGTTTTGCTTGTCATGTAGAGCGCTTGGTATAAGTGTGGAAGATGAGATGCTAAATTTTGCGTTGGGTAAGCATAAGATAAATGACTTTGTTTTTAAATCTACAACTAAAAACTCTGATATTAAAAATTACCTAGAGAAAAAAATCGGAACGAGGGTGAAAAGATTTTAGTCTATGAGAGTGTAAAAATTTCTGTGTCCGAAGTAAGGATTTGATTATCAATAACGTTCGGCAAGAATCAAATATGCATTCTCAGTGTCGAATTATGTTCTTATCGTAATCGGTAAACCATGCGTACATTCTACATTGCTAAGAGTTTAAATACGTGAGATAATGTTGTAAAAGTGTAAAAAGATGGTAAGCGGTCAATAACAAAGGTGCCTTGTGAATATAAAAAGACCAGCTATAATATTGGTTCTATAATAAATGCAAGCTTGACGGTGAACCTTATGATGGCAGTAAAGTAAACATGGGTATTAAAAAGGCAGACGTATCAGTGGTTACATTATTGGCCTGAGCAAGGATATACGGCAAATAATCGGCAAGCAGCCGGGAGATATAGAAGGGTTATTATTAGAGAAAGGAAATAGCTATCATGTGGAAATGTCCAGACTGTAACCGTGAATTCAAAAATACAAACCAGCAGCATTTTTGCGGTGTACCGGAAAAAACGGTGGATTCATATATTGAAGCTCAAGCTCTGGAAATAAGACCATTACTTTATCAAATAAGGGATACTATCCGCTGTGCGCTTCCTGATGCGGTAGAGTGTATTTCCTGGGGCATGCCGACCTATAAGAAAAAGTATAATATCATCCATTTTGCGGCACATAAAAAGCATATAGGATTGTATCCCGGTGATAAGGCAATAGAGCATTTTGCAGATCGCTTGTCTGAGTTCAAAAAAAGCAAGGGAGCAATTCAGTTTCCCTACGATGAGCCGCTGCCCCTTGAGCTTATTGCAGATATTGCGAAATGGTGCAATGAGACAGGAAATTATCATTAGGATTTTAAAACTAAATAATTTAGTGCAAGTTCAGATGAGAAATGCAAAATAGGAGAGATTGCCAAGGGTTTTCATAGACCGGGTTTATATGGGGTTACGTAAAGCCGATCTGTGAAAACCCATATTTTTATACTCAGGCGTAAGCAGCTTCCGGATTTTTAATGAAAACATTTGGTAAATGTATAAGCTTTGACTGCAAATGGGAAGAGATAATTAATTTGCGAAAAAAACTTGACGGTACCGAAGAGATTATAAAATTATACAAATATCTTTGGGAAATTTTTTCTTGACATTTTGGTCTATAAGGTATAGACTATTAGCAGGTCGATAAGTTATAGACCAAGGAGGGATTATCATGATAAATTATAAGCTGACCGAAAGTGAGGAGAAATTTGCAGAATTGATCTGGCAGAATGAACCGATTGCATCCGGAGATCTTGTAAAATTGTGTGAAAAAGAAATGAGATGGAAAAAATCAACAACATATACTGTGCTGAAAAAATTATGTGAAAAAGGTATTTTTAAGAATGAAAATACAGTGGTTTCCTCTCTTGTTAGCAAGGATGATTATTATTCAGGACAAAGCATACGTTTTGTGGAAGATACCTTTGGCGGCTCTTTGCCAAAGTTTTTAACAGCCTTTATCCGTGGTAAAAAATTAAGCAGGCAGCAGGTTGAAGAGTTAAAGAAGCTTATTGATGATTATAGTTCGGATAAAAAGTGAATTCTGCATTTCCAAGTAGTTAATTTTAAGAACGGAGGTCATAATGAGCAAGCTGTTTCTCGTTGTCTTAAACATGAGCCTTAAGGCAAGCTATGTTATTGCTTTTGTTATATTTGCAAGACTGCTTCTGAAAAAAGCTCCCAAGATCATTTCTTATGTCTTGTGGAGTGTTGTGGCATTTCGGCTAATCATACCATTTTCATTTGAGAGCATATTCAGCCTTATGCCGCGCAATACTGATGCAATCGAAATATCTGCAGATATAGTTTATCAGCAAAGTCCGCAAATTAATGGCAAAGTAGAAACATCGGGTTCAGTAATAGATAAGTCCGTTTCCTCAACTGCTGCTGCAATTAAGCCTGTAAGTCCTGTGAAAATTATAATTGAAGCGGTAACATATATTTGGTTTTTAGGTGTAATTGTATTACTTGCTTATAGCTTTATATCTGTTCTTCGACTAAGGAAACGGCTAAAAGCTGCAAAACTTATAGAAAGCAATATCTATGAAACCGATAATTTAAAAACACCCTTTGTGTTGGGAATAATAAATCCCAAAATATATCTGCCGCAGGGATTGCCTACTGAAGAAAGAAGCTTTATCCTGCTTCATGAACAGACCCATATTCGGAGAAAAGACAACCTGGTAAAGATATTGGCATTTTTTATAGCGGCCATACATTGGTTTAATCCTTTGGTTTGGATTTCATTTATGCTGATGAGTACGGATATGGAATTGTCCTGCGATGAAAGAGTACTTAAGCTAATGAAGGAAGACATAAAAAGGTCTTATGTCGGTTCTTTATTGTCTCTCGCCGCAGGCAGACATGTCTTAAATGGAAGCCCGCTGGCTTTTGGTGAGGGTGATATCAAAAATCGGATAAAAAATGTTTTATATTATAAGAAGCCCGGCTTTTGGATAATATTTTCATCAATTATTGTTGTGGTGCTGATAATACTAGGCCTGGCAGCAAATCCAAAATCAAAGCAAAGTATTATTGGTACGTCATACCGTGTTAAAGAAATACTGTATCAGGCGCCCATGTATTCATTTACCTATACTTTGGAGAACGCTCCCAATTACGGCATCTCATCCGACTTCGTACTGTACATTAAGGAAAGTAATGATGTCTGGACAAGACAAGGTGAATTATATAACTATGAGATTGGCAAAGATGAGTTGAAGGCGCTCTTCCTGCCGTTAATTGATGATAATGTTAATAGCAAATATATTGAAGCAATAAATAAAACGAAGCTGGTCTATCATGTCGATTCTATCTCTATGGATCATTTACTGCTGCAGCTTAAGAACGGAGATCTGCTTCTGGCTACAGGCTATGATTTTAACGAAAGCGGTCATATACGTTGGCTGTTCAGATTGGAAAAAGCAGGTGACTATGATGATGCCGCTTTAATTATAGATAAAAGTTCCTTGGCAATACGTTGGGATGTAGCCGGATATGTACCTCAGGCGGTTCGGGAATATGCTGTTGATTATGTGAAGGAACAGATAGAGTATTATAACAGCCTTGGCTGCGATATAAGTGAAGCAAAGATAACGGCGATGGATACAATGAATACAGGTACGGCATCCAATACCATGGCTATAGAAATGTGGCTGCTGGAATACCGTCTTAAGCCTGAGAACACCGACAATCTGAACATGACCGAGGGAGTTAAAATTGAAGACGGTTGGCTTACAGAGTGGAACAAGAAGGGACAGCCTTATTTGCTGATTGCATCTTATTATGATGAAGACGAAGAGACAGAGGCCTGGCAGCGCATATGCGTAACTTATACTCAGGAGATTCAGCAAAATTACGATACGGAAGAGATGCTGGAGGAGTACGGTAACAAGTTTACTGCGGCTACCATGGAATTGTATAAGAAATATATTAAGCAGTAAATCCTTGAACCGCCGCTTCTTCAATAACTGCCCAAGCTCTTATCCTGCCGCATTGGAGGATGCTGTTTTTGTCTATAAATGGTTACTGAATCAGGGATTTCGGTCGGATACTACTGACACTGATTGAAATTAGTGATTTAGATCCTATCAAATCACTCAGACATGAATAATCATATGGAAACTGTGTAAAAGCATAATAACGAGTAGATTTCATATATTATTTAATAAATTATTATTAATAAATCCAGCATAGGAGCAATTATGATTATTCATGTGGTGCAGGCCGGTGAGACGGTTGCGGATATAGCAAATAAATACGGGATATCTGAGGAGATATTAATACGGAACAATGAGATTAAAACACCCAATAATCTTGCGATTGGAGAAATCCTGGTTATTTTAATCCCGTCAGTTACCCATACTGTTCAGGAAGGGGATACATTAAATCAGATTGCCGAGCAATATGGGGTTAGTCTGTTGCAGCTATTGAGAAATAATCCCTTCCTTTCTGAAAGAGAATATATCTATCCGGGTGAGACACTGGTTATTAGCTATAGTACTGAAAAAGCAGGCAGGCTTTCAACCTATGGTTATGCTTATCCGCATATAAGAACTGATGTGTTGAAAAAGACCTTGCCATTTTTAACATATATAACAGTGTATAGCTATTCCTTTACTGATGACGGAAGAATTAATGACCTAGACGATAGCAGGATAATTGAACTGGCCAGGCAGTATCAGGTGGCTCCCATTATGATGCTGAGTATAGAGGATACTGACCAGAATTATGCAATCAATACCATGCATAAGCTTCTTATCAGTCAGGAGAGCCAGGAGCAATTATTCTATAACGTACGGGAGTTTGTGCGGACAAAGGGATATTATGGTGTAAATCTGAATGTACCATATATATATCCTCATGACAGAAAGAATTTTGTTGACTTTATGATAAGATTTTCATATTTCCTGAAAAGAGAGGGTTATGCGGTTGCTTTTTATACCCTGAGTCTTACTACCTTTGAAATAATGACTGACATAGTATATGAAGGCTTTGATTATTCAAGGCTTTTTCAAACAGTAGACGGATTATTTCTGATGACATATGAATGGGGCAATAATATAGGCATCCCCACAGGCATTATCTCCTTTGATAGTATAAGGCAATATGTTCTAGGTATGACAGAAAGATTTCCGGCAGAAAAAATGTATATGGGTATACCCATCCTTGGTTATCTCTGGGAGTTGCCGTTTATTCTTGGTGAATCGAAAGGATTTACCATAACCAGTAACGCAGCGGTTGAGCTATCCAAAAACATGGGAGCCACAATTTATTTTGATGACAGAACAAAAACGGCTTATTTACAATATATATTGGGCAATGAATATGTTGTCCGCTTCAGAGATACCAGAAGTATAAATGAATTTTTGAATATGGTGGCCGAATTTGGCCTGGCTGGTATTTCCATCTGGAATATTATGAAATTCTACCCTCAGCTGTGGTTGCTGGTAAATGCTCTGTATGATATCGAAAATATATATGAGACCGATAATATCAGCAGATAAGCTAACAAAACAATTGGTATGATGCTAATAGCTTATAAAAGAAATCGCCGATTAGGAATGACATGGTCTTCTTAATTGGCGATTTTTCTGCGATCATATCAATAATCAGCCGAAAAAGCTGATACAGAAGGGATGGCCGACCGGATCCTTGAAAATAGTGTAGAAATCCGCATACTGGACAGGAGAGAGGGTTGCTCCGCATTCAAGGGCATGCTTTATAACAGCCTCTTTATCGGCAGGTGAGGCGGAAAAGTCCAGATGGGTCATCTGCTGTTGCCTGCCAGGCTCGTTAGGCCATACCGGTGGTACATAATCGCTGATTTCCTGAAACAGCAGGCATATATTGCCATCCGGGGAGATTACAGCAAGCCATTCTTCATCAAAACGCTTTTTCTCCCATCCAAGAAGGGCCGAATAGAAGTTTGCAAGCTCCTCCTGATTAGGGCAATCCAGTGTAACAGATGCAAATTTGATGGTTGGTCTGGACATAATTGTTTCCTCGCTTTCTTATAATTTTTTCTTTAGAGCTAATGCTTAGGTATGGGTTTTTAGCACCAAGCTATGTATTTTTTCTGTTAGTAAATTAGCTTCCTTAAATTACCAGCATTATATCATATAGAATAAATTATATCAACATATTTTATATAAAGCCTGACATGTAAAACTGATATACTGTTGGTATTAGCTGTGGTTTTGCTTGAAACCGCAACCCCCTTATCTATATCGCTTTTCAGACTGATCCTCCCGCCATGGGCCTTGCAATTGGCAGGCCCAGGCCGGAAACCGGGATTAATGAGGCTGATTATAAGGCTCTAGCAGTCAGGACATTTCCTTGACCGGTATATGGAGAGAATTGAAAATGCCAGGCCGATTGATGAAAAAATAAGCCGTCCTGTAATAAAGGAAGATGATAGCCTTAGAGCCTGATTCTCATTGTAAAGAACTTGTCCGGCATTAGTTCCGATGATATCCATGAAGGCAGGGAGCCGTATCTGAAATATACTGATAACAATAATCACAGCCAGCAGTATGTAGACACCGGCCGCTTCAAGCCTTCCAATAGCTATTGCAACACCAAACAGGAAGATTGCCGGCGGAATTATTATGAGCAAGCCTGAAAAAAGTAATGTCCCGGATTCTTTGTAGTCAAAAACGGTACGGTAGAATATAAGGCATGCCGATACAGGAAGGAGCGCAGCAAATAGAAATGCGCACATGGCTGCACTGTAGCGAATGAGCCTGAAGATATGATAGGGCATGCATGTCGCTCTGATAATGGCCTCTGCTCCACGTTCTGATGGCCTGAAAAATCTTGCGCACAAAAGAAGAAGCAAAATGAAAAGAAACGGAGTCAGACAGGAGCAGTAGGTCGCAAATGTTAAGCCGGAAAAGGGGGCGGTATAATTTACGCCATACAGCACAAGGCCCCGCAGAAGGGATATGGCATATATCAGCGTTGCAGTAAGTATCAGCAGGTATTCTTTAGAAAACACAATCCTTTTTATCTCATATCTGAAGACTACTCTTTTAAGCAAGAGAGTCACCTCCTTTTTACCTGTGTCAGGTACATAAATTCTTTTAAGATACTTAAGAGTAAGCTTTTTAACCCTCGTAACTAACAAAATAAAAATTTAATTTTTTGAATCATACTGAATATTCTTTTCAATATATACCATAATGTTATTACCGCTTTTCTTTGTCCAAAATCAACCGATATCTTTTGTCCACAGATTACCGGAATTGCTGCCGGCTGAGAGCTTTTGCTGTTCTCAGCCGGCATTCTTTTTTCTTACATCCAAGATACTGGTGTTGTAAATTCTATGAAAACTCACATTCAAGAACCAGCTTTACGGCATGGTCATCAATGATTCGCTTTTTTGTTTGGCTTCC
>JAAZDK010000277.1 GCA_012512855.1 Clostridiales bacterium
CATAATCACATAATTGAATACAATATCAAGCTGGATTCCAACCCTGATTTTACAGCCAATGTTCTTCTTGCATATGCAAGAGCTGCTTTCAGGCTTCAGCAGGAGGGAAGCTATGGCGCAAAAACAGTATTTGACATAGCACCTGCCTATCTGTCTCCTAAGTCGGCAGATGAATTAAGAAGAACTATGCTGTAAAATGATGACATATTTGCTTATCTTCGATATGATATATCAGTCTGAAATTTAATAGTTTTCATTAAGATCGAAAATAATATAAAGCAGGCTCAGTATCTATCAATAAACAATGTTGTTTGCGGTAATCAGCCTTTGGTAGATACTAAGCCTGCTTTTTTGCTGTTGCAGAAATATCCATAATTTTAATAGATTTGTAACAGATGTTTAATTATTTATTTATGGTTAAATTGCCATAAAATGTTATAATGTGTTTATTAATAGGAACTGCAGGGACTTTATGCCAATATAAGGCTGATGAATTAAAAGCTTTGATATGTCCAATAATAAGTTCAGACACAAAGCTTATAACAGCTAACACTTTATATTTGCATATATTGCTTTTGCTAATATGAGTTAGCAGAAATGAGGTTAATCTATGAGCGAATGGAAGCTGCTGCTGTTGTTGGAGTATAAGTGGCGCATGTTCAGGCTGTACAGAAAGCTGCTAAATTACTTGCTTAGAAAAAAGGTAAGTTTAACATCTCCTTTGTTATGCTTTATTACAAAAAGATTGGACAAGAACGGAATGCTGATAACCCGGTTGAAATATAGCTATGAGATGCAAACAGGAGTTAAGCTGGTTTTTTATAAATGTGATGAATACAGGTAAAAAGAATACAGATTAATATAATTACAAGACTAATATAATTACAAGACAATTCAGTAATTCCGGATATAAGCGGTCAAAATCCGGAATAATTCTTTTAGTGTGCTAAAAAGGCTATCCTGAAAGTGCCTGACACCTAATGGTGCAGGAAATTTCAGGACAGCCTTTTTCAGGTATCATTTTAATCTGTGAAAATGCTTTTTTATACTCATAAAAATTTGCTGGTTTTTTGCCTCTGGCTTTCAAACGATATCTTAAGTTCATATATATCTTTCAAAGATATGTTACACAAGATGTTGGATTGGAATATTATCTTTCATTCTAATAAACAATGTATGTTTCAGCCTTATATGTAAATACTAGATAAGTGTATCAAATTTTTTATAAAAGCCTGCTTATAATAGCCTATTCATAATTCTGCCTTTCAGGCGTCTTAAGCAGGCAGTCTGGCAACGGAGCCTTTTACAAAGGCTTCCCGTGCACGTTTATTTACGGCCAACGGCTTCTGGCCGGTTAAGGCTTATTTTATACCTGAAAGCGGACGATCACAAGCTAGTTTGGGGGTTGGAAATATGACCAGATATAAAGCCGGAATTGACATCGGATCGACTACTGTGAAGCTGGTTGCTCTGGATGATGACAATAAATTGGTCTTTAATGAATACATCAGGCATTTTTCGGATATAAAATCGGCTGTTTTTAAGCTTATACAGGATTGCTATGACAGCCTAGGGGATGTCCTGCTGCGGCTTTGCATAACAGGCTCCGGCGGTTTATCGGTATCCAAATGGCTGGGTATAGACTTTATACAGGAGGTTATAGCCTGCAGAAGGGCTGTTGAAGCATTTATACCTGATACGGATGTAGTTATTGAGTTGGGTGGTGAGGATGCCAAGATAACATATCTTAAGGGCACACTGGAGCAGAGGATGAATGCCAGCTGTGCCGGAGGCACCGGAGCCTTCATAGATCAGATGGCTACCCTTCTTGATACTGATGCGGCAGGCCTTAATGAATTTGCCAAAGGCTGCAGTATCATCTATCCGATAGCCTCCCGCTGCGGTGTTTTTGCCAAAACGGACATTCAACCCCTGATAAATGAAGGCGCCCGTAAGGAGGATATAGCGGCTTCAATTTTTCAGGCTGTAGTAAACCAGACCATAGGTGGCCTGGCCTGTGGCAAACCCATCAGAGGCAAGGTGGCCTTTCTGGGTGGGCCCCTGTATTTTTTATCGGAGCTGAGAAAGCGCTTTGTTGATAGCCTGAAGCTGAAGGAAGGCGATTTTATCTCACCTGAGAATTCGCAGCTTTTTACGGCTATTGGGGCGGCTCTTTCTTCGGCTGGATTAAAGTCAATAGAGCTTAAACAGCTGCGAAGGAGGGCGGAGGGTTTAGCTGATTTTAAAGATGAGGGAGTAAAAAGACTGCGGCCTCTGTTTGAAAATGAGGAGGAATATAAGGCCTTTCAAAAAAGGCACATGCAGGCAAGAGTAAAAAGAGCCGAGCTGGCCGGCTACAGGGGAAAAGCATTTTTAGGCATCGATGCCGGCTCAACTACAACAAAGCTTGCTTTAATCGGAGAGGACGGCTCCCTGCTTTATTCATACTATTGCAGCAATGAGGGAGAGCCGCTTAAAAAACTGACACGCGCCCTTAGGGAGCTTTATGGCTTGCTGCCGCCCGGTGTTAAGATAGGCAAAAGCACCGTAACAGGTTACGGCGAAGCTCTTATTAAGGCCGCTCTGGGCATTGATATCGGGGAAATCGAAACAATGGCGCATCTGCAGGCGGCAAAGCATTTCCTTCCGGATGTAGATTTTATATTGGATATTGGCGGGCAGGATATGAAATGCCTGCGTATAAAAAACGGTGCCGTTGACAGCATACTCCTAAATGAGGCCTGTTCATCCGGTTGCGGCTCCTTCCTTGAGGGCTTTGCCAAATCGCTTAACATGAGCATTGAGGATTTTGCCAGGGAAGCCCTGTTTGCAAAGGAACCCACCGATCTGGGTACAAAGTGTACGGTCTTTATGAACTCCAAGGTAAAGCAGGCCCAAAAGGAGGGTGCCACCATAGCCGATTTGTCAGCCGGCCTGTCATATTCGGTAGTAAGAAATGCCCTTTATAAGGTTATCAAGCTCAGGGATGAGGCTGAGCTTGGCAAAAGGATTGTTGTTCAGGGAGGGACATTTTTAAATGATGCGGTACTCAGGTGCTTTGAGCTGATAGGCGGCAGGGAAGTCACACGGCCTGATATAGCCGGGCTTATGGGGGCATACGGTGCGGCGCTGATTGCAAGGGATCGCTATAGGGAAGGGGAAGAAAGCAGCCTGCTGGCGGCAGAGCAGCTGGAGAGTTTTGCAGTCAGCACGGCAAGCAGGCGCTGCTCAGGCTGCGGCAACCAATGCTTTCTTACAATAAACAAGTTCTCAAACGGTGAATCCTTTATAGCCGGTAACAGGTGCGAAGGAGCCTTAAGTGCACAGAAAGGCAAAAAGGAAAATAAACTGCCTAATCTGTATGAATACAAATACAGGCGAACCTTTGATTATGAGCCGCTGGATGAGGCTTTGGCCAAAATGGGCACAATCGGAATCCCAAGGGTTTTGAATATGTATGAAAATTATCCCTTCTGGTTCACCTTTTTTACAGAGCTGGGCTTCAGGGTTATTCTGTCTTCTCCGTCTGGAAAGAAGCTGTATGAAAAGGGGCTTGAGACTATCCCGTCGGAATCCGCCTGCTATCCGGCCAAGCTATGCCATGGGCATGTGCTGGATTTGATTGAAAAGGGTGTGGATGCCATATTTTATCCTTCGATTGTATACGAAAGAAAGGAGTTTGCGGAGGCCAACAACCATTATAACTGTCCGGTGGTTATATCCTATCCGGAGGTTATCAAAAGCAATGTTGATGAGATAAGGAAGAAAAATATCAGGTGGATTTCTCCCTTTTTGTCCCTTGATAATAAAAATGTCCTGGTAAAGCGGATGAAGGAGGAACTGTCCGACTATAAGATCAGCTATGAGCGTATACGGCAGGCTGTAGAAAAAGCCTGGGCCGAACAGGACAGATATAAAAGGGATATTCAGCAAAAGGGCAGACAGGTGCTGGCTTATCTTAAGGCTAACAATAAGCGGGGTATAGTCCTTTGTGGAAAGCCCTATCATGTGGACCCTGAAATAAATCATGGTATACCTGAGCTTATTTTATCATGTGGTATGGCGGTGCTTACCGAGGACAGTATAAGCCACATAGCTCCTTTAAAGCACAAGCTGAGGGTGGTAGACCAGTGGGTTTATAATTCAAGGCTGTACAGGGCGGCAGGCCTTGTAGCATCTGAACCCTGTCTTGAGATGGTGCAGCTTAATTCCTTTGGCTGTGGTATTGATGCCGTAACAAGCGATCAGATAGCCGAGATCCTTAGCTCTGCCGGAAAGATTTATACCATGATAAAAATAGATGAGGGCAATAATCTGGGAG
>JAAZDK010000278.1 GCA_012512855.1 Clostridiales bacterium
AGAATGTACAGACATCACCGGCAAACGGGACAAAAGCAGGGGATGAAATATCCGTAACAGATGAGCAAGTGGCATCAGATAAAAGTATACATTTGCTCGATTTTGGCATGACAGAAAAAAAGGCAGTAAGGTTGGGTAATAGTCATGGCAATAAGGCAAATATGGGGCTTATTTGTGAATATGACGGCTGGATATATTATAGCGACTATAATAATGACGGATACCTGGCCAAAATGAGACCGGACGGCAGCGACAAGCAGATTCTGCTTAAGGAAAAATGCGGATACATTAATTTGATGAATGATTATTTGTATTTTAAAGGGGAGGACGGCAGAATTAAAAGATGCAGACCGGATGGCAGCGATTTAGTAAGCTTAACTGACAAATATGTGGGTGAAATTCTTGTGACATCAGAACGGATATATTTTACCTCAGACTGCATAGAAGGTATTGATTTGAATGGTGGCAATCATGAAAGGTTGACAAATGAGGGCAAATACTACAGTCTGGACATTTTCGGAGATTATATCTTTTATACCGAATATACGGATACATTCAAAATTCATGCAGTAAAAACCGATGGCAGTCAGCAATATCTTGTTAGGGAGAATGCCAGGGATGGAGTGATTTTAGGTAATTATTTATATTATGTTGACCTTGAGACAAATCGTTATTGCAGATTTAATTTAACAACCGGTAAGACGGAATCTGGCAGTTATGGCCTGTTTCCTCACCAGGTTAATGATATTTTATATACCAATGGGAAAGCGGGAATTTATATTTACGATAATATTTATGAAGAAAGCGGAATGCGGCTAAAAAAGGAATATTACTTTAATGTGGATATTGTACTGAATTTCTATCTTGCAGGCGAAAGGATATATGTAATTATTGAGGATTGGCATGAGCGTGAAAAAGTAAAGGATGTTTATTTGGCTGAAATAAATCCTGATACTGGCGAGCTAATTAGGATTGAATAAGTACGTATATTATATTTTTATATGCTATCTTTTATTGTGAGTAATTTTAGGAATAGGGGTGCCAACCCACCCCTATGCCTTCAATACAAATAAAATTATTAAAATACATATTGTATCATTATACAGTGATTAACAAACAATACATTATTCATATGAATAAAGGGCTTTATTCGGTAAAATTCATTTAGGAAAACGGAGAACTATTTATTTTATGCTTCTATAGAGGATTTTAGATTACATGACAAACCATTGGATGAAGCTATCAAGGAAATTGAGCAAAAATTTGATATTTATCTGAATGAATAAAAGGCAAAAAAGGAAGCAGGAGCCATAGCTGCAGCTAATTTAAGCTGATGAAATGTTCCTGCTTCCTTTATGTTAACTATCTCGGTTATTAAGAGGTGCCATAGTTATGTTTTATATTGATGTATTTAAGTTGTAATACAAGCCCTTCTTGGCCATCAGCTGTTCGTGGTTGCCTTCTTCGGCAATGCCTTTGTTGGCAATATAGAGTATTCTGTCGGCATTTCTTATAGTGGATAGCCTGTGGGCAACGATGAAAGCCGTCTTGTCCTTTAAAATTAACTCCATGGCCTGCTGAATAAGGTTTTCGGTTTCGGTATCTATGGAGCTTGTAGCCTCGTCCAGTATTATTACTGAAGGATTTTTGAGTACGATTCGGGCAAAGCTGATAAGCTGCTTTTCACCTGCCGACAGGCCCTCACCCCGTTCGTCCAGCTGGGTGTAATAGCCGTCCTTCATTCTTTCGATGAACCTGTCGGCATATATGGTTTTTGCGGCAGCAATACATTCCTCGTCAGTGGCATCCAGCCGGCCGTAGCGAATGTTATCTATGATGGTGCCCTTGAATATAAAGGGGTCCTGCATAAGCACACCCACCTCTTTTCTAAGGGAGCTAAGACTCACCTTTCTGACGTCTATACCGTCTATTTTTACACTACCCTCGGCCACATCATAAAATCGTGTTATAAGGTTAATGACAGTAGTTTTTCCTGCGCCGGTTGGGCCCACCAGAGCGATGGTTTCACCCGGCCTGACATGCAGGTTGAAATTCTCAAGTATATTAACACCCTTCTCATAAGCAAAGGTTACATTTTCAAAGTCCACCTGACCCTCTACATTTTTAAGCTCAATTGCATCAGAGGGATTGTCGATTTCAACAGGATGATCTATGGTGTCAAATACCTGCTCAAGGTTGGAGCTTACACTTGCCAGCTGCTGAATCAGCATGGCTATCTGAGTTAAGGGACCGCTGAAAAGTCCCATGTAGCTTGTGAAGGCCACTACTGTACCTGCATTCATGCTGGTGGAACCGTTAAGTATCATAGCAAGAGAAACACCATACAAGGCAATAACGCCGATATTCCAAAAGATCTCTACTATAGGGCCGTTAAGCTCATTCCTGTAGAAAATCCTCAGCCATGCATTTACGCAGGTGGAGTGGACCTCGTCATATATCTCTGCATTTACTGAAGCCCTGTTATAGTTTTTTGCAATTTTTTCACCCATTATGGATTCCACTATGAATGCTGTCCGGTTGGAATTTTTGGCCCTCAGGATTGCAAATAGCCTGCGTATGGAATACCTGAGGATAAGGATGCAGATCATCATTGGTATAGCTGTAGCAAATACGATCAGCGTCAGCCAGGTATTGATGGAGAGCATAAACACGGTTACAACCATTATCCTGACTATATGGATTAAAAATTGCAGCAGGGTATTGGTGAAAAAGTTGGCCAAATCATTGATGTAATCAGTAACACGGACAACTATCTTGCCATTTGGCCTGTTATCAAAATAATCAAAGGGTAACCGCTGCAGCTTGTAGAAAATCTCCTGCCTGATGCCTGCTATAACCTTATGGCCGGTTTTACCCATAAGCCTCTGGTATACAAAGGTGATACTGATTTCTGTCGCTGCCAGAGCAGCAAGGCCGCAGATAATCAGCAGCAGCTGCTTGTAATCTCTGGAGAACACCAAATGATTGATAATATATCTCAGCAGCAGAGGGGATACCATTGATGCTCCGGCCGATATCAGCATCAGAAAGCAAACCAGCAAAAATACCTTTTTATAGGGCAGGATATAGCGAATGGTTCTGCCCAACTGCTTTATATCTATTTTTCTCTGAATTACCTCATCCTGAAAATATGTATTTCTTTTAGCCATCTGTTACAACCTTGCCTTTCTATCCGACTCTCATGCATTAGCCTGCTGATGAGCTGCATTTGCCAGATTATCGAAATCAATGACGGATTTTTTCTGTGCTTCCTGAATATTGTATACATTTGCAAAATGTCCGCCCAGCTTCATTAGCTCTTCAAAGCTGCCTCGCTCAATTATCTCGCCATCCTGCATATATATAATTTCGTCGCAGTCCACCACCGAGGACATTCTGTGGGCAGATATAAGCAGGGTCTTTTCAGGATAGTATTTCTTAATGTCATGCAGAAGCCTTTTCTCCGTTTCGACATCAAGGGCGCTTGTTGAGTCGTCAAGTATAAGCACAGGGGCATTCTTTAAAAGGGCTCTTGCAATTGATATTCTTTGCTTTTGACCTCCTGAGATTCCAAGACCTCTTTCACCGACTATGGTTTCATAGCCGTCAGGCAGGCCGATAATGAAATTGTGGGCCTGGGCATGCTTTGCAGCCTGTATTACATTGTCCTTGCCGGTATCCGGTTTGGCATAGGCGATATTGGAATCTATGGTATTGGAAAAGAGGAAAACCTCCTGAAATACGCAGGAGAAGCAATTTCTCAAAGACTCCAGCGAATATTTTCTGATATCCGTACCATCGATTAGTATTTGTCCGCCGGTCATATCATGTATTCGCAACAATGATTCCAGCAATACGCTTTTTCCGCTGCCGGTTCCACCAACGATGCCAATCTTTTTCCCGTAAGGGATGTCCAGGTTAATATTTTTAAGAACCTGCTTGCCGTCTATAACAAGGGAAGCATTTTCTATTCGGATATGAGGGCGTATGTTGCTGATAATCATATCCCCGTCAGGTATGCGGGATACACTGTTCATAAAATGCATCATTTTCTGACCGGATACCAGCTGCTGCTGAACCTGGAATAAGGAGTTATTTATCATGGAGATGACATCCATTATCTTCATAACATAGCTGGTGCAGGCCACAAGATAGCCGACCATCATATAGCCTCTGATAACCAGCAGGGTGCTAATTGCTATAGTACCGATATATGCAAACTGCTTGATGCTGCTGAATATAACCTCGAACTTGGATGCCAGCTTAATCTGTTGGATATAAGCATTTTTCAGGTTTTCATTTGAAGCATCGAATTTTTGCTTTTCATATTCTTCGTTGGTAAAGGAACGAACCAGTCTTACCGCTTCGATATTTTCCTGGACGGTCAGGTTCATTCTGCTGTTGCCGTTTCTGATATTCCTGTAATTAACCATGGCGGCTGTTTTGAACTTAAGCAGGGCAACTACAAAGAATGGAGTCATGACTAGAGGAATAATCAGCAGGTAAGCATTAATCCTTGTCAGCAGGTATACAGCTGTCACCAGAACGAAGATACTGTCTGCTATATTGGGTATCATTCTGCAGAAAAGCTCTTTGAACATAATAGTGTCCGAATTGATGGTTGTCAGAAGCTCACCTGTGTTAAATTGTGATATTGTGTTGCTGTCAAGCTGGTTAAGCTTATGGTAGGTGGCGACACGAAGATCTGTTTCCAAATCAAGACCGATACGTTGCCTGATTACATTTCTGATGTAGACAAGTATTATTCTGCCGATAAGCAGGGCCATAAAGACAAAGGCCAGGGTGAAAAACAGCTTCATGCTGTGGGTCTGCCCATATTTGCCATTCAGTAAAAATGAGAAAATGCCCTTTCCATCGCTTTTGCTATTTCCTATCGCATAATCGATTAGCATCTGCGATATCATGGGCAGCATCAGATCGGCTGTCATGGCAATAAAGCTCACAAGCTGAATAAAAATAGCCAGGGGTAAATTCCTTTTGAAGTATTTCAGTCCGAATTTTATGACATCCATATATGATCCCTTCCTGTGAAATGATTTGCAGGCATATGCATGCAAGATAGCGCCTGCAAATTAGTGTGCTTTTCCTTTATGTATACTAATGATCGTAAAGGCAATTATATTTACTTGCTCTTTTAAAGTCAATGTGCAGAATTTATTGATATTTTGTATTTTCTTATTTTGTAGGCTGTTATTTTAGAAGCTTTTGTTTACAAACAATTCATAATCTGTTAACATATCATTGGTATAATAGACCCACATAAACCTTGATATCAATACAAGCCTGCTGTTATAAGGAGAATATAAATGGGCGATATTGCAAAGAGCGATTATGAATTCATCAAGGAACAGGTTATCGAAAAAAGATGGAGAAAAATAAAAAAGCGCTTGATGCGTTTTGCTATGAGGCTTTTTTCAGCTGTTTTATTTGGACTTATAGCAGCTGTTACTTTTGTATTGGCTGAACCGACGATTTACAGAATTGTACACAAAGATGGAAGAAGCAAATCCCAGATAACTCTGCCAACAGCTTCGGGTGATGTTCAGGTTGCTGAAATATCGGAAGTTCCGGAGTACAGTGATCAGGCAACAAGCAAAGGAGTTATACCGGAAACAGTTATTCAAAAGATTGATGCCAATCTGAGCGACTATAAGGATATGTATTATGAGCTGCGTAAGGTGGCTTACAAGGTAAATAAATCGATTGTAAAGGTAACCAGCAGCTTTATGGTGGAGGACTGGTTCAGCAATCAGGTTGAAAAGACCGTTTATACACCGGGACTTATAGTTGCGGAAACGCAGGCTGAGTATTATATACTGGTCAGTCTGGATCGCGTGCGGAATGCCGATAAAATAAGGCTCAAATTCTTCGATACGGTTTATGTTGATGCATGGATGGTTGATTATGAAAATGAGATAAATTTGGCTGTAATAGCAGTCAATAAAGAAGATATTCCGCCAATATATCTTTCAGGTCTGGATACCGCAATACTGAGTGAGTATTATTCACCCGTTGTTGGTTATCCGATTATAGCCCTGGGAGCTCCCAACGGATATCATAATTCCATGGGGCTGGGTATAATTACAAGCGAGGGAAGCAGTGTAGCAATCACGGACAATATACTCAAGCTTTTTAATACGGATATTGAAGACAATCCAGATGGTGAAGGCGTAATTGTCAATATGAGGGGTGAGGTCATAGGCTGGATAACACGGACGCTTAAGCAGGACCAAAACAGCAATATCAGTACCGCAATCAGTGTTGATCAAATAAGGCCATATATTTTACGGATGGTTAACCAGAATGACAGAATCTATTTTGGTATAAAGGCAAAGGATATGACAGAGGACGCCAAACAGACGCATAAGGTAGGCAACGGAATTTATGTGGAAGAGGTCTTTGCTGATTCTCCTGCACTTAAGGCAGATATAAAGAATGGCGATATTATTCTTACGATAAACGGTCAAAATGTTATAAACACCAGCAGCTTTTACAGGATGATATCACAATATGGTGTAGGCTCGGAGCTGATTGTAAAAATTAAAAGGACTAATGGTGGTCCTGACAAGCAGATGGATTTGACGGTTGTGCTTTCTACCAAACCAAAATGATTAGGATACTATTTAGCCGGTACACAGTAAAACTATATACTATAGGCTGCGTACCGGATTTTTTTCTACTGATTTCAAGTTGCCTGCCGGGTTTTTGTGTGATAAACCTTTATATATTCCCTGCAGTGGGGTATAATATAGAAGCTAATAAAATAAAGAAAATCAGGCAATGATAAAAATATGATTTGATTTTATATTTTTTAAAGAGAGACTTGTATTGCAAATAGGTTGGAGGTTTCGCAGGAATGAGATATATTCAGGATCTGAAGGCGGATGATTATATAAAAAATGAGATATATTTGTGCAAATCAAAGCAGATCTTGTCAGACAGGAATGGCAAGAGCTATGTTTCTTTGGTTTTGCAGGACAAAACCGGAACCATAGAAGGAAAAATATGGGGCTTTAATAATGAAATTGAGCAATATGAGGCGATGGATTTCGTACATATTGATGCCCGTGTTATATCCTATCAGGACACATTGCAGCTGAATATAAGCAAAATCTACAAAGGCAGGGAGGGTGAATATTATCCCGAGGATTATTTTCCTTCCACCAGCAAGGATATTGAGGCTATGTACAAGGAGCTGAAGGATTTCATCGCTTCGGTTAAGGATGCAAACCTTAAGTCTCTGGCTGAGGATTTCTTTGTCAATAACCCTGACTTTATCAAGAGCTTTAAGAAGCACTCCGCAGCCAAAGCCGTACATCACAGCTTTGTGGGTGGGCTGCTTGAGCATACATTAAGCGTGGTTAAAATGTGTGATTTCTTTGCTGCCAATTATCCGCTGATAAACCGTGATATCCTGATAACTGCGGCCTTGTTTCATGATATAGGCAAGCTCAGAGAGCTGTCGGCATTTCCTGAAAATGATTACACTGAAGAAGGCCAGCTGATGGGGCATATCTATATAGGTGCCAATACATTAAGCGAGCATATAAAGAAAAAGGATAAATTTCCGTCTAAGCTTGCCAACGAGCTAATTCATTGCATACTTTCACATCACGGCGAGCTGGAATATGGTTCGCCCAAAAAGCCGGCTACCATAGAGGCCCTTGCCCTTCATTTTGCCGATAATACCGATGCCAAGCTGCAGACCATGACAGAGATACTTTCATCAGGAGATCCAAAGACTGAATGGATGGGTTATCAGAGGCTGTTTGAGACAAATATCAAGAGGAGTACCAAGGGAAAGGAATAAGGCTGATAATATATGACAGATGCTATACTCAGGAAAAACGATCAGGTTGAAATCACTATAGAGGATATGGGCTCCGAGGGAGAAGGCATAGGCAGGTATAATGGCTATGCCTTGTTTGTGAAGGATACTGCCATCGGGGACAGGGCTTTGGTACAGATAACCAAGGCAGGCAAATCATATGGCTATGCCAGGCTGGTTAAGCTGATAGCGCCGTCTCCTTACCGTGTCACTCCCAGATGCCCTATAGCGGCCAAGTGTGGCGGCTGTCAGCTTCAGCATATAGATTATGCCAGGCAGCTGGAATTCAAAGAGAATAAGGTCCGCAGCTGCCTGATGCGAATAGGCGGCTTTAGTGATTTTTATATGGAGCCTATTTGTGGTATGGAGGAGCCCTATTATTACCGTAATAAATCCCAGTTTCCGGTGGGCAGAGCCAGGGACGGCAGGATATTAATCGGTTTTTATGCAGGCAGAACCCATTCAATTATAGATACGGAGCATTGCTATATCGGAGCGGAGGTCAATGATAAAATCATATCATTTATGCGCTCCTTCATAGAACGATATAAAATTGAGCCCTATAATGAGAATGAGCATAAGGGGCTGTTAAGGCATATTGTAACCAGGGTTGGATATAGTACCGGTGAAGTTATGGTCTGCCTTGTGATAAACGCCAGGCAATTCCCCCACAAGGAGGAGCTTATTGAAGGGCTGCTTAAGATTGAGGGAATGAAAAGCATCTGCCTGAATGTAAATATGGAGAAAACCAATGTAATTCTGGGCAAGGAAATCATACCCCTGTGGGGTGAGCCATACATTACTGACCGCATCGGAAGTGTCAGCTATCGTGTATCTCCCCTGTCCTTTTATCAGGTCAATCCGGTGCAGACTAAAAAGCTTTATGACATAGCCCTTGAATATGCGGATCTTCACGGGGATGAAACTGTCTGGGATTTGTACTGCGGTATCGGAACCATATCCTTGTATATGGCAAAGAAGGCCAGGAAGGTCTACGGTGTGGAGATAGTACCGGAGGCTATAGAGGATGCCAGGGCAAATGCCAAAATCAACGGCATAGATAATGCCGAGTTTTTTGTTGGGGCAGCTGAAGAAGTCTTGCCCCGCAAGTATAAGGAAGATAATATATATGCAGATGTAATAGTCGTAGATCCACCCCGAAAGGGCTGTGAGCAGAGCCTTTTGGATACCATTCTTGCCATGGCTCCCAAGCGGGTGGTATATGTCTCCTGTGATCCTGCAACACTGGCCCGTGACCTTAAGTATCTGTGCGAAAAGGATTATGAGCTGGTTAAGGTAAGGGCAGTGGACCAGTTCGGGCACAGCGTCCATGTGGAGAGCGTGGCATTGATAGTAAGAAGGTCTTGTTGATAAAACATCGAACAAATGTACAATTCTATTGAAATGATGCATAAATTTATATATAATAATAATTGTATTATATCCATAGGAGGTAGGGATATTATGAGAAGTGATTTAATAACAATAGGAGTCATTCTAAAAGAGTTAAATTGTTTTAATTTAGATAGTTTAAGTAACAGAATTATTTTACAGAAAAAAGTATTTTTACTTCAGAATTTAGGTGTTAATCTAGGTTATCAATATAGTTGGTATGTACATGGGCCCTACTCCACAGAATTAACAGCAATGGCATATGAATGTATTCCTTTGGGTGAAGAACAGTTTACTAATTATAATATTAAAGAGAATATAAAGGAGCGAATAAAAAAAGTAAATGATTTAGAGAAATGTGAAGCGAGAAAAAAAGTCAAATTAGATAATTCTGCTTGGTATGAGTTGCTAGCCTCATACTTATACTGGAAGAAGCAATTGGGAACGCAGGATAAGGCTGTTGAAATGGTTCAGATAACAAAACCGCAATTTTCCGATACTGATATAGAAGCTGCTATTCAAGCATTAGTAGATTTCGAAAGATAGGTGAATTGTTGATGAACAATAATTACTATCATATTTTTAATTATAAAACCATAAATGATTCAGTATATGGGAATATAGGATTGTCTAAAATAGAAGTTGAATTATTGGACACCCGAGCAATGCAGAGATTGAGAAGAATTCGTCAGATGGGTTTCTCCTCTTATGTATTTCCGGATGGTGAACACTCAAGATTTGCTCATTCTTTGGGTGTTCTTTATATTATGGGGCGTTTTTGCGATGTTCTTTATCGAAATAATGAAATATCATTAGAAGATGTGCAATTACTACGAATTGCTGCTTTATTACATGATGTAGGTCACTATCCTTTTTCCCATTTATGCGAGACAGTATATAGTTATATAGATGCTAAGAATAATTCAATATTGGAAAATGAACCATTTAGAACTATAAGTTTATTAAGTGATTTGTCAAATCATATTAAAAGAAAAACGGTTGATCATGAACATCTTGGAGCTAATGTAATTATTTATGACAAGCAAATTAACGATATTCTAAAGGCAAATAATATTGATGCAGAGTTAGTCGGTAAAATAATTACAGGTGAGATAGGAGTGCATAATAATAGTATTGTATATGTTCAATTAATGCACTCAAGTTTAGATGCGGATAGAATGGATTATTTACTAAGAGACTCGTCTCAAGCAGGAGTTGTATTTGGTAGCGTAGATTTTAACTATATAATAAATAATATTAAAAAAGTCAAGTATCAACTCAATAATGATAATAATAATCAATATGAAATAATAGCAATAAATTCAAAAGCTCAACATGCAGTTGAACATTTTTTAATGGCAAGATATTTTCATTATTCACAAACCGTTTTACATAAAACGTCTTTAGCTTTTGAAGCAGTAGCAAAAACTTTATTATATAAAATGATTTCTGAAGAAAAGGATGAATTTTATATAAGTTTTGATAACTTAGTAAAATCGATTGGTAGTGATAAGTTTTATCATTTTACAGATGATTTTATGTGGACGAAATTAAAGGCGTATGCGAAAAAATCTGAAGATAAATTAGTGAAAATATTGTGGAGGACACTAGCTGAAAGAAAAAAACCAATAATAATTTTATATGAAAAAGATATAGTATTGAAACGTAAATCAAAAGCTGAAAAGCAATCAATAAATGATCCGGATTTCTTTTTACTAAAATGGATACTTGAACGCCATCATAAAGAAATTTCTGAAAAATGTGGTATTGACATGGAACAGATTGGTTTTTGCACTTCAACAGTTAATATTGAATCATTGCCAAGTTTTATGAAAATTGAAGAATGTAACGATCTGGGAGAAGAATCACTTAGAGATGCAATAAAACTTATTAATAAAGAAAATAAAGTTTCATTCTTGGCATCAGATACGACTTCTCTTATCAATAAAATGGTTGATTATAGTGCTGTTTCTTTAGTTGTGTTTGTTGTAGATCCTGATCAGAAAATAGAAAAGGGAAAAATAAAAGATGTCATATTAAGTATGATAAAATAATTTTATTAACCAATCTTTTTTGCATGGAAACATTCTGACTAGTATAAATGATCTTATTTACATTTATAAATGGACGGTGTATAAGTTAAAAAGGCTATTACCTTATTGTTAACTGAATCTCCTTCATAGACTCAACACCCTTGATATGTGATTGAAAATTTCAAGGGTGTTTTTATAGAAACCTCTCGTAGGGGTTTGTCAAGTTAATTTAGAAGCTTCTTTTCAGATAAATCATATCCACCAATTGCTTACCGTCTTCATACATAGGGTGGTCATAATTGTCTATAAAGAAATTTTTAACAACATGTGATTTTTTAAATCCGCATTTGCCATAGAAGTTAAGAGTCATGGGGCTGTCACCTGTACCGACATATAGCTCTTTGCCGGAATCCTTGTAATAATCGACTATATATGAAATCAGATATTGTCCATATCCCTTGCGCTGATATTGCGGTACGGTAACAATATTCTTAATTTCGTAAACACCAGGTTCCTCCTGGGTAACAACACAAAGTGATTTAAGATCTTCATCATAAAGAGCAAACATATCGCCACGATACAGGTATTTTTCTATCATAATGACCGATTCATCGGCAATAAGCAGCAAATCCATATACTTAGCCTTATCGCCATCAGAAATTTTTTCAACTCTCATTTGTTTTCTCCTTTGGTATATGTTTACTACAATCAAATTGATTTTAACAAATACATATATTTTCTTCAAGTTTTTTCAAATAAAGGATGTGGTTCGTTATAATCATTCTCAGGGGTATTTCGCCATTCTCAGCAGGATGTCTTACCTTATATCCCATGATTTATATGCCGAGAGAAAATCTTTGTTGAAATTATATTCGGAAACTATATAATATATTTAAATTATATAACTATACATGAGATTAAAGGAAAGTTGCTTATATGAAAAATGAGATAAAGGAACTGGCTTATCAGTTGGGGGCAGATGTGTGCGGTATAGGCAGCATAGAGCGCTTTGAAAATGCACCTCCCGGCTTTTGCCTCTTGATTTGTTTGACAGGTGCAAATCTGTGATAGCTTTGGGCATAGCCCTACCTAAAGGCTTATATGAAGTTCAGCCACGGCTGTTGTATGGTTACTTTAACGGCAAAATAAGCTCTTCTATTGATGATTTAGAGCTGAGGCTTGCAAAGGAGCTGGAGGTCAGGTATAACTGCATGGCTGTTCCGGTCCCGTCCGATGCACCCAATGAGTATTGGGAGGCTGAAAGCATGACTGCCAAGGGACTTATTTCAATGAGGCATACAGCCGTCCTGTGCGGCCTTGGCTCAATCGGCAAAAGCTCATTGCTGCTTAATTCTGAGTACGGAAACCGTCTGATATTAGGTGCAGTCCTTACAGATCTGGAGCTGGAGTCGGATGATTTGCAGGAGGATATATGCATCGAAGGCTGCAGAAGATGTATTGATAATTGTCCTGCGCAGGCGATTGCAGACAAGCAGGTGAAGCAGAAGCAGTGCAGAATGAATACATATGGTAAAACAGCCAGGGGATTTGATACGGTTGACTGCAACAAATGTCGCATTGTATGTCCCATGAGATTTGGTAAATAGCGGAGGTATGCAGAAGCGGAAATATTGAAGAGCTATCACCGTCTGAATACAACACAGTGCGAATTTTTGCATATATTGTAGAAAGGGAGGTGATACCGGTGGCAACAAGTTATAAGGTTGCGATAGATGCGGGGCATGGATCCAATACTGCAGGAAAGCGTACACCACCACTGCCTAAGGACATTGATGTTAATAAGGACGGTAAAATAGACATAAAAAAGGGCGAGCAGTACCGTGAGCATTATGCCAGTGTAGGTGTGGCTTACCATCTTAACAGGGAGCTGCAGCGCTGTGGCTTTACCACAATGCGGACCGGCTGGGATGATGACAATGCATACAATGATCCTGACACGGCTATAGCGGATAGACAGAAGACCATAGCAAATGCAAAATGTGATTATTGCATTTCCATACATTTTAATGCTTATGGAGACGGAAAGAGCTTTAACAGTGCCGAAGGCTTTGGTGTTTATATACACGATAAGTATCCCGGACAATCCAAGAAGCTTGCTGAAACTGTGCTTAAGCATCTGGCAGGGGGCAGCAAGCAAAAGAACAGAGGAGTAAAGACTGAGGCTCTGGGAATGTGCAACTGCAGCAGTATGGGGGTTAAGGCGGCTATCATATGTGAGCTTGCCTTTATGACCAATGAGTATGAGGCAGTTAATCTTATGGCCAATGAAGATTATTGGAAGGAGTGTGCCCGGGAAATCTGCAAGGGCCTGTGTGAATTTACAGGAGTGAAATATGTAGAAGAGACCCCTGAGAAGAAAACCATCTACCGGGTACAGGTGGGCGCATTTGCCAATAAATCAAATGCCGAAAAGCTGGTAGCGGAGCTTAAGAAAAAAGGATATGATGCCATAATAGTAAAGGCCCAGCAGTAAGTCGCTTATTATTATAAAAAATATCTATTATCATATAATCTTATCTTAAATTTAAGTAAAAAATCAGATGAATTTCTATGCTGAATAATAGGGGCGGGTATTTGTAGACATATTACAAACCCGCCTGATCGTGTTTATAAAGTATTGTATAGTTCTTTTGCTATATATCGTATGGTATGAATGTGAATATAACTGTCCGGATTAGACATAAAAAATGGAGACAGCTGGACTTGAACCAGTGACCCCTTGCTTGTCGAGCAAGTGCTCTCCCAACTGAGCTATGCCTCCATCGATATAGATCATATCATAAATCAGGATTGGACGCAAGAAGAAATGATTTAGACTCGGCCTACACAGTCGTACCCTGCTGACATTGCAACAGGGTACAACTGTATCGGCATATATAATAATGTGATAGGAGCCCTATTTGGTATAGTTGTCAAAATAGCCCTGAACCAGCACGATAGGTGTACCCTTGTCACCACTGCCTGAGGTTAAGTCACATAAGGAACCGATCAAATCGGTTATACGTCTGGGGGTGGTGCCCTGGGAAATCATACTGTCAGTTAAGGCCTGGTCTTTATTTTTAATATATTCGGATATTGCCTTTTGTAATTCTTCACCCTTTAAATTGGAGAAGTTATTGTCAGCGAGATATTTTAACTTGACCTCATGAGGCTGGCCCTCCAAACCTCTGGTATAGGCTGGTGCAACAACCGGGTCGGCAAGCTCCCAGATCTTGCCCACAGGGTCCTTGAAGGCGCCATCGCCATAAATCATGGCCTCCATATGCTTTCCGGTTTTTTCGTACAACAGACGCTGTATGCTGTCCACAACAGGCTGGCAATCTCTGGGGAACAATTTTACTGTTTCTTCTGTTGCTTTATTGCTTCCGAGAAGACCATATTCTTCATTATAGCCGCTGCCGTCTACCGGTGCATTAAGAATTTCATCCAGTCCCAGAACCTTGCTTGCACCGGCCGCGCGCAGGAGTCTCTTGGAACGCTCACGGGAATGAATATCACAGCAGAGTATATTCTTTGTATATTTGAGTATTGCACGGCAGTCATTGGCCAATATAATCTCCACTTCGCAGCCTGTCTGCTTAATTAAATCCTTGTAAAATTCGATATAATCAACCCCGGTAAAGGTGTGCTTGTTATATCCGAATAATTTTCTGAACATGTCCTCAGTCAACACATCTGTCCAGGGATTAACTCCTTTTTCATCCAGCAAATCGAGATCAACCAGATGATTACCTACCTCATCGGAAGGATAGCTAAGCATCAGGATAATCTTTTTTACGGCCTTGGCAATACCTTTTAGGCAGATGGAAAAGCGGTTTCTGCTTAAGATGGGGAAGATAACGCCAAGTGTGTCTGTTCCGAATTTATTCTTAATATCAGCAGCAATCTGATCGGTTGTTGCATAATTGCCCTGAGCGCGTGCAACAACAGCCTCTGTTACTGCGACTACATCCCTGTCATTTAGTTCAAAATTGCCTGACTTTGCAGCGTCAATAACACAATTGACCACAATATCAACGATATTATCTCCTTTGCGTATTATAGGTGCCCGAATACCTCTTGATACGGTTCCGATCATTCTTTCCATTGTATGCACTCCTCGTATTAATAAATTTGCATGTCTTTTATAGATGACTATGCTCTTTTCATGTCAACAGATATATTATAATATTTTGCCATGGAAAAGTAAAACTAATGCTCTTTATATATCCCATAAGTACACCTTATACAATTCTAATAATTTTCTATAGATTTAATTTATGAATAAAATACCTGATAGCAAAGAAATTAAGGGAATATATTAAAATCTAATAATATCAGAAATTGTAGTGTGCCGGTCCGGGTATTTCGAGGAATTTCGACATTTATCTAGATTTATACTTTTCTCCCTGGTTTCAAAAAACGGTACCGCTTGATGAAAAGCTTCCCTTTGTCGACAAGGAGGAATCTGAGCTTTTTCGCGCTGTAATGGCTTTGCCTGTCAAGTATAGGATGGCAATCCATCTGTA
>JAAZDK010000279.1 GCA_012512855.1 Clostridiales bacterium
AACAAACCACAGTATCAATGAATATCATAGTCATACCTGTAGAAAAGGTAAAGACAGACTATGAAATAAATAATAAAGACCTTGGAGAGGGTCTCTAAAAACTACTACTATATAATACGAGGAGTATTCAGATAAAATTATAAATAACTTGGGGGGTATGGATCAATATGATGAGTTAATAGAAAAATGTAAAGCTAGCGAAGCCGATATCGCTAAAATGGCAATAAAACAGTATGGCAGTATTGAAAAATATGTTCAAGCCATGACGAAAAATTTCGGAAGTGAAATTATAGAAAAGGCTGAGCAATTTGATAAGCTTAAGGAGGATTTATTGGAGGATAATCATCCGGTATTAAGTGAGCTATTTCAGAGGCTGGTATCTTATTTGGGAGAAGAACCTTCATCTGCAGAGGTTCAGAAAATCGCTGAAGAAATAAAGAATACAATAAAAGGAGAGTATGAGCTTTTTTACATGGATGATGAAAATAGCTATTGGCATACTTATAAACAAATCTATCTGATTCTTCCCGAATGGATGATGGCAGTAGATAAAAAATATGGTAAGGGTGCATCAAAATTTATAGGTGAAGTACTTAAAGCAAATATGGAAGAGGCACAACCTAAGTTAAATCTACTGTATAAAAAGCTTACTTCTGATATAAATAAAGATGTATCTTCCAAAGAAATACAAAGAATTGTAGAAGAAATAGTAAAGGAAACAGCCAAACAGAATGTGATGTCAGGAATAGAGCTTGGAGATAATTATTGGGAGTATATGGCAGATGTTTATATATCAAATCCTGCCTTTCAAAATGCAACAGATAAAAACTATGGTGAGGGTGCAGCTTTATTCATTGGTGAAGCAATAAAATATTATGTGGAGCATAAGTAGTGGGATATAAAATTATTTTATTTTAAGAAAAATGATAACCTCAATAAACTTAATTCTGATACGTTATAGCAAACAGCTCTTCGTTATGACTGGATTATGAGTGGAATAGAATGATATGGTATTTTTAATATGTACTGTGATATAATTCCATTATATTAAAACACAAGCAATCAAATATGTGTATTCCTGAACATCTGCATCAAGCGCACATTCAACAGGAACAAAACTTGATGCTAAGTTCTTATGTACCATACATTTTTCTGTTTCCAATCCGAATATTGTGAGGTTATTAATTCATGAATAATCAAGAGAAAAATTTAATCGAAGAGGCTTTACATCTGTTTGGTATCGAAAATGCAGAATACACAATGCTGCGCCACAACGAGAATATTTCCTGTAAAGTAAGTGTATCAGACAAGACCTATTCCTTGCGGATTCATTGCCCGGTTGAAGATTTTAATACCAATCTTGTTAACTTCGGATATGATGCCTATGAACGATTTCAGGATGAAGTAGAATTGCTATGTTATATGCGGGAGCATGGCTTTCCGGAGCTGCAGGAGCCTGTTGCAGGACTGGATGGTAAGTTGATTTACAGATTATCTGACGGGTCACCTGCTATGCTGCTGAGTTGGATTCCCGGTAGAACGATTGAGGAAGCAGAAGGGAAGAAATATGCTAAGGAACTGGGAAAGCTTGCAGCAAGAATTCACCGTTCATCCAAAGGGTTTTCCGGAAGACGCATTGCCTATGATGAACAATTGATAGACAGACTCTTTGATGAGATATCTTCTGCTGTTAACTCCGGGCATATTAGCCCGAAGGCTGGAGACATCTGCGTAAATGAACTGAAAATGATTCGTGCTGCTATCAGTCGTCTCAAAGAAGACAAGGAGCAATACGGAATAATACATGCAGACCTTAGCTTTGGCAATATTATTGTCTCAGATAATGGACTGATCCCGATTGATTTTTCTTTTTCCGGTTTTAGTTGTTATGCCCAGGAGGCCGGTATGCTCCAGTCAAATTATCATGATGAGGAAAGTCGGTATCTGGTGCTTCAGGGCTTGGCAGAAGGCGGTGAGAAAATTGATGAAAAAGATGCGGAACTGTTCCTTTCCCTGAGTGTTCTTTTGTTCATTTGCGCGCAGCATGGAAGATATTTTTCTGAAGGCTGGTTTTCCGAAGCAATGGAGCGCTGGTGCAATACCTTGTTCATTCACGGCTAAGAAGAAAATATGTTATAATCATAGATTAACTGGAGTATCAGCAAAAATATTGAGGTTAAGGGAGGAGCACTATGAAAGACTGCATTTTTTGTAAAATCGGAAGGCATGAAGCCAGATCCTGGATGGTTGCTGAATCGGAGCATGCTATTGCTATATTGGATATTCATCCAATGAACAAATGGCATACTATGGTCATCCCTAAGAAGCATTATGAAAACATATTTGACATGCCGCTTGAAGCGCTTCATGAGGTTATGACGATGGTCAAATATGTTGTGGATCTTTATAAAGAAAAATTAGGCATCGACGCAGTACAAATAATTTCAAGCAATGGGAAGGTTGCACAACAGGATGTATTTCATTCTCATTGGCATATTGCACCAAGGTATCCTAATGATGGCCAGGATATAAAATGGACATTACATCCCGAAATGGTCAATGAATATCATAATATGTTAGAACAGCTTGGTGTTGGAAGGTATATAAATGCACCAATCAAATGATTATTTAAGAAATCAATAAGTGCATTATGATGAGATACTAATACATAAGGGGGCTATTTGTGAAAAGCAATGAGATATATTCATCCAATTTGCCATTTTAGGATATTATAATATTTCCGTTTCAGGTAAATATAAGAACATCCTCCGGTAGCCTGTCAATCTAATAATTGTCGAAATGTGTCGATTATGCTATAATTCTTATATTATGTTAGCTAATAATAATGGAGCAAAGTATCTAAACGGCTTACTAAGGAGGACTCTTTTTATGTATAATGATGAGAATTGCCACTATTGTGATGGGACAGGGAAGGTAAAGTGTCATGAATGTGGTGGAGACGGTCAGGTTGAATGCTTTTGGTGTGACGGAGACGGCGAGGTGAGATGCACGGATTGCGGCGGCAGTGGCAGTGAAAGCTGTCCGTCATGTGGTGGTAGAGGCACGAAAAACTGCGGCTCCTGCGGTGGCAGCGGTAAGGATAGCTATGACAGTGATGAGGACTGCAGCTGGTGCCATGGCTCCGGTGAAGAGGATTGTTCGGAATGCGGTGGAAGTGGTGAGGTAGATTGTAGTTATTGCTATGGCAGCGGTAAAGTAGAATGTGATGACTGCGATGGCAGAGGTTATGTAGAATGCGATAAATGTAGAGGATGCGGAGAAGAAGACTGCAGATACTGTCATTGAGTGTAAGGTGACTGATAATCTGGTATGCAAATCATAAATGACGGGATCAATGGTTTTGCTCAATGTTATTGCTAAACCGTTGGGTGTACTTTTGAATCTTGGATATAGATGATAATGAAAAGGGTTTTTTGACATACACTCTCCATGCTGCTTTATCGGAGATAATGTCAGAGAACCCTGTTTATTTTGTCTGCAAGCCATATTAATTGACATGAAGGATACGATTAACTATAATACGTTTTTAACTATATCTTCGTCGCTTAGTCAACCATAAGCTGCGATATGATACACTTGATTTTTGCAGGAATAATGGAGGCATGTAAGATAATTCTTACTTCCAGAATATTAACAGTATTTGAAATATTGGATTTATGTGGTAAAATTTTGCCTGATAGCAAATATGAAAGCGATTAGTTAAATGTTTTTTAGGAGGAAACCATGGCTTATCAAATATTATTTATGGTTAATAAAGCACGCACAAGCAATAATTGTATACCGATTTTTGATAGCTATGAATGGTGGCTTGACTTGGCTAAAAATGCTCTTGAGCTTGCTGATGAATTCGAAATGCGTCTATGGGCAGGTGATTCAGCGGACATTATGGCGATGAGACATTAATTGAAGTTAATACAGATGAAGAGGTTCAGGCAATACAAAATTGGGCAAAGAATTATCCAGCAATATGGCGAGTGGATGTTTTTGATTGTAATGATTCTATAGAGTTAGAATGAGAATAAATGTCTTCAATAAGGAGATTTATTATATGAAAAAAATGATTTTTGTTATGATGATAATTTTTGCTTTAACGTTAACCGGTTCCTGCAAAATTATGAAAAGAGATGGTGTAAGAGCATTTAGAGAGGACTATATAAAAAAATATGAAAGAACCTTTAATGAAATGTTCGAAGATAATTGGAAGGTTATAGCGACTGAAAGCAAATATGAGGATCCGGAAGAAATCTGCTCACATGTTGATACAAGGACTGTTCGCTTTATTGAGTGGACTATTGAATATTATGACGGCAATGGGAATCCAGTCATATTTGTATTTGACAATCGTAGCTCCTTATCGGATCAGATTCAAAGCCATGTAAAGGATTATATTAAGAAATATTATAGGGAAAATTTCTTTGATACAAGGTTTAAGGATATGGCTATTTCGCCTTCCAGCTATGTATTTTGCTTTTTTGCTAGAATGACGGTTAACAGAGACGAGAAGGATAATATTGAAAGAACTAAGAAGGCAGATAAGTATCTTAAAAATCTGGAAACTCCTGACGGGGCTATAAATCTTTCCAGGCTTACACCTGCAAACGCATTTGAGATTTGTCCGATATATCTGTCAATTTACGTTTCACTAAGCGGACATCCTGATGATGCTGATAATATTGAGGAGGATGTAAAAGCTCAAATTGAAGCTATGGCTGAAGAAATGAATGAATTTACTGGCAATAAGTTAAATGCAAGCATTAGGATGGGTTATCGTGATGTTAGCGGTAGAAGTGTATATTGGACCTATTTACAGGGAAAACAGGTTTATGATACAGCAGGTACATATTTTGAAAGGCATGTTTTTGACAGCTATAAAGGTATATTTTGGTAGAAACGAGTTGTTATAGCCAATTGAAAAATGCAATAATTAAAGGCCCCATCTGCCAGTCAGAATAACTGCTGATGGAGGCCTTTGAATATTTACCAAATCATTTCACGTCAGCAGATATCTAATGACCTGCCTTAGTTATTTTGATTATCTGCTGAAATTGACATGCTACTTTGGCTTATGCTGAATATTGCTGCAGTATATGCAGTAGTGAGTCTTTTGCCATATATTACTGCAGTAAAGGAAGCAGTGAGGTGCCGATAGTGCCTTCAGGCATGGCAACACCGAAGTTATCGGCTATGGTGGCTCCCACAACAGCGAAGGTCTCCTGCTCAGGCAGAGGGCCAAAGCCGTTCATGGAGGGTGAATAGGCTATGAAGGGAACCTTTTCACGGGTATGATCAGTACCTGAATAGGTCGGATCATTACCATGATCGGCAGTGAGGATAAGCAGATCGTCTTCTTTTAAAAGAGGAAGAAGCTCACCTAGCTTGGCATCAAATTTTTCAATCTCTTCGCCATAGCCCTTAGGGTCACGACGATGTCCCCAAAGGGCGTCAAAGTCCACCAGATTTACAAAGCACAAGCCGTGAAAATCGGTTTTGGCAATATCTATTGTCTGCTCCATGCCATGAACTGAGGATTTGGATTTGTTGGATGCGGTGAGCCCCTCACCATCGAAGATATCATAAATCTTGCCTACTGAAATGACATCAAAGCCGTTATCCTTCAGGGCATTTAAGGCAGTGGGAGCGAAGGGCTTGAGGGCATAATCATGGCGGTTGCTGGTGCGGCGGAACTCGCCTCGCTTTTTGCCGACATAAGGGCGGGCGATAACACGGCCCACCTTCCATTCATCCCGCATAGTCAGTTCACGGGCAATTTCACAGCAGCGATACAGCTCCTCCAGGCCAAAGGTTTCCTCGTTGCCGCAGATTTGCAGCACTGAGTCCGCTGAGGTATACACAATCATGGCGCCGGTGGCGATTTCTTCCTCACCAAGTTCATCGATAATTTCAGTACCACTTGCGCTCTTGTTGCCGATGACCTTGTGCCCTGTTCTGGCCTCAAGCTCAGCTATCAGTTCGGGAGGAAATCCGGTTTCGGTAAAGGTTTTAAAGGGGGGCTCAACCTTAAGCCCCATCAGCTCCCAGTGACCGGTCATGGTGTCCTTGCCCTTGCTTATTACCCTGAGGGCGGTATAAAAGCCAAGCGGGCGCTCAATGGGAGGCACATTTGCAAGGGGGTGCAAATTTGCAATACCCAGCCTTTGCAGATTGGGAATATTAAAGACGTCCATTCTTTCTGCGATATGGCCGAGAGTATCTACTCCGATATCGCCATAGCCTGGGGAATCGTCCATTGCGCCAATACCCAGAGAATCCAGAACAATTGTAAAAATACGTTTGTATTTTTTCATGACATAACTTCCTTTCAAAATGAAAAGCTTGTATTAAGCAAAGCATCTATGCATCACAGTGCATGCT
>JAAZDK010000280.1 GCA_012512855.1 Clostridiales bacterium
GCAGCTCATTTGAAAACTAAATATTCAAGCCTGATACACCAAATATAGCAAGAATGGATACCAAAAGTGCAAGAATCGCATAGGTTTCAACCATGATGGGAAGCAGCATGGATTTACCGAATGCTTCAGGCTTCTTGGCAAGAACGCCCATACTTGCTACTGAAGCTCTTGCCTGACGAATAGCTGATGCATAACCAACGATTGCCATAGGAAGACAAGCAAACAGATAAAGCAAGCCTTTTGCAAATGAAATATCGCTGTCACCACCTATTACACCGATACGTGTAAAGGTAATAAATGCAATAAGGAAACCATAAATACCCTGAGTACCGGGCAACAGCTGAAGAATTAATACTTTACTGAATTTTGACGGATCCTCAGTAATTATACCTGCGGCAGCCTCGCCACCCATACCTACTCCTTTTGCAGAACCTGCACCTGCTCCAAATGCTGCTAATGCAGCTCCTAATAATGCCAAAACAATACCTAAGCTATTAATATCAAACTTCATTTTCTATTCTCTCCTTAACCTTATAGTATTTTGTTTTCATTTTAAAGGGATTGAAGGCTCTGCCTCCACCCTCATAGAACTTACCAAAGAATTCTACATAATTTAATCTGATGGTATGGACATATGCTCCCAGAACATTAATGGCTATATTGAGGGCATGTCCCACCAGCAATATTATTATAAATATTATTGTACCCACTACACCGGTTCCGCCGGCCATTGAAGCCATCTTGTTAACAACATTGCATATTACGCCTGTTGCAAGACCCAAAGCCAGCAAACGTGAGTAGGACAAAACATCTCTTAAGTAGCCTGTTATACCATATAGCGCATATAATCCCTTTAAAAGGCGCTTAAAAGGATTTCTTGATTCACGGCCGTTTGTCGCCTCTATTATTAATGCGGATATTACAGCCAATGCTGCAAATATCTTTGTAACAAGTGGCGGAATCGTTAAATTCAGGTTGAAGCTTTCAGCTATCATTTCCATGGACAGCAGCAATACTGTGCAGCTTATAACCAGGCAGAACCATGATAAGGCATCATAGATTATTGAAATATAATCCTTCTGTCTGACAAGCTGAACTACCTTCATTATCAGTCCAAACATAAGATGCACCAGACCCAGTGCCATGGAAAATGTCAGCATTGCCATCGGTTTATCCATAGGAACAAACCATAGCGGCTTAAGAACCGGAAGATTTGTAACCCCGAAGTATACTGAGGCAATTACATCAATGGCATCTCCAAAAAAGCTGCCAAACATAAATCCCCAGAATACTGTGGAAATTCCACAATAGAAAAACATAGTTATCGAGTTCTTCAAAGACGGTTCCATGCTATTTCTGTACTTCAACAGGGCAAAACCGCAGGCAATAGCCATAATCAGGCCATAGCCGGCATCAGACAGCATTATTCCAAAGAGCATATAATAAAATAACGCCATTGCCATCGATGGATCAAGCTCTGTCTTGCCAGGAAGTGAAAAGCCTTCCAGTACACCCTCAAGAGGTCTGGCAAACCAATTGTTTTTTAGCAGGACAGGAACATCCTCATCATCTGCAGGATCTGAAAATTCTACTGCAAGTAAATATTTGCTTGCAAGCTCCGCTTCCAGCCTTGCTTTTTCCTTAACCGGAATATAACCGGTCAGAATAAATACATTCTTTGACTGGGCAAGGCGGCCTATAACCTCATATTTGTCAACCCTTATCCGTTCATAATCCTGCAAAAACAGGAGATCCTCCCTGAACTTGGCCAAGTCCGCTATGGCTTTTTCTGCCTCCGACACAGCCTTTCTTTTTTCATTCAATTCCAGCCTTATCTCATTCAGCTGCTCAGCAGGAGCCTTATTAGTGCTGATACTGGGGAGCGAAAACTCAATCCGCCTGAGTGCTTCATATACACCATCAGCATTTGTCCTGGAGCATAAAACAAAAATACAGGTTTGATCCTTTGAGCTGCTGATAATATCTATATTTAAAGGCATATACTCAGCCAGTTCAGCATATAAATCCTCCAGGCTCCACTCCTTGGGAAGACAGCCTATAAAAGCCCTCGTATGCTTTGTTCCTGAGAAATTCAAGGGTATATCAAGCGATGTCCATGGAAGAAGCATCTCGGTCTGTGCCTCAAGCCTGTTTATCTCAGCCTTTATTTCTGCAATTTTCTTTTCATATGACAATATCCTGCCTGCAGTCTGTACAGTTTCTGAGTATTTATGCCTGAAATTATCATACTCCTCTATGCTGATGTCCTTTTTCCCTTTAAGGGAAGCCAACAGAGACTTTTTCTCCTTGACATAGCGCTCAATTACCTCAACCGCATCACTGGCTGTGGCTATATTTTTCTCAAAGATCATTTTTGCTTTGGATACATCTGCTTTATTAAATATATCATCCTCGGGAATGATATCATCCACTTCCATCACACCAAAGCGCTGCAGCTTCTCCAGAATCGGCTTGCGGTCCTTTTTCAAAGCATAAATATAAATACGCTGCATCTGCACCTTTGCCATAATCGATACACCTCCTTTTCAGTTAAATTATTAAGTATAAAATGCGTGCCGGTTATTTTATAACCTCGGAAAGAACAAGCTCTACTGCAGCTGCTTCCTTTCCTTTTGCCAACTCCCTGATAATAAGGATTTCCTTATCGGATCTGGTCTTTGCCTCGCTGATTATCTCTTCAGCCCTGCTATTAGCCTTTTCCAAATCCTTTTGGGCCTTGGATGCAGCCTGCTTCGTTATTGAAGCTATTAAATCCTTTGCCTTTTTCTCGGCTTCCAAAATAATAGCATCCTTTTTCTGCAACGCTTCCTTTTCCATTTCCAAAGCCTTAAGCTCTGCCTGCCTGACTGCTTCTACTGTTTCCTTTGCCATCTACTCACCCCTTGCTTCTATATATAATCAGGTCAATGCTTTTGCATTATAGCAACTAAATAGTATAGCCTTTTGGAATCATGAAATATTTTATTGTAGATTAGTTACAATATAATATTGATAATCCACGCTATATTATAACTTATTAACTAATATTATTCAACAAAAACAAATGCAATTCGATATATGATGTTTTTTAACAAAGTTTACAGTTATACCCGAGCAATTTTAATACAAATTTTCCTTTATCTTTTTAATAAATTGTACATATTAACTATTGCATTTAAACGTAATAGTTGTATTATTATAAGGAATTATTTTATAATAGCAGCAATGATTGGAGGCAAGATATTGGAAAAGGTTATCAATCATTTGTATGAGATTGAACGAAAAGCCACTCAGATTTTGGAAAGGGCAAATGCCGAAAAGACTGAGCTTTTTGAAGAAAATGAAAAGGCTATAGTCAAAATGGAGGCTGATATTGCAGAGGAAACCGAGAAAAAAATAAGGCAGATGAATGAGCAGGCTGAGCAGGAGCTGGAAAAGGAAAAGCAACTGCTCATAGAAAAATGCAACAAGCAGCTGGCTGATTTGGAAAGCAACTATACAAACAACCATGACAGTCTGGTGGACAAGGTTTTTCAGAGCATTATACATGTTTAAGCACTTTTAGCTTTGTCACAGGCATTTGTTGTTAATGTCTTGCTGCTCCTTTATATTGCCGGTTGATGAAGCTTACTACTTCGGTTAAGGAGGTTATGCATGGCTGGCTCAATGGCCTACAGCGGTATTAACACAAAAGTAAAGGCAATGTCCCGCAAATTAATCAACAGGGACGATTATAACAGGATAATTGCTCTGGAAACAGTTTCTGACTTTGTTTCATATTTAAAAAAGCATCCCGGTTACCAGGGGCTTTTTCAGAAATATGATGAGCATGACATACACAGATCTGAAGCAGAGCGTGTTTTTATAAACGGTTTATATCTTGATTATGCAAGAATATATCGTTTCGCCAATGAGGAACAACGAAGTGATCTTAAGTTGTTCTTTTTTAGGTATGAGGTGAATGTGCTTAAAGCATGCATAAGGCTGATAAAATCACATGACAATGCCTTTGATCTTTCTGCCTTTCAACCTTTCTTTACAAAGCATTCACAGATTGATGTAGCCAGGCTCTCCTCTTCTCAATCTATGGATGAATATATAAATAATCTGGCAGATACCCAATATTATCAGGTTCTGTCAAAGCTAAGCTCAAGATCCGATCTGTCCTCCTTCGATTATGAAATGGCCCTCGATTCGTATTATTTTACGAAATCATGGCGACTAAAGGATAAGCTTTTAAAGGGCGATACCCTTAAAGCCTTTACCTTAAGAATGGGCACGGAGATTGATCTGCTTAATATAATGTGGATATACCGTTCGAAGATAATGTTTGATATGGGCGCTTCCGACATTTTCACCAATCTCATCCCTGTATGCTACAGGCTTACCAATGAGCAGCTAATGAAGCTTATTGGCAGTGTGACTGTGGAGGAGTTTTTAATTAATCTGGATTCTACAAAATATGCCGGCTTTGTGCCCCATTTAAAGGACGGTAGCATGGAACATGAGTACTATCGCATTTTAAACAGAATTTATAAGTATAATGCAGCGAGATTTCCTGCCTCAATGTCTGAAGTTAATTACTATCTTTTTCGAAAGGATATGGAGATAAAAAACCTAACAACAATACTGGAAAGCATACGATACAGGCTTGACAGCAAAAAGGCGCAGGAAAACTTGCTTATACTGTAATTATCCCGTATATACGAAAGGAGTGAGGCATTTGATAGAAAAAATGCGATTTCTCAGTATAACCGGGCCAAAGGATGATTTTGACCGGGTTGTTAATAAATATCTGACCAAATATGAAATACATCTGGAGAATGCACTTGCCGAGCTTGGAACCTCATACAATCTTAAGCCCTTTATTGAAAACAATCCCTATAAAGAGCTTATTAGCAAGTCTGAGGATTTAATAAAAAAGCTTGACAAGGGAGTTTCTTCAAAAGAGCTTCTATCATCAAATGAAGCTACAGAAATAATAAATTCGGCTTATAACATGCTTGCGGATTTTAACAGCAAAAAAAATGAGCTTAAAAGACAGCGCCAGGAATGCAATGACTTGTTGATACAGATCGAGCATTTCAGGCAGCTGGATTATGATATTCATCAAATTATAAATTTTAAATTTATTAAGTACCGTTTTGGTAAGATACCTGTTGATTTTTATACCAGGCTGTCGAAATATGTTTATGACAACCTTAATACTGTTTTCTATGAATGTGACCGTGACAAGGATTATGTATGGGGTATATATTTTGTTCCTGCAGGTTATGCCGACAAGATAGATGCAATATATGCTTCACTCCATTTCCAACGGATCAAGATTCCCGATGCATATAATGGAACTCCCGAGGAATCCTACCAATCCATAAAGGCAAAAATGGCCGCTATCAATAAGGAGCTTGAAGAGCTGAATTTACAGATAAAGCAAAAGCTTAATGAAATATCTGATAAGCTGTATGCAGCCCATCACACGGTAAATGTTCTTTCAAAAAACTTTGATGTGCGTAAAATGGCAGCCTGTACCCGCCAAAAGGAAAATGGTGATGTATTTTATATCCTTTGCGGATGGATTTCACAGGCAGACTCAGAAAAGATGCTGGCGGAGGCTGATGAGGATCCTCTTGTATATTGTGTATGCAATGACAACTATGCCGAGTCTGATATAAAGCCTCCCACCAAGCTGAAGAATCCAAAGCTTTTTAAGCCATTTGAAATGTTTATAAGAATGTATGGGCTACCTGCCTACAATGAAATGGATCCGACCCTTTTTGTAGCCATTACCTACTCCTTTATTTTCGGTGTAATGTTCGGTGATGTCGGTCAGGGGCTGTGTCTTTTAATAGGAGGCGCTCTACTCTACTTCACTAAAAAAATGAATATTGCTGCAATTGTTGCTTTGGCCGGTGTATTCTCAACCATTTTTGGCTTTATGTATGGCAGCATATTTGGTTTTGAAACCATATTAAAGCCAATTTGGCTGTCACCAAGAGAAAATGTTATGACTATGCTAATAACCAGCGTAGCTTTTGGAGTATTTCTGATACTGGTGGCTATGATAATAAATATTATTAATTCAATTAAGGCCAGGGAATGGGGCAAAGTATTTTTTGATACCAACGGAGTGGCTGGTCTTGTATTTTATGCAGCTTTAATTACAAGCGTAGCCCTTATATTCACGGGCAGAAAGCTGCCGGGAACTATAATACTGGCAATATTCTTCGGCATTCCTCTGCTGCTTATGTTTTTCAAGGAGCCACTGACGCATTGGATAGAGAAAAAATCGCGCATATTCCCTGAACATAAGGCAATGTTCATCTTAGAATCATTTTTTGAAATGTTCGAGGTTTTGCTCAGTTACCTGACTAATACTATTTCCTTCCTTAGAGTAGGTGCCTTTGCATTGAGCCATGCAGGCATGATGGCAGTCGTAATGCTTCTGGCAGGTGCGGAGCATGGCAGCCCGAATATAATAGTCCTGATATTGGGCAATGCCTTTGTATGTCTGCTGGAAGGCCTGATAGTGGGAATTCAGGTACTGCGTCTGGAATATTATGAAATGTTCAGCCGCTTCTATAAGGGCAACGGCAAGGAATTTAAGCCATATAAATGCAATTAATCCATAATCAATGCCATTTGCTTTTTTAAAGCTTAAATTTACCTATCGATTTCTATGAGTAAACCGTTTACAGATAAATTTTCATTTTTATATTAATAAATATTTTTACTTAATTGAATTTAAGGAGGATATATCATGTTAGCTAATATTTTACTGGTAATTGTATTGTTATTAACCATTATCATTCCTTTTGGCATCTTTTTCTACAGCAAAAAAACCAAAGGCGGATTTAAAGCAGCACTTGGCTTTAATATATTCCTTTTCTTTGGTGTCCTGCTGCTTGCTAATATTATGATGTTTACCGGCAAGGTATACGCCGCTGAAGCAGCCGGTGCAGCAGCCTCTTCCGTAGAAAGCTGGAGATTTATTGCTGCCGCCCTCTCAACCGGTTTATCCTGTATCGGTGGCGGTATAGCTGTTGCTTCAGCCGCTTCCGCAGCTCTTGGTGCCATAAGCGAAGATGCTTCTATTATGGGTAAGTCCCTGATTTATGTGGCAATGGCGGAAGGTGTCTGCCTGTACGGTCTAATTATTTCGCTTATGATTCTTAATGCATAAATTGCTCCGGTAAAATTTCGATAAAGGAAAAAGCTAAGCGGGAGTTTTGCACGGATTAGGAGGCATCTGTATGCGTATGTATGTAATTAGTGATAATATTGATACCTATACAGGAATGAAGCTTGCCGGCGTAAACGGTGTTGTAGTCCATACCAGGAGCAACTTTATAGAGCAGCTTGATAAGGTATTGGCTGATAAAACAATTGGCATAGTTCTGATAACCGAGAAGCTTTGCAATGAATCAAGAGATACAATTAATAAGCTTAAATTGACCTTAAAAACTCCCCTGATTGTTGAAATACCCGACAGACATGGCAGCGGACGAAGACCCGATTTTATAACAGCTTATGTCAATGAAGCCATCGGACTCAAATTATAAATTCAGGAAAGGTATGAGAATATGACGCTTGATGAAAAATTGGATCATTTCTACAGCTCTGTTATAGAAAGCGCTACCAGACAACATCTGGAAATAATTGAAGAGTACAAAAAAACCCTGAAAAAGAATTATGATGAGCGCAAGGAAGCTGCCCTGCGAAAGGCAGATGCTATATACCGAATGGCTGTTGACAATATAACCAGGGAAAGAAATCGCAAGCTTTCTGCCCTGGCTATGGAGCTTCGCCGAAATGTACTGGAAAAAACAGAGGAATATACAGAGCTGATCTTTCGGGATGCAAGGCTTAAGCTTGATGAATACATGAAAACTCCTGAGTATATTGATTTATTGACTCGTCTTATAATGGAGGCCAAGGATTTTGCAAAACGTGATGCCATTACGGTTTATATTAATCCCACTGATGCAGACAAGCAAAAGTTTCTTGAGGAAAAAACAGGGGTTGCACTTACAATAAGCGACCGTGATTTTATCGGAGGCATTCGGGCTGTAATCCCTTCTCACAAAATCCTAATAGACAAATCATTTAAAACCAGAATGGAAGAACTAAAGAGTGACTTTACTCTTTAAAATTGGAAAGGGAGTTTATCCTATGAATTCGACTGCTTATATATATGGAATTAATGGTCCTATTGTTTATGTTAAAGGCAATCATAATTTTAAAAACGGTGAAATGGTACTTGTGGGCAAGGACAGGCTGGTTGGCGAGGTTATAGGCCTTGTTACCGGTAAAACCACAATTCAGGTATATGAGGATACCGGCGGACTCAAGCCAGGAGATGAGGTTATTAGTACCGGAGCCGCCATATCCGTTACATTGGCACCGGGAATTATCGGCAATATTTTTGACGGTATAGAGCGGCCTTTAAATGAAATAGCCAAACAGTCAGGTGCCTTTATCTCAAAGGGTGTCAGCGTTGATCCTCTTGATGTAAGCAAAATGTGGGATGTCCATATTACAGTGAAGCCCGGAGATAAAGTGTACGGTGGCACAATAATAGCCGAAGTACCTGAAACAAGATCCGTTATTCACAAATCCATGGTACCTCCCAATCTTTCAGGAACCGTGATAAAGGTTGCAGCTGACGGTAAATACACTATTAAAGACACAATAGTGACTATTATAGATGACAATGGTAATGAAATAGAGCTTACATTAGCTCAAAGATGGCCGATCCGTGTACCAAGGCCAACTGCAAAAAGATATCCCAGTGATCGTCCTCTTATAACAGGACAGCGTATTATTGATACTCTCTTCCCTATATCCAAAGGAGGTACTGCTGCTATTCCTGGCGGTTTCGGTACAGGCAAGACCATGACCCAGCACCAGCTTGCAAAGTGGTGCGACGCCGATATCATTATATATATCGGCTGTGGGGAAAGAGGCAATGAGATGACTGAGGTTCTTGAAGATTTTTCAAAACTGCTTGACCCAAGAACCGGCCAGCCTCTGCTGGATCGCACAACCTTGATTGCCAATACCTCAAACATGCCGGTTGCAGCCCGTGAGGCCAGCATATATACAGGTATCACGCTGGCTGAATACTACCGTGACATGGGTTATCATGTTGCTGTTATGGCAGATTCCACCTCCCGTTGGGCAGAAGCCTTGCGTGAACTGTCCGGCCGATTGGAAGAAATGCCTGCAGAAGAAGGCTTCCCTGCCTATCTGGCATCAAGGCTCTCCGCCTTTTATGAAAGAGCCGGATTTATGCAAAATCTTAACTGGACTGAGGGAAGTGTTTCAATCATTGGAGCGGTATCACCACAGGGCGGCGACTTCTCTGAGCCTGTAACACAAAACACCAAGCGCTTTGTCCGCTGCTTCTGGGCACTTGACAAATCTCTGGCTTATGCAAGGCATTTCCCTGCCATCAATTGGCTTACCAGCTACAGTGAATATGTTGCTGATCTCGCTCCCTGGTACACTAAAAATGTCGGTGAGAATTTCATAGAATACAGAAAAAGGCTGCTCAGTATCTTAAGCCAGGAAAGCCAGTTAAATGAGATTGTCAAGCTGATAGGCAGCGACGTTCTCCCTGATGATCAGAAGCTGGTCCTGGAAATCGCCAGAGTAATTCGTCTTGGTTTTGTACAGCAAAATGCCTACCATCCATCCGATACCTATGTACCTTTGGCCAAGCAGCTTAAGATGATGGAAATCATACTGTATCTTTACAAAAAATCAAAGCAGCTTATAGACCGTAACATGCCAATGTCCTTATTAAGGGAGTATCCCATATTTGACAGGATAATTTCAATTAAATATGATGTGGCCAATGATGAGCTTCATAAATTTGACGAATACAAGGCAATGATTGATGAATTCTATGAAGATATTATGAAAAAGAACGCCTAAGAAAGGATTGTGTTTTAATGTCAATAGAATATTTGGGTCTTAGCGAAATTAACGGTCCCCTCATCGTTCTGGAGGGCGTTCGCAATGCCTCCTTCGATGAAATTGTTGAAATTACCATAGAAGGCAATAAAAAGAAAATAGGCCGTATTGTGGAGCTGTATGAGGATAAGGCTGTAATACAGGTATTTCAGGGAACCGAAGATATGTCCTTATACAATACCCATACAAAGCTATTGGGACATCCTATGGAAATTAGCCTGTCACCTGATATACTTGGTCGTATTTTTAACGGTGTCGGACAGCCTATAGACGGACTCGGCACCATCATACCGGAAATTAGGAGGAATATTAACGGGCAGCCCCTAAATCCCTGCACACGTGAATATCCCCGTAACTATATAAAAACAGGTATATCTGCAATAGACTGCCTTACCACCCTGATTAGGGGCCAGAAGCTGCCTATCTTTTCCGGCAACGGTCTGCCCCATGATCAATTGGCGGCACAGATTGTCAAGCAGGCGTCGCTTGGGGAAAACAGTGAGGGTGAATTTGCTATAGTATTTGCGGCTATGGGAATCAAGCATGATGTAGCAGACTTTTTCAAACGAACCTTTGAAGAAAGCGGAGCCAGCTCCCATGTTGTAATGTTCCTGAATCTTGCCAATGATCCGGTGGTTGAACGACTTATAACGCCTAAAGTTGCATTGACTGCCGCCGAATATCTTGCCTTTGATAAGGGCATGCATATACTGGTTATATTGACCGATATGACCTCTTATGCTGAAGCAATGCGCGAGGTATCCTCCTCCAGAGGTGAAATTCCCAGCAGAAAAGGTTACCCCGGCTATCTGTACAGCGAACTTGCTGCTATATACGAAAGAGCCGGTATTGTACGTGGCTGTCCCGGTTCCGTAACCCAGATACCGATACTGACCATGCCGAATGATGATATAACCCATCCTATCCCTGATCTTACAGGATATATTACTGAGGGTCAGATCGTACTGGACCGTTCACTTTACCAGAAGGCAATATATCCTCCTATCAATATCCTGCCTTCCCTCTCCCGTCTGATGAAGGACGGTATAGGCAAAGGCTATACAAGAGAGGATCATCAGGATCTTGCCAATCAGCTCTTCTCCTCATATGCACGTGCTGGCGAAGCAAGAGCCCTTGCAAGTGTTATCGGTGAGGATGAGCTTTCAGATATTGATAAGAAATACCTTAGATTCGGAGCAGCCCTTGAGGAGGAATTCATCTCCCAGGGATTACATGAAGACAGAAGTATCACAGAAACCCTTGATTTGGGCTGGCAGTTACTTAAGATCCTGCCCAGAGAAGAGCTGGATAGAATTGATACGAAGATACTGGATAAATATTATCCAAAGAATGAAAGTGCAGACGAGCAGAGGTGATCAGATGAATCCAAATACCTTCCCTACAAAAGGAAACCTGATTCTGGCCAAAAACTCCTTAAAACTGGCAAAGCAGGGATATGAGCTAATGGATAAAAAGCGTAATATTCTTATGCATGAGCTTATGGAGCTTATAGATAAGGCCAGGGATATTCAGTCAGAAATTGATTCCACCTTCTCTTCTGCTTACAGAGCGCTTCAACAGGCAAATATTGAAATGGGAATTGCAAATGTAACAGAACTGGCGGCTACTACACCTGAAGAAAATTCAATTCGTATTAAACTTCGAAGTATCATGGGTATAGAGATTCCTTTGGTTGAGTTTGACAATATACCGCTTAAACCCAGCTATACCTTCTTTCAAACTACCATGTCCCTTGATGAAGCTGCGAAAAACTTTGCCAAGGTTAAGGAGCTTACTATACGCTTGTCCATGATTGAAAACTCAGCCTACCGTCTTGCCACCCATATAAATAAAACCCAAAAAAGAGCAAATGCATTAAAAAATATTACTATTCCTTATTTTACCAAATTGGTAGCTGATATACAGAATGCCCTTGAGGAAAAGGAAAGAGAGGAATTCACAAGGCTTAAGGTGGTAAAAAGGCGGAAGATACAAAAGGAAACAGTGGTATAAATTACCTGGACTATTTTTTTTAACTGGTCCGAATAAATTATATCATAGCGGCCATAATAAATAACAGATACGACATAGAACTTCATTTGACATGATGATATCAGCTCACTTGGGAAGTCGTGTCGTATCAGTACAACAGAATATAAAATCTGTAGTTTTGTCTCAGAATTACAGAATGCAAATTTCGTAGATGACGGGAGATGGTAGCATTGGGAAGTGGAAGGCTTTAGATTGCTGAGTCTCTCGCAATCTAATGAAATTTTGCGCTAAAATCGATGAGACACCAATGGCAGAAGCAGGGGTATGTTTATCCCTGCTTTTGTCATGGTAATTATTTTTATTTAATTTATTTTTAGCTCCTATTTTGCTATTTCAGGCTTATCTGCTTCATATCATGGCCTGTGGGATTCTGGAAGAGTCTGAGTCCGAACTCTTCTGCTATAGACATAATATGATCAAAAATATCCGACTGGATATTTTCATACTCCACCCAATTAGTAGTATTGGTAAAGGCATATATTTCAAGAGGCAGGCCTGTCTCACCGGGAGGCAGCTGACGAACCATAATCGTCATCTGCTTCTGCAGCTTCGGATGATTATTCAGATATTGCTGGATATAAGCCCTGAAGGTGCCTATATTGGTCATATGTCTGCCGTTTATTTTAAGATTCTCCTCCATGCTGATACTTTTGTTATATGTATCCAGCTCCTGAATCTTATTTTCCATGTATTCCCTGATATGATTTATTTTCTTAAATTTCTCTATCATCTCGGGTGTACAAAAGCATATACTGCTCAGATCAATATATATCGCCCTTTTAATTCGTCTTCCTCCTGATTCAGCCATACCCCTCCAGTTCTTGAAGGAATCCGATACAAGCGTATAGGCCGGTAAGGTAACAATCGTTTTGTCAAAATTCTGAACCTTGACGGTATTCAGGGTTATGTCTATAACATAGCCGTCAGCACCGGCCTTGGGCACCTCAATCCAGTCACCTATTCTGAGCAAATCATTTGAGGTAAGCTGAATACCCGCAATAAAGCCAAGAATTGAATCCTTAAAAACAAATGAAAATACTGCTGCAAAGGCACCAATTCCACCCAACAATATCAGCGGATTCTGATTCATCAGGGTGCCGACTATTACAATTCCGATAATAATATAAAAGACTATTTTTACAACCTGAAGCAGTCCCTTTATGGGCCTGATGTTGGATATTGGATAATGTCTGTAAATACTGTCCACCGCATTCAGCAGGGAGCTGAATATAAATGCAACAGCCACCAGCAGATAAACTGAGGCTGCCCTGTGAATTATACCGGCAGTTTTGCCGTACATGGGTGCAAAGATGTAGACAACAATACCCGGGAAGAGATTTGCCAGTCTGTGGAAAACCTTATGCTCCCACATGATATTGTCCCATTTGAACTTATTGCCAAGTATAATTTTCTTCAGCAGCTTCAAAATCAGCTTCTTTATGACTAAGTCCCCAATGATGCATATTAGCACCAGCTCAAGGGTCAAAATCGTATAGGCCAGATATACTGCCGCCTTTTCAGCAAAGTCATGCTTAAGCAGCCAGCCGTTTAAATCCGTAAAATCCATAAACAATTGCCCTCCTCCATCAGCTCCGTTAAAGCCATTTTGTAATTTCATCATTTATCTTCTATCTTCTGCTAATACTGTTTCTTATCATCGACAAAAGCAGTTACTCCTATGATCCGGTACACAAATTTCTTAAAATATCTGGTTTTACTATTCCAAAAAATTTGGTTTCCTATTTTTAACATCGAGTTTATGATTCGTACAATATCTTACTATTATATAAATTCAGTGTCAAATATATTCCATCGCATTAAATATTTGGCATTTCGTAGCATGAGCTTAATTAATAAAATGATAAATAACAAGAATATTTGCTTGCAAAATTCTAATTTGATTTTAATGTCTAATACAGTATAATGTGTTAGAATATTATTGCGTAAAAATTGGCATAAGCTATTAAATATGTCTGTAGAAATGAGAATATTGCATCCATCAACAATGCAATATAAATCATGTTCTAGCAGGCATAAAGCTTCCGATAATCTGGTAATATAATATTAATTCCATTATTTTAACCGGATTATTACTACACAGGATAACAATAAATAATCCGAAAAGAGGTGTATATATGTGGTTTTCCAAATCCACTGATGAGGTTCTTAAAGCGCTTGAGGTAGATCCTCATTCAGGATTGTCAACTGAAGAGGCCAGGCGCCGTCTTGAGAAATATGGCTATAACAAGCTTAAGAGCAAGGCCAAAAAAAGCATTATTTCCCTGTTTCTCTCCCAGCTTAAGGATATGCTTATATATGTTCTTCTGGCAGCTGCGGTAATAACATTTATAATTAATGAGATTGCAGATTCTATTATAATCCTGCTGGTTATTATTCTTAATGCAGTTATTGGTGCTGCTCAGGAGTACAAAGCCGGCAAGGCTGTTGAAGCTCTGCAAAAAATGACCACACCCAAGGCTATTGTAAGAAGAGACGGCAATGTTATAGAAATTAATTCCGAGGAAGTCGTACCTGGTGACATAGTTTTATTGGACGCAGGCAGATATATACCGGCAGACTTAAGGTTGATTGAAAGCGCCAATTTGCAGATTGAAGAATCGGCCCTGACAGGTGAATCTGTCCCTTCCAGCAAGGATGCTTCAGCAATACTTGACGATTCCAAGACAGCTATTGGTGACAGGGCCAATATGGCCTTTATGTCAACCCTGACCACCTACGGCCGTGGTGAAGGTGTCGTAGTGGCTACCGCAATGGAAACCGAAATAGGAAAAATAGCTAAAATTCTCGAGGATGAAGACAATGAAATGACCCCTCTTCAGAAAAGGCTTGAGGAGCTGGGTAAGCTGCTTGGTTTTCTGGCAATCGGTATTTGTGCGGTAATATTCCTTGTTGCCCTGCTTCAAAAGAGGGATTTATTCGAGATGTTCCTGACAGCAATCAGTCTTGCTGTCGCAGCCATACCTGAAGGACTTGCAGCCATAGTTGCGATTGTATTGGCCCTGGGCGTTACAAGGATGTCCAAAATCAATGCCATAGTAAAAAGGCTCCCTGCAGTTGAAACTCTGGGCTCGGTAAACATCATCTGCTCAGATAAAACCGGTACACTCACCCAAAACAAAATGACGGTTGTAAGGCATTACACATACAATAGGCTTACAGATATACCTGCAAGCTCCAATAAGCTGCAGGCAAGTCCTGATGAGCTGGAGCTGGTTCGCTCTCTCGTTCTGTGCTCTGATGCCACCTTTGTTGACGGTGTCGGGACCGGTGATCCTACCGAGATTGCTCTGATTGTATTGGGTGAAAAATATGGCCTTGGCAGAGATTCCACCCATACCAAATTCAAAAGAATATCCGAAAATCCCTTTGACTCAGACAGAAAGCTGATGTCCACCTTAAATCAGGAAGGCGATCATTTCAGGGTTCATACCAAGGGAGCAATCGATAACCTACTGAAGATATCAAGCTCAGTACTTATTGATGGTCAGGTGATGCCATTAACTGATGAGATAAAAGGCAACTTCCTGAAGGTAGCTGAGGAAATGTCCAACTCCGCCCTTCGTGTTTTAGGTGCGGCATATAAGGATACCGATAAGGTTATAGTCCCTGAGGAAATGGAAAAGGACTTAACCCTAATCGGCCTTGTGGGAATGATAGATCCGCCCAGGCTTGAAGTGAAGGCTTCTATAGATAAGGCAAAATTGGCCGGAATCTGCCCTGTTATGATAACAGGTGACCATAGAAATACCGCTGTAGCCATAGCAAAAGAGCTGGGTATTGCCCAGTCGATTGAGCAAAGTATAACCGGAGCAGAAATCGACCAAATGACAGATGAGGAGTTCGCTTCCCGTATTAATAATTTCAGGGTATTTGCCAGAGTATCTCCGGAGCATAAGGTTAAAATAGTCAGAGCCTTTAAGGCACAGGGCAATATCGTATCCATGACCGGCGACGGAGTAAATGATGCACCCTCTCTAAAATATGCCGATATCGGTGTGGCAATGGGTATCACAGGTACTGACGTTGCCAAGGGTGCCAGCGATATGATACTGACTGACGACAATTTCACCACGATAGTCCATGCTATAGAGGAAGGCCGAAATATTTACAACAATATCAAAAAGGCCGTAATATTCCTACTCTCCTGCAATCTCGGCGAGGTTATAAGCATTTTCCTGTCAATTCTGCTTAACTGGCCGGTTCCGTTGATAGCTACTCAAATTCTCTGGGTCAACCTAATAACCGACTCTCTGCCTGCCATATCCCTTGGCATTGACCCTGGTGACAAGGATGTAATGAAGCAGAAGCCCAGAAATCCCAGGGAAAGCTTCTTTGCCCATGGTGCAGCAGTCCGTGCCATTACTGGCGGTGTTTTGATAGGTTTACTTACCCTGGTTGATTTCTATTATGGCTTGTATGAACATGGATATGTTCTGGGAGCAGAGATGCTTCCTGAGGATGCTTTGGAGACCGCCCTGCCCTATGCAAGAACAATGGCCTTTGTGGTACTTGCTGCATCACAGCTTTTCTATTCACTGTCAATGAGAAGCTTTTCAAAACCGATAATCAAGGTCGGCTTTTTCTCCAATCTCTATCTTATCGGTTCAATTATTGTGGGAATACTGCTGCAGCTGCTGGTTATTACTGTTCCCTTCCTGGCAAATGCCTTTGAAGTTCACAACCTGAGCCTTCGTGAATGGGGAATTGTAATTGCATTCTCTCTTGTACCTCTGGTGGTTAATGAGATGTTTAAGATATTTATGAAGGAAAAAAATTAGAATATGGATAAACTGTCAGAATAAAAGCTGACAAAAAATATACTTTTAATGTATTATAATAATATACTATAATTACTAAACCAAAGAATGGAGCTTGTTATGAACGGGAAAGAAAATTTAAAGGTAATATATCTTGCCGGAGGTTGCTTTTGGGGGACTGAAAAATATTTTGCATCTGTTAATGGAGTTGTAGATACCTGTGTCGGTTATGCCAATGGAAATACCGAAAATCCCTCATATGAAGAGGTCTGCCACAATAATACCGGCCATGCCGAAACAGTAAAAGTGTTATATGATCCGAACCGAATAGGTCTGGAATTCCTACTTAAGCTTTACTTTGATGTAATTGACCCAACTTCCCTTAACCGGCAGGGTGGCGATGTGGGGACCCAGTACAGAACCGGTATTTATTATGTGGATGAGCAGGATAAGGAAGTTATTGAAGGAGCTCTTGAAGAGCTTCAGACCTATTATGATAAACCAATTGTTGTTGAAGCCCTTCCGCTAAAAAACTTCTATCCCGCCGAAGAATATCACCAAAAGTATCTTGATAAAAATCCGAACGGCTACTGCCATATATCCAGGGATAAATTTGAAAAGGCAAGGCTGGCAAGGGATGATAACAAAGAATAGGTCATGTTAGCAACTTTCATAGACTCGCAAATTATTTGCATTTGCTTTGATATTTTTGACTCTCTATAATTAACCAATATGAACAGCCAAATAACCAATTTCTGATATCTAAATAGTCAACATGATTAGCTAAGGCTGCTTATTACCGGATATGTCTCCGTTATAAGCAGCCTGATATTTTGTCTGTCTGTTAGCTAGATCAATGCTCTTAAATAGATTCCGGCACATGTGTTGCATTTTCTTGCTACCCATTCTTAACACAAGCGCTTCATTTCTTATATAGCATCCTATTATACTCATTTTCCTAACATTAAAGTAGATGCATAAAAAGCTAATGCTATCTGACAAATGTTTTTCCAGGAGAGTATATTTATTGCTTATCCATGCCTGTGTAAATCATGACAGCATCCCGCAAAAAGCTTGCCATACCGGGCTTTCTTTTGTCATAATATGCAGTAAAGCGCTCATCATCCACATACATCCTGGCAAGGCCGGCATGAGCTTCTTTACTGTAGCTTGGCCAGGTAAAGCTAAGCCACTGTCTGTGAAGATCTGCCGCCTTCTGGGCCAGCTCCCCAGCCGGATCGCCTGTTACAAGAGCTGCCTCAAGGGTATCCATCAGCTCCTGCTCCAGCTTAACAAAGCTGTCATACTGCTCCTTTGTCATATTAAGAAGCTTGCGGTTTGATTCCTCAACCTGCTCATCACCGTATTTTTCCCTGATTTCCTTGCCGTACTTCTGCTCGTTTTCATCAATCAGCTTCTTTTTGAAGCCCTCAAACTTTTCCTTATCTGTCATTTCAATCAACCCTTTCTTGTATTCCATCGTCTTTGTTACGTTGGCAATCAGCAGTTCCAACTGCTGTTTCTGCGCAAGGAGCTTATGCAGGTGACTCTCCAGAGCCTTAAGCTCATTAAAATCCTTTGAACCTAAGATTTCCTTAATAATTGTCAGCTCAACACCCAATTCCCTGTAAAACATTATCTGCTGCAGCAAATCCACTTCTTTTTGTCCATATATCCGATATCCTGATGAATTAATCCTTGCCGGCTTAAGGAGTCCAATTTCATCATAATATCTGAGTGTTCTGGTGCTGATTCCTGCCATTTGGCTTAATTTCTGAATCGTGTACTCCATTTCAACCCTGCCCTTCTGATATTGCCACATACCGGATAGATACTGCCATTACCCCTTGCAGGGTATTTTCAATTATGCATCTGTATAAGC
>JAAZDK010000003.1 GCA_012512855.1 Clostridiales bacterium
CTCTGCCTGAAGTATTTTGCTTACCTTCATCTAGTCAGCTCTGCCTTAATTCAGCTTATCTGCCTTTACCTTCTTCGTCTGCTCTGCCTTAATCCAGTTCATCTGCCTTTACCTGCTTCGCCTGCTCTGCCTTAATCCAGTTCATCTGCCTTTATCTACTATGTCTTCTCTACTTTAATTTATTTCGTCTGCCTTACACTATTTCATCTGCTTTGATCCAGTCCTTCTGCCTTAACCTATTTCTATAACCTCTACCGTATTCAATGCTTCCTCCAGCAGCTGTTCTATCCTTTCGGCAAGCTTTCCTTCAGATTTGTTAATCACCTTTATACTGGGCTTTATAACCGGATGCTTGGCAACAAATATGGTGCAGCAATCCTCAAAGGGCTGTATTGATGTCTCGAAGGTTCCAATTTCCTTGGCCAGCTCAACTATATCCTTTTTGTCAAAGGCTATCAAAGGCCGGTATACCGGCATACTGCATACCTCATTGGTGGCTGCAAGGCTGTACATGGTTTGAGACGCCACCTGACCTATGCTCTCACCTGTAACCAGACCCAGGCAACCCTCCTGCTGTGCCAGCTTCTCGGCTATCCTCATCATGTATCTTCTCATTATAATGGTCAGCTCTTCATGAGGGCATTGGTCATAGATATACAGCTGAATATCGGTGAAATTAACCACAAAGAGCTTCATTTTTCCGGCATAGCCTGAAATCCTCGTCGCCAGATCCACTACCTTCTGCTTGGCCCTTTCACTGGTGTAGGGAGGTGCATGAAAATATGTTGCTGCCAGTGATACTCCACGCTTTGATATCATATAGCCTGCCACCGGACTGTCTATACCGCCTGACAGGAGCAGCATGGCCTTGCCGTTGCTCCCTACAGGCATACCTCCGGGGCCTGGAATCACTATAGAATATACATAGCATTTCGTTCTAATTTCAACGTTGATGCGTACCTCAGGATTGCTTACGTCAACCTTCAGCTGAGGAAATCTGCCAAGCAAATACGCTCCCATCCTGCTGCAGATCTCAGGAGATGTTAGAAAATAATTCTTGTCAGCCCTTTTTGCCTCCACCTTGAAGGTAAAGCTGCGATCCTTATACATCGCCTCAACATAATCCCCCACCCCCTGGGTAAGAAGCTCCCAGTCGGAGCTGTCAATAACCGCAACAGGGCAGATGGAGGATATACCAAACACTCTTTTAAGCGCTGCCACCGTTTCCTCATAATCGTATTCCTCAGGGCAGCTTATGAAGATACGTCCCTGTTCCTTGCTTACCTCAAATTTTCCCAACCTCTCCAGGGCTTCCTTAATTCTGTCCCTGAGAGCGTTCTCAAAAAGATAACGGTTGTTACCCTTAAGGCCTATCTCTGCATATTTAATTAAAAACGCCTTAAACATTTGCTTCCTCCTGTATATATAATGGCTATGACAAGCCATATCAATTTATCCTACTGTCCGGCTGCATAAAGCTGTCGCATCCGAACATACAAACGGGCATTTTTCATCTACCTTCTAGTGTATCTTCTCAGCATTGGCAGCAGCTGTCTTATATTTTCAAGTGTATAATCGATTTCCTCCAAAGTTGTCATCTCTGACATGGAAAAGCGTATTGTTGAATCCAGAAGCTGCTTGGGCAGCCCTATTGCGCTCAGGGTGACACTTGGAGTCGGATGGTGTGAGCTGCAGGCTGAACCGGAAGATACATAAATGCCCTTGTCCTCCAGAGCGTGCAGCAGAACCTCGCTGCGTACCCCTTCAAAGCATGCATTTATTATATGGGGAGCTGTTTTTTTCAGATGCTCCATTTCAAATTCATTGCTGCATTCATTTGGGATGCCGATAATGCTTACATCCTCCAAACAAGCCAGCTGTCTTATAAAATACTGCTTCAGCTCATACATGCGGGCTATTTTATTGTCAAAATCCTGATAAATTTCCTTGACAGCCTGCCCTATTCCTGCTATACCGGGTACATTCTCTGTGCCAGAACGCAGATTCCTTTGATGTCCGCCGCCAAAAACAACAGGATTTATTCTGATGCCTTCACTAACGTATAAGACCCCAACACCCTTGGGGCCATGAATTTTATGCCCTGAAAAGGTCAGCAAGTCTATATTCTGACGCTTTGGATAAATGCGATATTTGCCAAAGGCCTGCACCGCATCCACATGAATGATAATATCCTTTTTTATTCTTTTCAGCTCCGCCGCCAGCTCCTCAATCTCCTGAACCGAGCCTATCTCGTTATTGACATACATAATTGATACCATCAAGGTATTATCATTAACAAGCCCGTACAGGCTTTCCTTTATCAAACGGCCCGTCTTGTCCACCGGAGCAAAATCCACATTAAAGCCATTCTCGCCCAGATGAACCAGAGGCTGATGTACAGAAGGGTGCTCAATTCTTGTCGTAATTATATGGCTTCCCCTTCGCCTGTTGGCCAGTGCGGTTCCAATTAAAGCCAGATTATTGGCCTCGGTTCCGCCTGAAGTATATATTATCTCCTTTGGCTCAACCTTAAGGGCTCTTGCTATTATGGATGTGGCCTCCCTGATGAGCTGTTCCGCATTAACACCCAAACGATGCATGCTTGAGGGATTGCCGTAATCCTCATCCAGGGCTTGTACCATCTTATCCCTTACAGAAGCATAAGGCTTTGTCGTAGCCGAATTATCCAAATATACTTCCATGCTTTCATTCCTTTTTATTTTCAACTTTATATATTTTTATATAATTGCTAATCTCGGCAAAATAGTATTAATAACCGGATTTTCTTAACCAATGTCCTATTTTATCATATTTCTTTATAAATTTCCACATCGATGCTCATTTTTAGGATCACATAGTGCTCATTTTTAGGATCACATAGTCATTTTTAGAAGTACGAAGATGAGCATTTTGGTAAGCTCAGCAATCATTTTACAGACAACAGAAGCATCTATCCGCTGCCTTTTCCGGCATACGGCAGGTATGTCCGGCTTTTTTCCAGAAGCCTAAGCAAATAATAGGGATTTACACTCATCTCTCCGGTGCCGGACACGTCAGAATCTACATATATACCCAGATGAAGGTGGACCTTAAACTTGCCTGTGGTTCCTTCAGGCCCATATCCGCTGTCTCCCATAAAGCCCAGCAGCTGTCCTGCCACTACCCTGTCACCTATCTTTAAGTCATCAGCATAGCTGTGAAGATGGGCATAGTAAAAGTATCCTCCGGCTCCGGAGCGGATACCGATTCGATTGCCTCCCTGCTCCAGCCAGCCAAGCTTTTCCACTACCCCGTCCGTTATGCTTATAACAGGAAAATAGCCTGGCTGGTTGTTGTCAGCCATGATATCACAGCCCTCATGCTTTCTTATACCTCCATAGGTACGCATGCCGTACCAGCTGTCAATATAGCTGACAGACGCCTCCTCCATCATGGGTACCGGAAAAACAACCGCATCCGACAGTATTGCCCTGTAATAGCGATATAATTCCTGAAAGCTGTCAAGGCCGCTCAGCCTGGAAAAGGCCCTTATATAGGTGAATTTATCCACAGGCTCGTTATTAAGCAGATCATACCCGGCCGCCATCATGCTGAAGGTCAGGTATCCTATCTCATCCATATACAGAATACCCCTGTATTCCGGCCTGCTTCTTAATATCTTCTCCAGCTCCGAATTAATTTTGTCAACAGCCTTCTCGCCGATTTTAAGCCTGCGAAACTCCTCATAATCTATCTCGCTGTCTGCTACTCTGTTTATAATAAGATGGGAATTTAATAGTCTTAATTCATAAAACACAACAGACAATACCAAAAGCAGCAGCATAGCAGCAAAAGCCGCCTCAAGCCTTAGCAAGCGATTAATAATTATTCCGATATTGTCTTTTAGTCTTTTATTCTCCCCACTGTTTTGCAACTGCCTGCTCCTCATTAAGCATATTTTCTTTGCTATTATCTATTATAAGTCATGAACAGGCATTATATGCCTTATGTTCTTAATCAGGCCTGTGTCCTCTGCAGCAAGGCCTTTGCATATAACTGCAGCTTCATATACAGTGTTTCTTATGCGACAAAGCTGGCGGGATAAGCTTGTTTTAATTTTGCTTACATAAAGTCAAGTGCAGACCTTCCTGCCTGACAGAAGGAGTGCACTTGACTGATTTAGCTGTAATTAATTTTGCTCGTTTTTATTGCCAAAAATGAAATCATGCAGCATGTTGGTATTTACCTCATAATCGGGAATAAGCACCGACATGCCTCTTACCTTTATATTATCCCTGAAGGTGCCGTTGGCGGGTATACGAAGCTGTTCAATGCTTGTTGCCCCTGTCTGCAGGTAAGCATCCAGCAGAGTCTCAAATCCGTTTGCGTCTATATCGGTAGTCAGCATAGGAAGGAACTTCAGCATTAAGCCTGCCAGCTCCACCTTGTCCTTGGATTTGCATTTTTCAAATATCGCATTAAGAATAATCCTGTGTCTGTCTGTTCTGCCATAATCATTGTTATTGCCTGTGATGGCAGCTCTTTTGCGGATACGGGAATAGCCCAGAACCTGGTTACCGTTCATAAGCTGCTTGCCCTCCACAACTGTGCGGTATTCCGGATTGGATATATAGTTGGTTGTTCTGAGATATTTAGCTTCTGCTGCAGTTAAAGTAATCTCCAGTCCGCCCAGCTCGTCAATTATTTTCTCGAAATTCTTGAAATTTACCAAAACACTGCCATCCAAATGGATGTCAAAATTCTGGGCTAATGTTTTATACATCAAATCAATGCCGCCCAGCTCATATACCACATTCAGCTTGTTTTCCTTATAGCCCGGAATCTTCACCAGGGTATCCCTCATCAGGGAGGTAAGCTTCAGGGATTTTGTATTGGTATTTATGGTAGCTATGATGATGACATCGGTACGGCCTCTGCCGGCTCCCTGACCGATAGCTTCTTCACCCAATACAAGTATATTGTAAACTCCTTTTTCCTTTTTGCCTCCTCCTGAATAATTGGGCAAATCAATAGTCTCGGGATCTATCTCCTCAGCATCTGATTTTAGGTCCTCTTCATCAATATAATCGATGTCCTTATCAGCATAAGCTACATCTGTAAAATTATTAGTACTGGTCTCCCAAATAGCAGCGCCGATATTAATTCCAATCTTCATTAAAATACCGTTTCCGGGTTTTGTGAAGGCAAAGAAGAAGCAAAATCCCAGAATACACAAAATACTTAGCAAGACTGAATTCTGCAGCAGGAAAATGCTTTGCTTCTTAGAGCTTTCAGCGGCACCTGTATCCAGCTCTTCACTTACTTGCTTAGCCAGCATAGAGCTGATATCCATCAGCTCATCCTCAATACTGCTCTCCTCGGCCAAATCCGCCTGCGCGGCTGCAGCCTCCAGATTTTGGCTAGTCAGCGGCTTGTCAGCTGCCTCCATATCGGCCTCATCAGCCTCTTCCGCCTCTTCGGTTTCTTCCTCCTGCAGCTCATTGAAGGCTGCTTCTTCCTCTGTCAGAATATCAATGCTGGGATTCGGCAGTTCCTCAGGCATGTCAATATTTTCCAAGACCTTTTCAATGTTTTTGTAGAAATTTGCATTAAACTCAGGATCGTTTTCAATATCAAATTTATTATCCTTATCGAATGTGTTATCCTTCCCCAAATTATCCATGAGACTATCTCCTATATCCATTAAATCCGATGCATCATCCTTATGCAGTATGCTCATATCCTGTGCAGTTTGCCCATATGCAGCCTTTGTATCCCCCTTGCAGGCTAAATATGCTGTACGGAAGGCATATTATGGATGATGCTCATTGTCACCAAAGAAATTATTACCACTAAATTGTGTCAGAGTTGTGTTCTATTAACCAATTCTTTCACTGACTACTCTTTCAAGAAGCTTATAAACACGTATTGTTGATGAAATGCTCAGCCTTTCCTCAACCGTATGAACGTCATGCATGTCAGGGCCAATTGAAACCATATCCAGATGAGGCATTTTCTCGGAGATAAGGCCGCATTCCAGTCCGGCATGTATAGCCTCCACCTTCATCTCCCTGCCATACATCTCTTTGTTGATTCTCTGAAAATGCTCCCTGAGCTTTGAATCCTTTCTAAATTCCCAGGCCGGGTATTCCCAGCGTTTCTGATAATCCCCTCCCAGAAAAGCGGTCAGATACTCCAGCTTGTCGCTTACATAGTACTTATAGCTGCTTTTTGAGCTGCGAACTGATGAATAAAGCTCTGCTCTGTCAGCCTCCGTCCTGAATATTCCGATATTTAAGGAGCTTTCAACAAGTCCCTCAATATCGGCGCTCATTGCCTGTACACCATTGGGTATAAAGGTCAGCATAAAAAGCAGTTTTTCAAAGGAATATGAATCTATCACCTCACAGCTGTCATCACCGAGATCTGTCAGCTGAAACTGCAGTTCCGGCTCGCTGCCGGCAAGCTCACGCTGATACTTTTCCATCAGCTGTTTAATGTATCCTTCGGCATTTGCATACAGCTTGACCGAATCTGCTTCGTCACCGGCAGGCAATAAAAGGACCGCCTCTGCCTCACGGGGTATTACATTGTCCTTGAAGCCACCCCTCATATCCACTAGAGCAAAGCTGCAAAGCTCCCTCAGGTCAAACAGGAGTCTGGCCATCAGCAGAGTGGCATTTGTACGATTCTTGCCTATGTCAACACCTGAATGGCCTCCCTGCAAGCCTCCGATATTAATCCTCAGCCTTCTGCCCTGTTCGACTACTCTGTTTAACGGAAGAATGCTGGTTCCGGTAAGGCCGCCGGCACAGCTGCAAAGAAGATAGCCTTCCTCCTCGGAGTCCAGATTAATCAAATATTTACCCTGTAAATTTGATAATTCCAGCGCCTTAGCCCCGTGCATCCCCACTTCCTCATCAGCTGTAATGATCGCCTCAAGTCTGGGGTGCTGCAGGCTCTCATCGGAGAACATTGCCAAAATATAGGCAATTGCTATCCCATTATCGGCTCCGAGTGTCGTTTGATCGGCCCGCAGATAATCTCCGTCTACAATAATTTTGATTCCATCCTTCAGAAAGTCATGGCTATAATCCTTTACCTTCTCACAGACCATATCCATGTGCCCCTGAAGTATAATCGCCGGCTCGTTTTCATAGCCCGGTGTAGCAGGCTTTATCATAATAACATTGTTGGCTTCATCCTGCGTATACTCCAGATTATGCTTTCTGGCAAATGAAACCAGGTAATCGCTTATCCCCTTTTCGTTGCCTGAACCTCTCGGAATGGCGCTTATCTCATAAAAATACTTGAAAATACCTTTGTAATCCTTCTCCTGCAAGCCTAAATCCATCATAAAATCCGTCTCTCCTGTTATATTCAGTTATTTTGTAAAGCATAAAAACAATCACAACAGGTAATAAGCCTACATATCCCCGGAAGCTGGCACTTCCTTTATAGGGTTCGTCATATATGCTTTAATTTATCATATAAATTAGACGATAATCGGCTATACCCGTTTCAGGTAAATTGTATGCATAAATGCATAAATCTTCTACATCTGATGAATTGCTTGATGCCTATATTAATTATACAACAAATTTATTGATAATATTAGTTTCTCTTAATTCTTGAAGCTGTGTATCGGTGCAGGAATTCTGCCGCCTCTGTTTATAAAATCCCCGCAATCAAAGCGGTTTATGCTCATAACCGGTGCATAGCCCAAAAGGCCGCCAAATTCCACGCGTTCACCGGCCTTCTTGCCTATGGCGGGTATTATCCGGACTGCAGTGGTTTTCTGGTTTACCATACCTATAGCCATCTCATCTGCAATAATACCTGATATGGTTGTTGCCTTGGTATCTCCGGGTATAGCTATCATATCAAGACCTACGGAGCATACACAGGTCATTGCTTCAAGCTTCTCCAGTGTCAGCGCACCCGCTTCAACCGAATCAATCATGCCCTGATCCTCACTTACCGGAATGAAGGCTCCGCTTAAGCCTCCTACATAAGAGGAAGCCATTACGCCGCCCTTTTTAACCTGATCATTTAACAGAGCCAGCGCGGCTGTCGTACCAGGAGCGCCGACCTCCTCAAGCCCGATCTCCTTAAGAATCTCCGCCACACTGTCTCCTATTGCAGGAGTTGGCGCTAAGGACAAATCTATAATTCCAAATGGTATATTCATAAGCCTTGATGCTTCCCTGGCCACCAGCTGGCCTACACGGGTTATTTTGAAGGCGGTCTTCTTTATAGTTTCGCACAGGGTTTCAAAATCCGCTCCACGGACTGACTCCAAAGCCTTTTTAACTACCCCCGGTCCGCTGACACCTACATTGATTACAGCATCTCCTTCCGTCACCCCATGAAAGGCTCCGGCCATAAAGGGATTGTCATCAGGTGCATTGCAGAAAACCACCAGCTTTGCACATCCTATGCAGTCCCTGTCCTTTGTCGCTTCGGCTGTCTTAAGTATTATCTCCCCCAGAAGCTTTACCGCATTCATATCAATACCTGTTTTGGTGGAGCCTACATTTACTGAACTGCAGACACGCTCCGTCTGGCTAAGGGCCATAGGTATAGACTCTATCAGCAGGCGGTCGCTTTCCGTCATGGCTTTGCTGACAAGGGCTGAATAGCCTCCGATAAAATTGACTCCTACAGCAACTGCCGCCTTATCAAGGGTTTTGGCTATACTTACATAATCCTCCACGCTTTTGCAGGCAGCCGCTCCCACCAGCGCTATCGGTGTTACTGCTATTCTTTTATTTACAATCGGTATACCATATTCCTTTTGAATCCTGTTGCCAGTAGACACCAGATTGCTGGCTATTCTTGTAATCTTGTCATAAATTTTTCTGTTCAGCTCATCTAGGTTAGAGTCTGCGCAGTCCAGCAGGCTGATGCCAAGAGTGATGGTTCTGACATCAAGCTTCTCCTGCTCAATCATCTTATTGGTTTCAATAACCTCATTAATATTAATCATCTATAAATACCTCCAAATTGTATAAGAAATTCGGAGCAATTTCCTATTCCTATACGATGATACTGATATAAGACAAAAATGAATTTCATCAGAAATTCATTTCTATATAATATGTAATCAATATTCTGTATTAATTTGCAATAACAATCTATATTATAATTCCGCTACGATAATGCTGCTATTGAATGCTATATTCTGTGCATCATATTAAAGATATCCTCATGCTGGGCCTTTATAATTACACCGATCTCAGCACCCACCTGCTCCAGCTCATCGGCGATCTTTTCAAAATCCTTGCTGGCTCCCGACATATCCACTATCATCATCATATTAAAGAAGCCCTGTACGATAGTCTGGGAAATGTCAAGAATATTAATATTGTTGTTGGCAAGATAGGTACAAACCCTGGCTATGATACCTACCGAATCCTTTCCAACCACTGTAATAACCGTTCTTTTCATCAAATTATCCTCCTGATACCCTGCATATTTATATATTATATGAACACAAGCTCCGATATCCTGTCCCTGTGGGCAACACTGATATTTTCAGCCGGAAAGCTTCTCCCCCTGTTTATCAGCTCACAGCAGACGGTCTCATATGCCAGCTCTTCATAGTTGTTTTCCTTGCTAAGATGCGCCAGTATTATATTCTTCAGATTCGGGTGGATTAGCTTGCTTATCATGTCAGCCGAGGTGTCATTGGAAAGATGGCCCTTGTCGCCTAATATCCTTTGCTTCAAAAAGTACGGATATTTGCCAACCATAAGCATGTTGACGTCATGATTAGCTTCCACATACAAAAGGTCACTGGATTCCAGCTTGGAAAGCACATAGTCGTCATATTTGCCCAGATCCGTGGC
>JAAZDK010000028.1 GCA_012512855.1 Clostridiales bacterium
GGATTATAAATGAATAAGGATTCCATAGTATTGACATATGATGTTCCGGGAGATGACTGTACCAGAGCAGGCGAGGCATCCAGCAACCTGAAAAGCTATTTGAAGCAAATGGGAGTTCCGCCTGAGATTGAGAGAAAGGTAGCAATAGCCATGTATGAAGGCGAGATCAATATGGTTATTCATGCAGGTGGCGGTGAAATAGAGGTGGTTATATCTCCCGAGGAAATAAACATGAAGCTGACGGATCATGGACCGGGGATTGAGGATATCGAGTTGGCCATGCAGGCCGGCTATTCAACAGCACCGGATAATATCCGCAATCTGGGCTTTGGAGCAGGAATGGGCCTGCCCAATATGAAAAAATATACTGATGAGCTTAAAATAGACAGCACTGTCGGTCTAGGCACTACCGTTACTATGAAAGTAAAAATACAATAAAAATGATACCGTAAAAGTGTAAGCTGCCAGGGTACCTACATAACCTCAAAGTAAACCTATTGTTTACAGACAGCTTATATACGGCTGATTTGGGGGATGCATAATGAATAAGTTTTACAATTCGGTATGGTTGAAGGAAGAATTATGCATGGGTTGTACAAACTGCATAAAGCGGTGTCCGACGCAGGCAATACGTGTAAGAAACAAAAAGGCTGTAATAAACAAGGAGCTGTGCATTGATTGCGGAGAGTGCATAAGGATATGTCCCCACCATGCCAAGGAGGCTACTTATGATACGCCCGATATATTAAAGCGCTTCAAATATACGGTTGCCCTGCCGGCTCCTTCATTATACGGACAGTTTAATCATCTGGAGGACGTAAACATAGTTCTTACCGCCCTTAAAATGATGGGCTTTGACGATGTATTTGAGGTGAGTGCCGCAGCGGAGCTGATATCGGAGATATCCAGAAAATATGTAGCCGAGCATAAGGAAAAGTGGCCTATCATAAGTACGGCCTGTCCTACGGTTGTAAGACTTATTCAAATTCGTTTTCCAAACTTAATAGAGCATTTGCTACCGATCTGTGCACCGGTTGATTTGGCCGCTTCATTGGCTAAAGATAGGGCGATGCAAAAGACCGGCCTCTCAAGAGAAGAGATCGGTATTATTTTTATCTCTCCATGTCCAGCCAAGGTATCTGCCTCAAGAGTGCCTATTGGAATAGAGCATAGTGAAATAGACGGGGTCCTGGCAATAAAGGATATCTATCCCACCATGCTGTCATATATGAAAAAATCTGTTGACTGTGTCGAGGAGCTGAGCAAATCGGGCCGCATCGGAATCGGATGGGGCAGTACGGGTGGTGAAGCCTCCAGCCTTCTGACGGATAATTATCTGGCAGCGGATGGAATAGAAAATGTCATAAAGGTTTTGGAGGATCTGGAGGATCAGAAGTTTGATTATCTGGAGTTCATTGAGTTGAATGCCTGTGCCGGTGGCTGTGTCGGCGGAGTGCTGACTGTTGAAAATCCTTATCTGGCAAAGGTAAAGCTGTTGAGGCTTAGAAAGTATCTTCCGGTGGCATGCAATCATCTTAATAATGACAGCCCGGATATTGCCTTCTGGACCGGGCAGGTAATATATGAACCGGTATTGCGGATGGGCAAGAATATAAAGGAAAGTATTGAAAACATATCACGGGTTAAGGAGCTGTGCCAAAGGTTTCCGGGGCTGGACTGCGGTTCCTGCGGAGCACCCACCTGCAAGGCACTGGCGGAGGATATTGTCAGGGGTGAAGCACTGGAATCCGACTGCATACATATCCTGAGAAATTATATCCATAAGATATACAATGAACTGTCGATGCTGGATTCAAAGCCTGACAGCAAAAAATAGCCTTAACCAAGGAAGAAACGGGGAAATAAAATGAAGATTAGTGATTTAATTCAGTTGGAGCTTTTTAAGCTTGTAAATGATGGCAATAATACAGAAAGGGAGATTTCAGCTGTATATTGCTGTGATCTGCTCAGCATTGCCATGGGGAAAATGCCTGCAGGGTCGGCATGGGTTACTGTAATGAGCAATATTAATACACTGGCTGTAGCATCGCTTGCTGATGCCTCCTGTATAATCCTGGCCGAAGGCTGCCATTTGGATGTTAACGGGCTGGCAAAGGCCAGGGAGCAGGGCATTACCGTATTTGAAACAGAGCTTCCGGTTTTTGATGCTGCATTAGCCATATATAAGGCGCTTAATGCCTAGACTTGCATACGATTTGCATATCCATTCCTGTCTGTCTCCCTGCGGCGATAAGGATATGACACCTGCCAATATAGTTGCTATGGCTAAGCTTAAAAATCTGGATGTTATTGCTGTAACTGATCACAACTCCTGCAGGAATTGCCCTTCGGTGTTAAAATGGGCGGATGAATACGATATTATAGCCATTCCGGGCATGGAGCTTACCACAAGGGAAGAGGTACATGTACTCTGCCTGTTTTCGGAGCTGCCTGCTGCAATGGAATTTGATGCTTATGTATATGACAAACTGATAAAGGTGCCTAATAATGAGCAGATATTTGGCTCACAGGAAATATATGATGCAGATGACAATCTGACAGCTACCGAGCCATATTTGCTGATTAATGCAAGCAATATAGCCTTTGATGAACTGGACAAGCTGATGGAGGAGTTTTCCGGCATATATATTCCGGCTCATATAGATAAAAACTCCAACAGCTTGCTTTATAATCTGGGCTTTATTCCAGATCAGGCCCGCTTTAAGACAGCCGAGCTGGCCAGCCTTGAAAGATATCAGGAGCTTGCTGCACTTCATCCGTATCTGATAGGATGCCGGATTATCAGTGATTCGGATGCCCATTATCTGGGCTATATAAATGAAGCTGAAAATTTTATTGAATGCAAAGCCAGAAGCAGAAAGTCAGTAATAGAAGCCTTATCGGGAATGCAATGACACAAGGTCAGATCTGCAGGTGGCAGCGGCTGTCTGCCCTTTCACGATAAACCTTGATGAGGCCTTATGGCGTTAAGATATTACTTGTAATAAGATTAACTTGTGATATAATGAATTGAATATAAATAATTTTAATAGACAAAGGAGTTTATTAGTATGGAATTGCTTGATATTAGAGAATTATACCGGAACAGAGAGAAGTATTTCGGCAAGGAGGTCAGTGTAGGCGGCTGGGTCAGAAGCGTCAGAGATTCCAAGACCTTTGGCTTTATAGTAATGAATGACGGAACCTATTTTGAACCTCTTCAGGTTGTTTATCACGATAATCTGGATAACTTTACAGCAGTTTCAAAATTGCATGTGGGCTCGGCCATTATAGTCAGAGGAGAACTGGTGGCAACTCCACAGGCCAAGCAGCCATTTGAAATCCAGGCGACTGAAATAACCATAGAAGGTCCTTCCACCGCGGATTATCCTCTTCAGAAGAAGCGGCACACTCTGGAGTATCTTCGTACTCTGACACATCTGAGGGCAAGGACCAATACCTTCCAGGCAGTATTCCGTATTCGTTCTCTGATTGCTTATGCAATTCATAAATATTTTCAGGAAAGAGATTTTGTATATGTGCATACCCCGATCATTACCGGCAGCGACTGCGAAGGTGCAGGTGAGATGTTCAGGGTAACAACCCTTGATCTTGACAATCTTCCTAAAACTGCTGACGGCAAGGTAGACTTCAGCCAGGACTTTTTCGGCAAGTCTACAAATCTTACCGTAAGTGGCCAGCTTAACGGTGAGGCTTATGCTATGGCTTTCAAAAACATTTATACCTTCGGACCAACCTTCAGGGCGGAGAACTCCAACACCACCCGACATGCTGCCGAGTTCTGGATGATAGAGCCCGAGATGGCATTTGCGGATCTTCAGGATAACATGGCTGTAGCGGAAGGTATGCTAAAATATATTATTAATTATGTTCTTGAGCATGCTCCTGTGGAACTGAATTTCCTGAACCAGTATATTGACAATGGACTTATTGAAAGGCTGCAGCATGTGGCAAATTCCGAATTCGGACATATCACCTATACCGAAGCGATTGATATATTATCCAAAAATAATGACAATTTTGAATA
>JAAZDK010000281.1 GCA_012512855.1 Clostridiales bacterium
ACAAAAGCTCTCAGCCGGCAGCAATTCCGGTAATCTGTGGACAAAAGATATCGGTTGATTTTGGACAAAGAAAAGCGGTAATAACACCATGATTTAAACTAATGATTTAATCCCACGATAAAACTATAATTTGAGAAATTGTAGCTGACTAAGACTTAATCAGGCTTGCAGTACAGCCCATATTATTAATCAGATGCCGTCCAGCCGGTTACCTGCTCCCTGACGAAGGCTATGTCAATATAGTCCATTATAACCTGCTTTTTTAGCAGCTTATCCGGAATATAACAGTCATACTTGGGTACCTTGTATTCATATTTTTTCTTTTCCGCCCGTATTCCTTCTTCGTGTATAAAATCATAGGGATTTATTTCCTTTTTGAACACATCCTTAATTAAATCAAGCATTTCAGCCGCAGTATGCCTGCCGCTGTCCAGTGCCATATAAAAGCTTTCCCGCGCGCCGATCTGCCTTGCAGCTCCGTCAACTTTCATATAATGGCTCAGGATGTTTTGCAGGGTTCTGAAGTTTCTGTGTCCCATCCATGGAAGGATTCCTACCAGGCCTTTATCAAGATTGATCAGATTGTATTTGTCTAAACCGTATTTTTGAGCCAATTCCCGGGCCTGCTGCAGCCTTTCTGCCGCGTTTGGCCCAAGATAGGGGTAAATTGTGTCTTCAGCCAGCACTCCTTTAATACGCTGAAGTATACGGTCATGGGTTAAGGCTCTGTCTCCGGGCCAGTAATATCTGAGATTTTCAGGCATTGGCTTTACAAAAATATTCAGACGCTTGGGATCAACCCCGATTACAAGCCAATTGAAGCCGGCCACTGTAATTTCCTCTCCCGCATAGTGTATTTCCTCCACATGCCCGATTTTTTCACTTTCGTGCATGACAATCCATTCCTCTTCACTGGGAAATACTGCGTAGAATTCATAGTTGTTTATTATTTTTTCCCCTTCCAGGCCAATAATCAGGCCCCCCTGCTCCATAGGCTGGAGATAATCATTTTCAATCAGGTCATATATTAAGTACAATATATCTTCAGCTTCCACATTGTAAAAAGGGGGGAGGCTGGTAATCGTATCAATTAATGCAGATATGCTGATTTCCCCTGCGGCGGCGGTAACGCTCATTATCTGGTGAAATAGCATGCTCATCGAATACTTCAGTATATAAGGCGGTTCAATGAAGCGCTCCTCCAGATACAGCTGTATTATTGCGATTGTCTTCAGAAGATACCAGGGGATCTGTGCCAAAGGCAGGTCATTTTCAGCTGGAGGACGCTCACAGTTGACAAACCACATTTCAGCTGGCTCACCCCTGCGACCGGTACGGCCAAGGCGTTGAACAAAGCTGGCTACCGAAATAGGTGAGCCCAGCTGAAATACCCTCTCAAGCCTTCCTATATCAATTCCCAGCTCCATTGTAACGGTGGCTCCTATTACCACCGGCCCCTCCGAGTTTTTCATATCCTGCTCGGCGGCTTCCCTTAAAGTAGAGGATATGGCGCCATGGTGAACATGGTAAATGTCCGGTGTGCCATATTTTCGGGCAAGATATCGCATGGCCACTATGGCCGCATCCGGTCCCGGCCTTCCGTTTCCAAATATAATCGCCTTTTTATTAAGTGTGCGTTCGTAGATATATTGGGAGGCGGGATGTTCAAACAGGTTTTTATCAGAGTCAAAGAATTCCTTATTAAAATGCTCCACCGACAGGCGAATTTTCTGGCCGCCTGCAGCTGTCTGTGGTATTGCAACATTTTTGCTTGTCCCTGCACTAAGCCAGGCAGCCGGCAGCTCATAATCCCCGAGAGTGGCAGACAGGCCAATTCGCCGGGGCTCCCTGTTTATATAGCGCTGCAGCCTGCTTAGCTGGCATAAAAGCTGCAGGCCCCGCTCGGAACTCATGAAGGCATGCATTTCATCAATAACAACGAAGCGAAGATCTCCGAAAATTCTGACCAGATCATGCACCCGGCTAATCAGCATGGCTTCAAGGGATTCCGGTGTGATTTGCAGTACTCCGCCAGGGTTTTTCAGGAATTTAGCCTTCTTGCTTTGGGGCACATCCCCATGCCAATGACAGAGGGGGATACCCGACTCCTCCATCAGATCCGTCAAACGATAAAATTGATCATTGATTAATGCCTTCATGGGAGCGATATATATTACGCCCACGGAGGATGGCGGGTCCTTTTCCAGTAAGGTTAAAATCGGCAGGAAGGCAGCTTCTGTTTTGCCTGTTGCCGTACCGGAGGCAAGAATAAGATGGTCGTCCGTATCAAAAATAACCCGACAGGCCTCCTCCTGTATGGGACGCAGGCCATCCCAGTTATGCTTATATATATATTCCTTTATAAAGGGTGAAAGACGCGAAAAAGCACTTTTTTGCATAGTAACCCCGAGCCTCTTTCCTTTTCACATATTAAGAATTTGCATCATTAAATGGCAGAAAGCCGCATTTCCATGCTTCTACCCTTTTTGCGATTCTGTCCAAATCGATGTAATCCACACAGACCGCCTTTTTCTTCAGCTCAAAGGGAATAAAGGCATCATATTTGGGTGGTTTGTATTCATAATGTGCCTTCAAATCAGCCAGATCCGCATCCGTCATGTCCTCAAGGATTTGCAGGGGCTGTTTAAGCAAGGCCCTAAAGTCCTCCAGCAGATCCCGGACAGAGCCCTTTGCCAGCTTGGCTGTGATAAAATACGGGCTCCAGCCGCCGACGCTTCGTGTATCAATCCGATCTCCCATATATTTGCGCAACAGATACAGTATGGTATAAAAATCAATAGAGCCGCACCATGGTAGAATACACACAGTTCTTCCGCCAAGGCTTACGATATTATAATCAGCAAGGCCTGAATGGCCGCAGAGGAAGCGGGCCTCAGCCAGCCTTGTTTTGGCATTCTTCCTCAGATAAGGATATTCGCTCTGGCATTTCAATACCTGGCGCATCTTTTCAAGTATGCGATCATTTATATTGTAGCCGCCTCCCTTCCAGTAGGTCTGCACCTTGCCTCTGACCCTGGTGACAAATATGATTTTGCGTTTGTTATCAAGCTCCGTTACCTCCCAGGTTCGGCCGGCAAGGGTCAGGCGCTCCCCGGGCGGCGGGGGATTTTCGATTTTTCCTATTGGCCTTGAATCGGCAATAATTGTGTATTCATTTTCATCATCGGCAAATACGGCCAAAAACCGGAAGCTGTTAACCAGCTTTTCACCTTCAAGCCCAATGATAAGGCCACCGTCCTCCATATGCTGCAAATGGCCTATTTCAATCAAATGATTTAATAAAAGCAGGTAGTCCTCCTGGCTAATCCGGGCAAAGGGGGCCATGCCGAGTACCTTGTCACAAAGTGCCTTCGGGCTCATTTCGCCGTAGCTTGCCACTATGCTCATTGTCTGATGATATAAGAGACTTAATGGATAATTAAGCATTTGGGGGGCCTCAACCCAGCGCTCCTCCAGATACAGCTGGATTACGGCAATGGCCTGTAAAAGCCTCCAGGGCATTTGCTGTGGTGGCAGCGGAACACCGGAGGGGAGCTGCTCATTGCATAAAAACCACATTTCGGCCGCATTTCCACGTCTTCCCGACCGGCCAAGCCTTTGCAGAAAGCTTGAAACAGAGTTTGGCGCATTGATTTGAAAGACAGATTCCAGCTGCCCGATATCAATTCCCAACTCCAGGGTAAGGGTAGCGGCTATCACAACCGGTCCGGCGCTTTCCTTCATATCCATTTCTGCGCTTTCCCGCAGGGCTGCGCTAATACTGCCATGGTGAACATGATAAATGTCCGGCTGACCGCGCAGCTCGGCTATCTGGCGTAGCATGGCGATTACCATCTCGGCATCGTTTCTCAGATTGGTGAAGACGATGCATTTTTTATTAAGAGTTCGTTCGTATAAATACTCCCAAAAGGCACTGGCTTTGTTTGTCAGCTCCGTTTCGTCAGCTGCATTTTCATCCTTCTCAGGCTTGCCGGCTTCTTCATTTTCATCATCATTTTCTGCTTCCTGTGAATCATAAAAATGCTCAACTGCCAGCCGTATGGTTTTGCTGCCCATATTAACTGTCGGAGTGCTGACCTTACGGTCGGTGCCGGATGCCAGCCATTTTTCTGCAAGGGTATAATCCCCCAGGGTAGCAGACAGGCCAATGCGGCGTGGCTGTACTCTAGTATGCCAGTGCAGCCGTTCCAGCTGGCAAAGAATCTGCATCCCCCTGTCGGAGCCCATAAAGCTGTGCACCTCATCAATAATTACATAGCGCAGGTCATGGAAGAGCCGCATCAGCTCATTACCCTTATTCAGAAGCATATTTTCCAGCGATTCCGGGGTAATCTGCAGAATGCCCGAGGGGTTATTAAGCATTCGCTTTTTATGTGTGGGAGATACATCCCCGTGCCAATGCCATACAGGTATATCGGCCTCCTTCAAGAGATCGTTCAGTCGAACAAATTGATCATTTATAAGGGCTTTAAGAGGGGCAATGTATAAAACGGCAATGGAAGAGGAGGGCTTGCTTGTTATGTCTGTCAGTACAGGCAAAAAGGCAGCCTCGGTTTTGCCGGAGGCTGTTGGTGAAGCCAGCAGCAGATGATTATCCGTATCGAAAATCACCTTACAGGCCTCCACCTGTATTTCCCTAAGCTCATCCCAGCGGTGGGTATAGATGTATTCCTGTATAAAAGGGGCCAGTCGCCCAAAGGTTCCGCTCATAAGGTAAATTCCACCGCCTCATCCGTATCATTATCGTTTGCCTCATCCGAATTTATTTGTGAGACCTTTAATATGTCATCGCCCAGCAGGGAGATAAAGCTTATCTCCGGATTTTGATATATTACATTTAATATGCTGACAAAATCCCTCAATACCTCTCTGGGGGTCAACAGCTCGTCCGCTCCCAGGCGGTTAGCTACAATCTGCATAAAGGCAATTAATTCCTCATCTGATATTGTCTTTGCATATCCGTAATGGACCCTGTGGACCTCGGCAACCCGCTGAAGAAGCAGATAAAGCTCCTCATGGGTCAGCTTTTCAAGATAAATCAGGGGGCCCTGCATGTCCTGGATGCCATCCTTTAAAAAGCGGCTGCCGGCAAGGCGGGTCCTGAGGGCTTCATAGCTAAATAGTCCCCTGCGCATATCCTCTACAAACTGCGGGGTGCCGCAGAGGTAAATGCTTAGGCCTCTAACCTTGCCCTGCATTGTGTCATTGAACATATTAAGAAGCTTCTCGTAATTATTGTTGCGGGATACGGTGTTGCTGATTTTGTACAGATTAACACCCTCATCCAGCAGCATGACAAAGCCCTTGTAGCCTACCACAGTCACAAATGCAGATATCAGCTTAATATAGTCAAACCAGCTATCATCAGTAATTATGGTACGAACACCAAGCTCGGCATAGGCATCGGCCTTTGTGGTGTATTCACCCCTCAGCCATTTCATTGCAGCATTCTTTAAATCATCATTACCAAGATAAAAGCCCCGCCAATAAGCCTGCAAGACCTTGGAAAAATCATAGCCGTGGACAAATTCCTCGGTTGAGGCTATATCAAGAAGAATACGCTGCTCCAGCTTAGCCGGGATTTCTTCTTCAGGCACATTTTCAGCAATTAGGCTGATACGCTTGCTGTCAATCCATTTATCCAGCAATGCCGATAAGGCACCGCCATCCGGCCGTACCTTGGAGGACATATTGCGGAGAAGCTCGCGATAGGTAGCCAGTCCGCTGTTATTGCCACCGATTAATTTACGCTCGGGTGACAGATCGGCATCTGCCACTATATAACCCCGATCTATGGCATAATTGCGTATGATTTGAAGCAGGAAGCTTTTGCCGCTGCCGTAACGGCCTACAATAAAGCGAAATACTGAGCCGCCCTGGGCAAGGTTTTCCAGATCGCCCAGCAGGGTTTCGATTTCTCTTTTCCTGCCAACCGCAATATGCTCGATGCCAAGCCGTGGTGTAACACCGGAGCTTAATGAATTCAACAGGGCTGTGGATATTCGTTTGGGTATCTTTACATTTTCCATGTGCATTACCAACCTTTTCTATGTTATAGCTTACCGGCATTTGCTCCGGCATTGGGGATTCTGTGGAAATCTGTCCTGAGTTTAATAAGCATTTATTTCAGGAGATTGGAATATTGCTTAAGCAAATCCTGATAAATCATATACAATGGGCTGGATCAGATTTCATCAATATAATCCTCGATTATAAACCAGCGTTCACCTTCAAGGCATATCAGCAAATCACCGATTTCTTCAAGGGCGATATCATTTATCTTATCTATTTCAACTCCGACGAAAATCCCCGGGAAAGCGGCAGAAAGCTCAGCTGTGCTGCTGCTAAGACCGTGCGCTGTCAGATAATCCAGGATATTCTGCTGCAGCTCGGTTAGTCTTGATCTGAAGGAGCTGCTGCCGTCCGGTTGAGTGCCGAGATTTGCCGGATTGTCATCAGCCGTGGTATCATATGCTGAGGGCATATCATTTGCAGAACGCAGGTTGACATTTTCCGTAGTAGAGCTTTTATTTGCCGAAGGCATAACTATATTGCTTTGAGCCAAGGCATTATCTGCCTGAGGTATGACGGTATTAGCTTGAGTTATGTCTTTACCTGCTCCATTATGCTCCGTTTGCTTAATGCATATTTCAGCTGTGTCATTTTCAGCTTCTTTGTCATATGCTTCCCTTTGTGTCTTATGCTCGACAATCATATCAGATTTAGCTATATCCAACTGTCCATATGAAGCTGCTTCAGCACTGCTGTCGGAGTCTGCAGGCATAAAGTCATCATATTCATCATTGCCTTCAATAAGCCTTCTGCGCACTTCATCCGAATCCTGCATCAATTCCAGCAGCTTATTGCGATCAATTTTAATCTCGACCTTTTTCTCAGGCTGCAGACCGTTAAATGCGTTATTTGCATGCTTTATGCATAATTTTTTTATATCCTCCGGCAGACTGTCAGGACGAAGACGGCCTCTGTAATTGGTAAGCTTTCGCAGCTGATTTTCAAATTCCTTAATGATGGCTGTTATGAAAATGCGCAAGGGCTTATGCTGTTCATATGGAAGGCAGGATTCTATGCGTATGTTATCCGGGTTATGAAAAAGCGCCCTCTGAAAGGGAAGCCTTTTGTGTTGACGTGCGGATAAAATAAGCAGCTCCCGTTTTTCAAAGCTCCCCGGGTTTATTTTGTTCATATGCTCGCGAATATCATTAACCAGGCTTACCAGATGGTCGGTAAAGAGATTGCCGTGTTCACCCTTTATAAATTCACTTTCATATATTTTGTAATCGGAAAAGCGGGATATCAGTTCGATCGGCAGTACCTGGCTCTTGCTGAAATAATAATCAGCCAGCATATCAGTCGGCATCAAAAGGAACAGGCCTTCCGCCTTCAGCCGCTCAAAGGCTTTCTCAGCATCGCACTTGTACAAGCTTATATAATCGCCTACCCATTCGGTCAGGTAGCGATCCAGCTTGCTATAGCGGCTGCGATAATTGATCCAGAGGTCAATCAGCCTTTCAAGACCGTCCTCAGGGCTGCCGGTTCCGACCTGATTGATAAGCTCATAAATATATAAAAAGAGATAGGATAAATCCGTATCGATGTATTCATGCTTGCGTATGCAGCTTCGCATGTAAAAATACCAGTTTAGCTGCGCCTGGCTCATGTACTCATAACTGGGCCAGTAGCACATAAAGGGAATGTGGTCTGTCTTTTCGTGGCTTTTATCTGCATATTCACGGGCTTGCTCAATGAAGCTTTTTCTGTTTGGGGGATTTTGCAATACGGGTGGCTTATAATAAGCCTGTCTTGCAATTAGGGCTGAACTGGTAAGTACCGGAGGAAGTCCATGCCTGGCGTAAAAGTCTTGCTTTTTTTGCTCTCTTGATATGAAAACAGGGCTTTCCTGCGGCTTGGCTTTTACATATTCTTGCTTTTTATATTCAATTTTTTCAGAGGCATAAATTCGCTCAGGTATCTTTTCCCCTGTTTCCGCCTGATCGGAAAGAGTGATGGTATATAGTTCATCACTATGGTCATTTTTATTTGCTTCGCGGCTCAAGTCCGCACCCCCTGTCTGCAGATATCTAAATTGCCTGTCACCGGTAAAAATGCTGCAAGGCTTTTGTGCAGCATATGATAATATTATCGTGGAAATATTTACAGAAATTAATAATAGTATACTTGATTTTAGAAAATAAATAAAGGACGTTTTTGAGCTATGTAGAAAAGCCTGTTGATTATTGTTAACTGCTTAGATTTACAGCAAATTATCATAAGAAAAAACCCTGTAACCAATAGGTTACAAGGTTTTTTTGCGTCTTCAGACGCTTTTCCAGGGGCAGTAGGATTCGAACCCACGACCTGCGGTTTTGGAGACCGTTATTCTACCAGCTGAACTATACCCCTAGTTATTGATTTGCCTGCTCGGCATTTATTATATTACAATGAATTGTGTCTATTGTCAAGACAATTTATTTGAATTTTTATGGGATTACTGTTTATATTTAATAGCAGTGATATGAACAGTGTAAAAGCGACGGCTTTCGAAAAGAAAAGTAAAAATAAACCATAACGTTAAATTTTTCCACGTAAAACTATTACAAAACATGGAAAATAATGTTGAAATATATTACCATCTATTGTAAAATAGTATTATATATA
>JAAZDK010000282.1 GCA_012512855.1 Clostridiales bacterium
GCACTTTTTAAATCATTTTTCCTGGTATAGCCGGATGCATTTTGATAAACAATAATAATGAAATTATCAGAAGCAACAGTACACAACCATATCCTTTTGCAGGAATGTGCCGGCGCTGCGGCCATTCGCTGTAATACAAAATTTTGCAGCGCGGAAAAGAGGCGGTTATGTACTTCGAACCTTCCAAAAAGAATTACTATCGTTTTCCTTCCTCTAACAGTGTACATGAAATGGATATGAGATTTTATTTTCCTGAAAAGCCCTTTGCCAATGGCGAAAACATACGTATGATGTCAAAGGAGGATTCGGATAGCCGGCATTCTGATAATTCCGAGAACAGGCATAATCCTATCGAATAAAAAGACTGATTACAAATAACAGCATTAAATGGAGAGGGTAAAAGATATAAAAGAAATACTTTATATCTTTGCCCTTTTCTCCGTTGTAAAAGGCAATAGGTACTATAGCCAGGGTAGAGAGCACAGGAATAACATACAGCAGATTATCCGATGCCAGATTGCCCACTATGGTTCCGTTTACAATAAAAAGGGCTACACCAATCAACAGCTTGTTGCCGCGGAAGAGATAGAAGGCCACCAGCATCAAAATGCTTGCGATACTATAATCCCCTCTGAATAGTGATGTCAGCAGGCAAAAGCCTATGGTCAGCAGGCCGTTTATCAGATTTACAATAGCCATATTGCTGGCATATTTCTTTTCAACATCCCTCATTAGATTAAGGAGCAGCAAACCAAAGAAGAGGGTGACAAATACATTCTGATATGAGAATAGATTGCTCAGCAGCTTTCCTAATTTATCATCCTGATAACCACCTGCAAAGACGGCGGAAAAATCTGAGAAAAAGTCTGTTGCATAATGATACTCATAAAGGGCTAAATCAAAGGGTATCTCGGATATCAGTGCAAATATTCCCATTCTGGTTAGATATTTGCGATAATTGGAGGTACGGTAAAAGCCCTCCACCAAAAGAAATAAAAAAATAGGTAAGGCAAGCCGCCCTATACTTCTAAGTACAAGAAATACATATGGATACTCAGAGGGTGAAATAAAAATTGCCCCCACATGGTCAACCAGCATTGATATTACAGCAATTATTTTTAAAACAAATGTACTCATAGATATATTCCTTTCCTGTATTGATTTATATATGCATGCGTCGTTTTAATTCAGCCTTTATATTATCCCCCTGAAAAATTATCAGGGCAGACAGGCTTATGGCACTTGCCGCCACGCATATTACGGATGGAAATGTAACACTCAGCTTGCCCAGAAGTATAAATATTATCGGCACAAAACCAAAAATACCGTCCACAAACATGTAAATTATCAAATCCTGAACTCCGATTTTCAGCAGCTTGGCGCTGACAGCCATGACTATCATGGCTCCCACACAGATGGCCGGTATTACATAGTCGAGCGACCAGCCTATCCATCCCATCGAACGGTCCCACAATACCGACAGAATACTCAGTATCACAACCTGCCACACAATAGTTTTAGGTATATTGTTCTTTTTACGGATTATAAAAAAGAGACTGACCCACATGCAGGCAACAGCAGCCGCCACCATCAGCGACCAGCGGGATTCTCTTGTAAAAATAAAGTTTACGGCAAAGCTGATCACTATGACAATGATAGATATCAAAATCATCAGACGGATAAACAGATTAAATTCCTGATATATGGTGGGGATGACAGGAAAAACCTCTTCGCTTGCGTCATCATTCTCCGACACTATTCCGCCACACAGGGGACAGAATTTTTGGCTTCCCCGCAAATGGACCCTGCATTTATCGCAATATTGCATATTTACAACCTTGCCTTTCTGCATAATCTTTATTCGTCCGTTCCGGCGCCGCTTCTTACCTTTGCTGCAAGCCGGACATAAAAACAGAAGGCCTCCTTACTGCAGCTTGGTATTAGACGATATTGTAATGTCAACACCGGCTTCCGAAAGCATACGGAAGAAATTCTTCTGTATGTCGGTGGATGTAAATGGTGATGCAAAGCTTACTACCAGATTGTCGTTAAAGGACAGCATGCAAGCCTGCGGTCTTCTTACGCTTGTGAAGCAGTCAAACAAATTTATATAAGGTGCCAGTTCCTCAGTAACAGTAACTCTGCCGATATTTGATAAAGCAGCAGTAACTCCCCTGTCCGCCAGATATGATGCAAAGCGCAGTACATAATCCTTTATTACAAGAGGTACAACCCGCATAAAGGTATTGTGCTCAAGGGCGCTAAGCTTGTTAATATGACGTTTAAGCTTGTCTGACGTGAGCTCCCTTGTAAATGACTCCTTCACCGAGCTTATTATGTCCTCCAGCTTATCCGTATTTTTGCCAAAGTCATATCCGATGTTTATTGCAGCAAAAAAATTTCTGGCAGTAACGGAGGGAAAGTAATTCCGAAGATTAACCGGTATCGACAAGACCACCGGCAGCTTGCGGGCCCTGGCAGGCATGTCCATATATATAGCCTTAATAAACAGGGCTGTCAGGTAAACGGTAAGAGTTGTATCATATTTATGCGCAAGCTCAAGCACCTGCCTTGCGGACATGCAGCCCTCTATTACCCTGAGCCTGTTGTCAATGGAGCGTCGTCCCTGAATATGATATGCCTTTCCCAGCCTGATTCTGTCCAGCCTTTTATCTCCGTCATAATTTCGCAAAAAGCTGTCATCCATCTTTTGTGTAAACGAGGCATCATAATCAAGCTTTGGCAGCTTATCTCCAAAGTCTTCCTTATGCTTTATAGTAATATAATAGTAAACCAGCGTTTTCAGGAAGGCAAGAGCCCCTGTTCCGTCAGCTAGGGCATGATATATCTCCAGATTAATCCTTTTTTTATAATAGGTCACCCTAAACAGCAAATTCTTACGGTTGGGAATATACAATGCACTGCAGGGGAGCTCGCTTTCTTCCGTTACCTCCGGCTTCAGTTCAGTGTGCTCAAAATAATACCAGAAGATACCTCTTCTTATGATTACATTGTACATGGGAAAAAGAAGCATCGTATTGTCAAGTGCGACCTGGAGGATATCCCTGTCCACATCCTCCTTAAGCTCACATGCAAAGCGGAACACCTTCGTGTCCTTCTCATTTGTATTTGGAGGAAATATTTTAGCTGCATTGTCAAGCCTGGTCCATTCAACCGGCATTCTTTTTTTCATATGAAAAATGTCCCCCTTGGAAAGAAGCGATGTTCTATTTCACTTTCCTTCATTTAAAAATTTATTTATTAACTCATATGACCTTTTTACATGAACAAAATGCTTCGGAAGGGAAAAGAATCCATGCAAGGCATCCTTCATCCTGTATACCTGCACCTGATTTCCTGCCTGGGCCAGCCTTCTGCCGTAGATTTCAGCTTCATCCCTCAATGGATCGTATTCAGCTGTAATAATAAGGGTTCTTGGCTGTCCTGACAGATCCTCGCATAAAATCGGAGCCAGATAGGGATTTTTAAGATCCTCACCGCTGCTGATATACAGCTCCATATAGTCATTGATGCGTTTGGCTGTCAGCAGGTAATCCGTACCGAATTCCCTGACCGATGGATACGGTGAATTCTCGCTGTGATCACTGGCCGTAGACGGATAAATCAATATCTGTCCGGCTGGCATAAATTCTTTTCTGTCCCTGGCCATCAGAGACACGGCTGCCGCCAGATTGCCGCCTGCGCTGTCACCTATCAGGTAAATATTATCCTTATTTAAATTTAACCGCGAGCAATTTAAAATAACCTCTCTGGCGACAGCATAGCAATCCATAAGGCCTGCAGGAAAAGGATACTCCGGTGCCAGACGGTAATCTACGGAAATGACCAGACAACCGGTCTGCTTAGCCATATTTGAGCAAACTGCCGTGTAGCTGTCTATATCTCCAATAACCCATCCTCCGCCATGGAAGAAAATCAAAGCCTTATCATAGCTATTGTCATTGGAAGGAAGGAATATTCTAACAGGAATATCATGGTCATCAAGTGATATCTTATGATCCCAGATTTGATACAACGGCTTGATATAAGGATGTGCAGCCTTTGTCAGCTGACGCATTAATTTATAATTCCTTTTCAGATCCAATTCCTGATAGGACAAGGTCTTCAGTGCCAATCGCATTGCTTTATTTATCGC
>JAAZDK010000283.1 GCA_012512855.1 Clostridiales bacterium
ATGAATATGCGGGCCAATGCTACAGCATCAACGTGATAGACGGCAAGGTTTATTTTCAGACGGAAAAGCTGATTGACAGCTGCCCGATTCAGGATATTCTTGAGGGGAAAGTTGAATGGGAAACCGAGCTGGTTATTGAGGAATTAAGTAATAGCTTTTGATGGGCTAAGGTATTAAAAGCTTTCGCTCAGGCGGTCGTATGAAGATTTTATTTTGATTTTATGATTGCAGTTGAATTACTAACTTGCGGAGGTCATTCTATGAAAAGAATAGCAGTGGCAATATGTCTGATAGCTGTTATATTATTTGGCTTTGCCGGATGCGGCAGGGTAGCAATAATTGATGCAGGACAAAGCAACCTGGGTGGACGCTTATTGAATCCTGTCATGGAAACAGATAAAGGCTATTACTTCAACAACAGCAACCGAGATAGCTTGTCGTTGCGCTATTATGACAAGCAGACAGGGGAAACCGAATTTCTTTGCGCTAAGAAGGAATGCATCCATGACGGCTATGGCAGCTGCAACGCAACCGACAAGGACATTGAAGTAATGTATACTGCCTTATACGATAACAAACTTTACATAGTGGGAATTGAAAATGGTAATGCTTTGACACTGTATCGTGCAGATCTTGACGGAAGGGAGTTTACCAGGCTGGTAAAGCTCATGGAGATTCCTGAAGGCTTTGACGAATTTTTTCTCAGTAACGGCACATTTCTCATTCAAAGAGGAAAAGCATTCATTCCATATAATATTGTGAATGCAGAAAATGATGGCCTTGTCGGAATGTATATGGTTAATCTGGCAAAGCTGAAGTATGAGCTTGTTGATGAACGAAACAGATATTATGAATATGATGAGGGCATAACAGCTATCAAGGCAGCAGGTGATTATGTATATTATATCTTAAATAATAGCTCCGCCGACAGGGAACCGAAAAGTCCTGTTATAAAACGTTACAACATTAAGGATGGCAAAACCGAGGAAATAATCAGGCTTGACAACAGCAAAGCAATTAATATATACAATATTGCTCTTGTTGGTGATGAGCTGTGGTACAGTATTAAGGTACTTGACGAGGGTCGCAGCGGCATAATGATTTATGATACATTAACCGGCAAAACGAGGGAGTTTGAAGGCGAGCTGATTAATGCGACAGGCGACGAAAATGTCAGCTATTTTGGCTTTTATGATATCATGTATGACGGCACCTATCTGTACGTTAGTAAAGACTGCTACATGCATTCATATTATTTTGAAGAGGAGAATGCACCCCAAATATATATATATTCTCTTGACGGAACAAGGCTGGCTAAGTTTTCTCATGAATATGCAGGAGACCTATGCTACAGCATCAACGTGATAGACGGCAAAGTATATTTCCAGACGGAAGAGCGGATTGACAGCTGCCCGGTTAAGGATATACTTGACGGTAATGTTGAATGGAAAACCGAAGTGGTAATTGACGATTTGAGTGATAGAATCATTTATTATGTAGAGTGAGACGATTCATATTATTTATTTGAGCTGTTAAAGTTTGTAAAATCCATATAACAGAGAAAAATAAGCGGATTCTGTTTTTTGGTCATGGAATCCGCTTAAGGTTACCATAGGAGGTTTATATGAAAACTATAGGATTACTTGGAGGAATGAGCTGGGAATCCTCAGCCAGCTATTATCGAATAATAAATGAGGAAGTAAAAGCAAGATTAGGTTCCCTGCATTCGGCAAAATGCATTATGTATAGTGTGGATTTTGATGAAATTGAGATTTATCAGCGAAATAACGAATGGGATAAGGCGGCTGTTGTTCTGTCGGATGCAGCGAGGAGCCTAGAAAGGGCAGGAGCCGACTTTATACTGATCTGCACAAATACCATGCATAAAGTAGCCGGTCAGATTCAGGCTGCTATCGGTATTCCATTATTACATATAGCGGATGTAACTGCTGATAAGGTTTTGGCGCTGAATATTCATACTATTGGTCTTTTGGGTACCAGATATACCATGGAAGAGGACTTTTATAAAGCACGTTTGGAAGAAGGAGGGATAAAGGTAATCGTTCCGGACGCAGAGGACCGGACTGTGGTGAACAGGGTTATTTATAATGAGCTCTGTCTGGGTGAAATGAAACAAAGCTCCAAGGAAGAGTTTATTAGGATTATGAATGATTTAATCAGTAAGGGAGCTAAGGGAATTATCCTGGGCTGTACTGAAATCGGTTTGCTTGTAGGACAAGCGGATTCTGAAGTCCCTGTTTTTGATACCACCTTAATTCATGCTAAGGGTGCGGTGGAATACGCATTGGTTGACTGAGCCGAAATGAGGCGAAAAATTCGGATCCGCTTCTTGCATTCTCCGGCATTTTGTGATATTTTCGAAGCGCTTAATATTTTAGGACAGGATAAGGGTGCAGATATGTATAAATTATTCGTGACAGATTTGGACGGAACACTTCTGAAGGACAGTAAGGAAATATCAGCAAGATGCAGGGAGGATATTATTAAATTAAAGAAAAAGGGTATAAAGGTGGTGCTGGCCACAGGCAGGCCATATCATGGTATAGTGCCATATATAAAGGCGCTGGATTTATATGATGACGAAAATTATGTAATTGTTTATAACGGAGCAGTTGTGATAAGTGCCAGGGGTAATGAAATTTTATTTGATGTACCTTTATCCCTGGATTCATATAAGGAATTGTATGAGCTCAGCAAGCAGCTGGGGGTGTATATACATGCGATAACCTTTGGCAGTGTGCTGACTCCCATGATGAATCCATATACAGGGGTTGAAGTAAGCATAAATAACAGTCCTGTAATTGAAGGGCCTGTTTGTGATGTTGACCCTTCTACAAAAATTATCAAGGTTATGTTCGTTGATGATCCGAAAAAGCTGGATAATATAATATCTCAGATACCCGACTGGGCCAGGGAGAAATATACGATTGTCAGAAGTGCGGACATTTTCCTGGAGTTTTTAAATAAAAGCGTTGATAAATCAGTTGGAGTATCCATTATAGCAGAGAAATTAGGCATTCCGATGCATGAAGTCATTGCTGTGGGTGATGCCGGTAATGATGTCCGGATGATTAAAAATGCCGGTCTTGGGGTGGCTATGACTAATGCAAGCGAGGATGTAAAAGAGGTGGCGGATTATATTACCCTCACAAATGAAGAGGACGGAGTAGCCCAGGTGATTGAGAGGTTTATGTTGTAAAGTGGGAGCTGTGTGAGGAATGATTTGTTTTCTGCCAATTAACTTAGAATTTCCCAGGCGACTGCTGCCGAAAATGCCATCAAAGCCTTATAAATACTATGTTTTTGCCATTTTGGCTAATAGAAAGGCTACACTTGGTAAAAAATTCGCAAATGCTTGATTTTGGCTTGTTTTGAGAATATAATAATTTAATAAATCCAGTAAAAACGTGGGTAGAACCTTAACATATGATGTATTGAAACACAAATGCCGCTATTTCTTCCCCGCATTGCTCAAGCGTAGAACCTTAACATATGATGTATTGAAACTTATCATTATCTTTAAGCAACCAATCCAAAGTTACAGTAGAACCTTAACATATGATGTATTGAAACATAGTTTTTTAAAAATTTTATATTAATATTTTATAGTAGAACCTTAACATATGATGTATTGAAACAGGCTTAAAGGCAAAAAACAACCTACTGTAATTATGTAGAACCTTAACATATGATGTATTGAAACAAGGAAGAGGCGGTCTATAGTAATTTTGATAACCTAGTAGAACCTTAACATATGATGTATTGAAACATTGATTCCATTTTTTGTTTCAATAATTCCTTCCAGTAGAACCTTAACATATGATGTATTGAAACTACAGGGCGGTTACTATAAAAAATTTTGACTACACAAAGTAGAACCTTAACATATGATGTATTGAAACTTTGTATGTTGACGAGCATCACTCTAACCTTAACCGGTAGAACCTTAACATATGATGTATTGAAACATTTTTAGGTAAGTACCTCTTATAAAACCCTCATATGTAGAACCTTAACATATGATGTATTGAAACGAAGTGCATTTCAACCACATTACATAGCAAAAAAAGGTAGAACCTTAACATATGATGTATTGAAACTGGCATCACTTCGTACCCTTTCAAAAATATAACCCCGTAGAACCTTAACATATGATGTATTG
>JAAZDK010000284.1 GCA_012512855.1 Clostridiales bacterium
ATTAAGGAAGGAGATTATATCTCCCTTGACGGTTCCACAGGTAATATCTACCTTGGAGACATTCCTACAGTGGAGGCTTCCATCACCGGTAACTTCGAGAGAATTATGACATGGGCTGATGAAATCAGAACCCTTAAGGTTAGAACTAATGCAGATACACCTGCAGATGCAGCAAACGCTATTAAGTTCGGTGCAGAGGGTATTGGTCTTTGCCGTACAGAGCATATGTTCTTTGAGGAAGACAGAATACCTAAGATCAGAAAGATGATCCTGTCCAAGACAGTTGAGGCAAGAGAAGCAGCCCTCAACGAGCTGATTCCTTTCCAGAAGGGAGACTTCAAGGCTCTCTATGAGGTAATGGAGGGCAGACCTGTTACTATTCGTTTCCTGGATCCGCCGTTGCATGAGTTCGTTCCTACAAACGATGATGATATTGCAGCACTGGCCAAGGAAATGGGTCTTAGTGTAGAAGAGGTTAAGGCTACCTGTGAGTCCCTGCATGAGTTCAACCCTATGATGGGTCACAGAGGCTGCCGTCTTGCAGTTACCTATCCTGAAATTGCAAGAATGCAGACAAGAGCGGTTATGGAGGCTGCTATCGAGGTTAAGAATGAGAAGGGCTTTGATATAGTACCTGAAATCATGATTCCTCTTGTAGGCGACAAGAAAGAATTGAAGTTCGTTAAGGATGTTGTTGTTGAGACAGCAGAAGCAGTTAAGAAGGAATACAACTCTGATATCAAGTACCATGTTGGAACAATGATTGAAATTCCTCGTGCAGCACTTCTTGCTGATGAGATCGCTGAGGAAGCAGAGTTCTTCTCCTTTGGTACAAACGACCTGACCCAGATGACCTTCGGCTTCTCACGTGATGATGCCGGCAAGTTCCTTGACGAGTACTACAAGGTTAAGATTTATGAGTCCGATCCGTTTGCAAGACTTGACCAGAGCGGTGTTGGTCAGCTGGTTAAGATGGCTGCTGAAAAGGGTCGCGCAACAAGACCTGACCTCAAGCTTGGTATCTGCGGCGAGCATGGCGGAGATCCTTCAACAATTGAGTTCTGCTACAAGGTAGGCCTCAACTATGTATCCTGCTCACCTTTCCGTGTGCCGATTGCAAGACTTGCAGCAGCTCAAGCGGTTTTGAACAATAAGAAATAATTATAAACAAGAAAAGGCAGTCCGATAGGGCTGCCTTTCGTTATCAGTATGTTCCAGTGCATTACGCAATTTTATTTCTCAATACCGTGACCCTGTTCTTTGCCTGTTGCACGTAATTGTGAGAAGCAGGCAGGGCATTCTCTCTTATTTTAAGGGCACGTTCAGCAAATACGAGTGCATTTGCAATATCGCCCTTCTTTTCATACCAATCACTGATACTTATCAGGGACCATGCAACCTCAGGATGAGATTTACCCAGAACCGACTCGCGTACAGCTAATGACTCGTCGAAGTATGTTTTTGCCATATCCCAGAAGGGTTCACCCTTGGCCAGGAGATCGTTTCCGACCCAAACTAATGAAGAAGCAATATCTACGTCATTTTCCTTATCATTAGTTATGCTTTTTCTAATGTCTAAAGCCTTTTTATGATTTTCAAGGGCTAAATCATAATGTCCTAATTTATTGTAAGCCGTCCCGACATTGTGATATGAGTATGCAATCTGCCTATCTGTGTCGTGGCATTCTTCACGTATTTTTAATCCGGTCTGATAGCAGGACAGGGCTTCATATAATAACTTCTCTTTATTGGAATCTGGCAAGTCTTTCCTGCTTGCCATATTTAAATATATGATTCCTCGACGATTATAAATTTCAGCAAGATTCTTCTGCTCGGGATTATTATCTGGAGCATTATATATTTTAAGTGCTGTGTCACTGAACTCAAGCGCCTTATCATAGTCACTGTTCTTTCGGTAGGTATCGCTTAATTGTCCGCAAATGTAGGCCTTAATTAGATTCTTTTCAGTGCCATTCTGCAGCTGTTCATTATTTTCAAGAGCATGTGTGTAAGAATCAATGGAATCTTTGAGTAAGGCTAAGCGCTTATATACATCACCTAATTTAATATAAATGTCAGTTTGTGTTTGAATTGGGCTATCGACTGCAATAACAGCTGCTTTTTGATATAAGGATAATGCAAGTTCAAAATTATTAGCCTCGAAGCAGAAATTTGCGAAATACGCAAGCATTGCAACATTTAAACAGTTTGCATAAAAGCCGTCTATTTCTTCAATTGATTTTAAAATGCTACATATATCTTTTTTGTCATTAATAGATAGATTATCCCCATAGGTTTGCATATGGCTATGTAGATTTGAAAGGACTGTATTACAGTTTTCGCTGGATGGACGCATTTCCTTACGTACCATATCCCTGATTACCGGGTGCAATCTGAGCTTATTTTCATTGGTATCATCAATAGCCCAGCTGTTACTTATTAGGTCGTTAAAATCACTGCGATATTTTGGCATTAAATTATAAAAGAAACGTCTGTTAACACCTTCGTTAGGTAATAAGGAAAGGTATAGTAGGGCTTCCTTAAGATTATCAGTTAAATAACCAATATCAAACAGCAATTTAACAAAATCGTACATGCTTTTCTTTTCGGAGGACAAGTTGTCCTTGTTGATATATACCGGTTCAAGCTCGTTGTATTTTTTTTCTGTCAGGTAGTCAAGCATTTGAGAAGGCGAAAGTGCCGTGGCATGCATTGATTTTGCAACCAGTTCAATAAGCAGTGTATGACCTTCTATGCAACTGAGTATCTGCTTAATTATCGGAAGCTCTTCATCGGCAATATTATCATGGTAGTGGGCCTTGAAAAATTCAATCTGCACATCTACAGGAAGAGGACGTACTTTTATGGTTTGATCGGGAGGAAAACAATCGGTTAGTCGGGTTGTAATTATGATATGAATATCGGAATTCTTGCACAAATCATCAAAAAGGTAAAGATCCTCAGGTGTCGAATCCACATTATCAATGATCAGAAGAGTATCTTTACCCATTTTTTTTAGTAAACTCATTCTTTTTTCAAAACGTCCGTCATCACTTATTTCCTGTTCAAATAAGTTATCAAATGAAATGGCAAGAATGGTCTTCTTAAATGAGCTTGCTGCCTTATCATAAGTTACAACCTGCTTGAACTTGTATTCGTCTGAATATATATGTGCATATTGTCTGGAAAGATATGTTTTTCCTATCCCTCCGATACCGGAAAGAATGACAAGGTTATAGGAGCATAGCTTGTCATGCATTTCTTCAATAGTATTTTTACGGCCGTAAAATTTGCTGGGGCAGAAAATTTTTTGATTGTGAAGTATAGGTGAAACACCTTGCACGGATAATTGCTCCGACCTGGGAGTTTCTCCGGAATTGCTTGTCACTATATCACTGGCTGTATGTAATTTGTGTCGTCTCATTGCCTCATAAATCATACGAACAACAAAGCTTTTACAATCGGCTGAGTCATCCTGACCGATAAATGTTAGTTCATTTCTCTGGAGGTATTCTTTTATTTCTTGAAATTTAGCATCAGCAATCGCCGCATTCGCCCCATGCTCTATATCACAGTCTTTAAATATCACTGAAAAAAGCCTCTCACAAAATTCGCCTTCTGATATGTTTATTCTCATGTTTTTCAGTGGCTTTCCATTGGCATTCCCATTGATGATTCGACTGATATTTGCACAAATATTATCTTCATCAAGATAATCGTCATCGGAGCATTCGGTTATTGCCCTGGCAATGCCAATATTATTCGAGAATTTTAAATCTATTAATCAACTTAAACAGGTCACCCTGGTTCATGTACTGCAGCATCAAAATAACCCCCAATACATTTTCTTATGTAAACTATAACAAACAACAAAATCAAATGCAAGTTTTTTGCAAGAAGCAATAAATCTTGCAATAAACTTGCAAATTTAAAGACTGAAAATGCAAAAAATGATCAACTTTAATAGCATTTTAATGCAAGAGGAAGGGTGAGATAATAGCTTCAGAAAGAAAAACAAAATACTTTTGGAGGTATGAATATGAATAAGAATTATGAAGAATATGAAATGATTTTATCAAATTACGGTTATGTACATAATCTTGAGAACGCTGTTGATGGACTGGAGTACAGAATAAAAGAAATTCCGTCTCCTGAGGTGACCAGAACTTATCTAGCTACCGTTAATAATGCTTGCACTTATGTAGACGCAATGATGAATCCGGTTGAGGATCCTGATAAAGCAGTGTATATGCTGGTTGGAACCGGATGCACGGATAAATATACCGGTGAGCCTGTAGTGTTTTCATTCAAAAAGCAGCCGACAGACTGGTGTGGAGCATTTGTGGGGACACCTACTACTTTAAAGAATAAATTATATAAAAGTACTACAAAAGAGAAAAAATCAGCTGAAGTTGAAGAGAAGTATTCTCTTGATAAGAGCATAATCGAAAATGCGCTTGATTCCGAACCTTGGGGTGAGCGCTTAACAAATGGCCGTTTGATGATTACATCCTACCGCATCGGGCTTGAAGGAAAGATAATAAATAACATTATGAAGGGAATCAAGCAGGGATATGTTGAGAGCATTGACAAGACGAAGATTCTTTACAACCTTGGAATTGTTGATAAGCTAAACGATTACATCTATGTCGTAGCATCAGTAGAAAAGTACATTAATTTTGAAGATGACGATTGTGGCAATAAAAGCAGAACGACAAAGATTAAGCTGGTTAACGGCCACATTGTACATGGACAGGCAGAGCTTATAAAGGAGGGCTTTGATTATCAGGATATACGGAATTTCCCTGACCCTGTTTTTTTCTTTACGAATCCTTCAGAGGCTATGTTCAGCAGCAATATTGATGTTCACTGTACACATGCATTTACACATGCTGTATATGAACGCTCTGAGAGACTTCCGGAGGGAATCGAGATTAGCGAAAAGAAGCTTGCTGAATGTATACGTAACTCAATTGAACTTAGCCTTAAGATGCAAAAGGTGGATTACAATTTTATAAAGCCCATGTACAGCCCAAGGTTTGATCAGATTTGCTATCTGCTTCCCTTGTACATTACCGGAACCTTAGGCGAGAAACCGGACCTTGCAATTGTTGTTACCGATGGTAAGCTGTTTGCCACATTCAGGACCATTATAGGGCTGAGCGAAGCTTATGCAAATGCACGTGTTCTGGGATATTCTGAAAACTTGTGGCTAAAGCGTGAATGGTGTTTCTGTACTAATAAAGCATAAAGAAAGGAGCAGGAGTATGAAAAAGCAAATTTTTAATATGCATTACCCGAATGAAAGAATTCCTGTACATATACCGATAGAAAGGTCAAAACCTTCAATTCTTACGGGAGTTTGCAGAATTTGTGGCAGTCCGATCCTCAGGACAAGTCCTAAGCGTAATCGGCTTTGCATGAGGTGTCAAATGGGTGTAATAAAGACTGATGACCGGCGACAACAGTAAGTATGCATAATATATGCCGGGTTCCGGCTTATAGATTTGAGCCTGTATGAAATTGATGATAAAGGAGGATAACCATGGAGCTTAAGATTCTTAAGGCTGGTGACAAGGTCATCAGTGTAACTGATAAGGTAATTGCTATTGAGCATCTATCAGGAGAAATAAGCCTGCTTTTCTATGTAATGAAGAAGGGGAAGCCAAAAATTAAGAAGAAGGCTGTAATTACCCATGAAGATGAAATTGATGTGGTTTATAGCGAGAGCAACCGGGGGCTCGAAGTCATTCACTTTTAGGAGGTGATCAGAATGGCAGGAGTAAAGGATTACGGTATGATAGCAGTAGTAACCGGCTTGACACAATCTCAGGTTGCTGATTTGACAGCCGAGATCATGAAGGTCAAAGAGAACAAAGCACCGGGAAGCAGAGGTACTATTGTGAAGGGTAAGGCTAAGGATATCGGGAAGCTGATACAACAGCGGACACCTCAGATAACATCAAGCAAATAAGCAATAAAGGAAGGAGTAAGAGGAAATATGGGAAGATTGTTTCAGAATGTAATTGAAGGAGCAACAGCAGGCGGCCTTATTGGAGCTGCTTTAGACGGTCTTTTTATTGCCGGAGCGACCATTGTGGCAGGCCCCGTTGGTTTCGTAGCAGCAACGTCAGCAACGGTTAGTAAAACTGCTGTATGTACACTTGCAGGCGGGGCAGCAGGCGCAATTAAAACCATTAAGGAGGAAGGAGAAAGTGATTAGGAGTGATAAAAAGCGACTTAGGAGCAGAATGACATAAGGAACCATATAGTGAAAGGGGGCACTGAAAATGGTTCAGAGAAGCAGCAAACATTTAAGAGCCCAGAAGAGTGGACGTGAACGTGATTTTGGAATATGTCAGATCTGCGGTCGCATTAACAAACCGGAAGGACACCATGTTATTGATTATCAGTATGGTGGTAATGCCACAACTGATAATATTGTAACTCTTTGCCACAAATGTCATAAGGAAGTGCATCGTGGGAAGGTTGACCTAATCAGATTTTAATAACTACATATATATGGAGGGATAGCAATGAGATATCTATTCGATGATGAAGATTTTGAGTACGACAGAACATGGACTAATAACTACAGCGACGGAAAAACCTTTTACGGTATTGATGACGAGGACGGAACAACTGCCTGGTACGACGAGTATGGAAACCTTGACTGCGTAACAAAAACTCCTACGGATGACGAGCAGGACCGGAATTACGCAGGCTACTAAAATTGAACTTTAGGTTCATGTCGTTATGTAAACTATAATAACTTGCCACTAGGTAGTGCAAAAGCTACTTAATGGCAGGTTAATGTATTGTGCGTATATGTTTATTCTTCTATTCCATATAACTTATAGGGATTATTTTTGAGCTCCTGCTGGTATAAACCAACGACATCCCATATATCAAAAAACATACAGTTACATTTGCCAATTCTTCCTTCTTTAATAACCCCCTTCTCAAATGCCATTCTTTGAATGGTATACCAGGCCTTTACAGGCGGTTCACCGGTTTCTATGAACCATTGTTCCGGGGGATAGATCTTATTAACTTCTTCGGAAGGCTTAAAAATATCCCGGATTTTTTGCGGAAGCAAATCCTCAACATAATGCATGGATGTTAATCTATAAATATCAACTCCTAGAAGTAATGCCTTGCCTCCGTTGTCAATTAAATATTGAAATCCACTTGACACCTTGTCAGCGTTCCTTCCCCATGCGGATACGCGAAAAATCCCATCACCTGTTAAAACATCCGGCATTTGTCTAAAAGTATCAGCGATAAGTCCCATTCCACTATGTTCTGCATCAGGACTAAGAATCTTTATCTTTAGGGTAATTCCTAACCTTTTATCCTCTTCCGATAAAGGAAGTCTTGGCCCTAATCTTAACGATGGCATAAAGATGCTGCCGTTACAGCCAACCGTTTCTTTTATTGCTTCAATAACAGTTACAGCCCCTCCTTCTACATAGCCGAAGCTTTTTAAAGAGCTATGTACTTCTAATTCCATTCCGGCTTCAATACCTAATTTACGTAATCCTGTGATTATATCCTGCTTTGAAATACTATCCATTCTATTTCCTCCAAATACTAAAATGTTATTGGCTTATAAAAAGCCTGATTGCAAATGACAACTCCATATACTTATTATGAACGCTAATAATTATCGTCGACATAAATATCATATCAATATATTAAAAAATTGATAGACTTGTATTTAAACCTGTGTTAGAATATAGAATGAAGTGTGGGTAATTTTAAGAAGTTATTCTATAATATATAACTCATTCTGGATGGGTAATTAATGAATGTTAACACTGACTGAGTTGCTTAAGCTCAAAGCTGTGCTTAATAATAGGAATAAAAATTTCTAAAAAAGAAGCGTAGCAATGATTGAAAAAGCTCTTAAGCTTATGGATAGGTATATACTGGGTAAGGAGGATTGGCTGGATGCAAATGAACACCATTACGGCTTTCAAATTGCATTTAGAACTATGATATTACCTTGACCAATGCAATCCCTATTTTCGGACATTATAGTGAAACGTGGACTAAGAAGGATTCCAGCAGGAATGATATGATACTGCGGATTTTAAGAATTCTTATAAAATGCTAATGCATTAAAACCTTCCTGAACTCGATAAAGTACGGGAAAGGTTTTTCTTGAATAAGCTCCCAAAATCTGATATACTGGTTATATAGACATGGTAAAGGAGGATAGTTATGGAGGAACAGAAGAAATTCTGCAAAAACCCGATTATTACATCAATGTATACGGCAGATCCGGCTCCAATGGTATATGGAGATACTTTATACCTTTATACCACACACGATGAGGATCAATTGATTAATGATTTCTATACAATGTTTAACTGGCATTGCTTTTCAACCAAGGATATGGTGAATTGGACGCACCACGGACAGGTTTTTTCACTGGATGATATCAGCTGGGCGGACGACAGAGCATGGGCACCGCAGTGCGTAGAGCGTAACGGAAAATTCTATCTTTATTGTCCTGTACATAAGACAAACGGTGGAATGGCTATTGCTGTCGGCATATCTGACAGTCCGACCGGACCTTTCAAGGATTTGGGCTACCCGCTTGTTGATGAGGGTGATTGGAACGATATAGACCCTACCGTTTTCATTGATGATGACGGGCAGGCATATCTTTATTTCGGAAATCCGGAGCTTCGATATGTTCTTTTAAACGAGGATATGATTTCATATGACAAATCCGTTGGTGTAGTAAGAGTCCCTATGACAGTGGAATCCTTTGGAAAGGGTAGCCACATGACCGGTACCTCATATGCGGAAGGGCCATGGTTTTACAAGAGAAACGGCCTTTACTACATGGTTTTTGCGGCTTTTGGTGAGGGTAAGCGGGATGAGCATCTTGCCTATTCTACCTCCACATCACCTACAGGGCCTTGGGTATATCGCGGCGTGATAATGACCGAAGAGGGTGGAACATTTACAAATCATCCGGGTATTGTAGATTTTAAGGGGCATTCTTATCTGTTCTATCATACTGCAGAGCTACCGGGAGGTAACCTGTTCCATCGTTCCGTCTGTGTTGCCGAATTTAAATACAATGATGACGGCACCATTGATACGATTGCAAAATGTGATGGAGTATATGCAATTGAATAGAGCAAGTAATATGATGAAATGTTTTTTGACATTAACACCCATTTTTCTATTTTCTTGACAATTCCTGTTTTGTAATATAATATTTAATAACAAAAGCAACGAGGCATTTGCTCCTTGTTGCTTTTTTTGATTCACTCCATTTTTATAGTATCAATTGATATCAATTTCCTGGAAATCAGATCTATGTTTCCAGGAGTCTTGTACCAAAAGAGCAATACAATCCATTAAGCTAAAGCTATTGTTGAAAAATATTATACTGTACAAAAAGGAGGGCATACGAATGACAAAACAGAAGAAACTGAAGAAATTCGCAGAAGAAGCGTATAGCATCAGGAGTAACACCAGGCAAATGCTCAGCGGAAATCTGGATATAAAAATAGA
>JAAZDK010000285.1 GCA_012512855.1 Clostridiales bacterium
GTATTGCCGGGTGTTAACACGCCACTGGCTGCCAAAGCCGGATTATTCTGCAAAATACGTGTGGTGGTCACTCCATAATTTTGTGCTATCCTGCTTAAGGTATCGCCCTCCTGTATAGTGTAGCTAAACTCCGGTATTCTGATAGCCAAGCTTTGACCGACCACCAAATTCTCAGGATTAGGGAGCTCATTAACAGTAATTATCAGCTCGGGGGAAACACCGTATTGTTCAGCTATTGAGGTTAAGGTCTGGCCTGCCTCTACTACATGAATAATCATATTTTACCATCCCTGAACTAAACCTGACTCATCAATTTAATATATGTAAGAAATCATATAATGTGCTTTTGCCTGATATATTGGCCATAAGCCATAAAAATATATTCTTTAAATGTAGCAGCATATTCTCTTTTGAATAATATGTATTAAAAAGTATGTGTGCTATTTTTTTTGCGCTGTATGTCCCGGGCGCATTTACCAATATGCCGCTGCATGGAGGTTTTTAAATGGCTATTAAAATATTCATTGACCAAGGTCATAACCCAACAGGATATCATAATACAGGTGCACGGGGAAACGGACTGATTGAAGAAGATATTAACTTTCAGGTAGGAATATATCTGGCCAATTTACTTGAAAATGATCCAAGATTTGAGGTGCGTCTGTCACGCCCAACTCCCACAACAGTACTGGGAACCACCAATGCCAGCAGCCTGGCAGAAAGAGTGCAGATGGCTAATTCCTGGCCTGCAAATTATTTTATCAGCTTACATTGCAATGCAAACTCAAACCCGACCATAAATGGCGCTGAAATATATGTGTTCCAGGAATTTACACAGGCTTACTGGCTGGCTCAGCATATTATGGAGGAACTCGTCAGACGAACCGGATTGAGAAATAATGGGATAAGGGTAAACCGCTCCCTTTATGTACTTCGCAGAACCAATATGCCTGCTATTTTGATTGAAATGGGTTATCTTACCAATTCGGGGGATGCAGAGATTTTAAGAAACAATCAGTATCAGATAGCATATGGTATATACAGGGGCATTCTTGATTATTTCGGCTTCCAGCCGGTATAACAAACTAACATGTAGATAAAAGATAAATGCACAAAAGAATTAACGATATGCAATATAAATATAGGTGGAAGCTGCACTCCCACCTTTTTTACTATACCCTATTTATTTTACCAAAAGCAGCAAGGTGCCGGCCACCACCAGCACCAGGCCTGCCAGCGATTTCTTTGTAAGCTTTTCCTTCAGAAAGAAAAAGGAAAATGCTATAGTAAGCAGAATACTCAATTTATCTATAGGAACAACTATGCTTGCCTCACCGTCCTGCAAAGCCCTGTAATAGCAAAGCCAGGAACATCCAGTAGTAATACCGGATAAGCATATAAATGAAAGGCTTTTTCTGTCTATTTTTCCGATTTCCTTATGCTTGCCTGTCATAAAGACTATAAGCCATGCCAATATAAATACTACTATCGTTCGAATGGCTGTTCCAAGATTGGATTCTATGTCACTGATACCAATTTTAGCAAGGATGGAGGTAAGGCTGGCAAATACAGTTGATAAAACAGCATATATAAGCCATCTGTTGCCTGCAATTTTTATGCCGGCACCATGAATATTTCTTTCGGCAATATTTTTTCTGCCGGTAATACAGTTGCCTGAGGTAACTTTGCTGTCAGTATAGAGCTTGCCTTCGGAAGCATTCTCCTGTTTCTTTGATATCATCATATATGTTCCTGCTGTGATAAAAACTATGGCAGCCAGCTTATATACGGTCAGGCTCTCTCCCAGGAAAATTATAGCCAGTATCATGGTAAGCACGGTACTGGACTTGTCAATCGGGGTCACCTTGTTGACATCCCCCAACTGCAAGGCCTTAAAATAAAACAACCATGAGGCACCTGTGGCAAAGCCGGATAAAATAAGAAAAAGATAGGTTTTATTACTTACACTGCCAAGCATATTGTACGAGCCGGCAATAAACACCATTAGCCAGGAAAATATTAATATAATTACAGTCCTAATAGCTGTAGCCAGATTGGAATCTGTATTCTTAATCCCTATTTTGGCCAAAATTGCTGTCAGCCCTGCAAAAACAGCCGATCCAAAGGCAAATATCACCCACATATTTCATAACCTCCATACACTTAATTGCATAATATAACATCTGATGATACATTGTCAAATATTTGTCATGAAGCTTTTTGTCCTGATTTTCTCTGTGCATTCACATAATCATCCAATAAAATAAGCCCTGCAATCTTGCAAGGCTTTATACTTTCGGCAATACTTGGAATCATGCTGCATGGTTCATAAAACACTACAGGAATTAATATTTGCTCATCCATTTAGTTATGCATATTTTAATCCTGCTTATGCTAAACATATAACATTCGTATCAGACTTCTTGTTTATACCGCCTTAGTCAGGCGCTTGATTGTTTCCTTTAATTTTTCGTAGGCAATTGCCGGATCATCAAGGTCCATTACGGTTTCTTCAAGAGGACATATGCCATCTCCGGCACGGTTGCTTATTTTATCAATACATTCACCGTATTCAACAGGAATATTGTGCCTGTTCAAATATTCTATAGCAGACTTGCTGGTAAGTACGCCGTATACCTTGGATGCGCCTCCCAGTACAGCCATCATGGCGGCCGCCTTTCCAATTACCTTGTCAACAATAAATGCATTCTTCATAAGCTCAGGCTTGTTTTCATACAGATAAATCAAGGGAGCAATTCCAGGAGCCTTGTCTGTATGAATTACATTGTTATCCTTTATGATTACACAGGAAGCCTGCTCCTTCTTAATCATGCGTATTGCATAATTAAGTGTGATGCACTCGGTTTTTTCATGATTATGATGCATTTCATTCCTGAAATATTTTCTTGTGGCGTATACAACTGCCGGAACGAGTACAAGCTGAATTGCTATTCCCGGCAAACCTTCCGTTACCGCGCCTGCAACAGCCTTGAAGGCTCCTAGTCCAGGTGCCACAATTATTGAAAATATTATTGCATATGTTATTCTGCCGCAAATCATAGAAATCAGGAGTGAGGGATATAGCGGCAGTTTTATCTTCCTGTAGATCAGACCGCTGACCAAACCATAAGTCAGAAGCTCTCCTGCCATAATTGGCATCATCGGGAACAAGGCAGGCATGCCTGTTAATACCGATGATATAATTGGAGTGATCAGACCTCCGATTGCGCCATACTGAGGACCACATAAAAAACCCATTAAGAATACCGGCAAATGCATCGGCAGCAGTACCTTACCCGGAATTCCAAAAGCATGCCCTGTAAAGTAGGGAATTATTACTCCAAGGGCAATCAACATGGCAGTAAGAATAATCTGATAAGCTTTGCTTCTTCTCATATAAAACCTCTCTTCCATTCATATATAGCAACCGACCTGCTGCAAAATTCCAGACAGGTCTAACTGCCATCACTGTAAATACTTCAAAATTTGCAATATTCTATAATCCGTCATGCTCATAATAACATTTCACAGCCTCTTTGTCAGCCCATTTTTACGATTTTTCACAGATTTCGAAAACCGTAACCCTTCTTCAATATATTACGCCATAATATGTAATGCCACGGA
>JAAZDK010000286.1 GCA_012512855.1 Clostridiales bacterium
CAATATTACTCCAAGACATTGTAAATCATCAACCTCAAATCTTGGTTAATTGACAAATCGCATTTGCATCATAAACAACAGGAATATGCATAGCACAAAAGGCAAGGCTCTGGAAATATCACTAAGCAGTCCGCCTATATATCCGAAGGGCACGCTCACCAGCATAACTGTTGTCTGAAGAAGAGCCAGAACATTTGAACGTTCCTCCGGATCAGCATATATTGCCACCAGAGATTCCCTGAGTGTGTTTAGCACTGCTCCACCCAATGCTTCAAAAAGCAGGGAAAATGACAGCAGCAGATATCCCCACACATCGGTGCCCCTTACGGAAATAAGCAGCAGACAGCCTACTATAGAGCTGGCAAATCCCCCATACAAGGGCCACTTAAGCCTTGATTGCTTTATGCGGGAAATTACCGCAAAGAATAAAATAATGGAAAGGATACTTTTTAACATCGGAAATACCGGCAAAAGGCTATCCGGAACACCTATTCTTTTGGAGGCAATAATCTGCCAGAAGGTTGTGCCCAGCATGGCTACTATCTCCACCAATATACTGATAATTATAGCAAATATCATACCAGCGGAAGCTCGAATTTTGTGCAGGGCACCTTTATATCCGGACAGCAGTTCCTTCCAGGACATATTGCGGGCAGCTTCCTGCCTGATTTTGCCCACCGCGGTTTCCGTAGAAAATTTATACAGGATTAAAAGCTTAGCCGTCATAATTACAAATGCATTTATATATAAAATCCGTATTGCCGGCACCAAAGTCAGTCTTGATACCAGCACCGAGGATATGGGAGCAAACAATGCGGACATATTTCCAAATATAATTACCCATGAATATATCCGGGTTATCTTGTCCTTTGGAGCATCCTCCACAAGAAGGCAATCCCATGATACGGTGGTTATCTTCATCAATCCGTTAAACAGGGCCGCCACCACAAAGAACCAGAAGCCCTGGCTGAAGGCCCATATCAGGCTGGGTAAGCTCCACGAAAGAAAATCAAATATCATGGTGCTCTTTCTGCGACCCATTTTATCAATTATTGCTCCTGACAAAAAGGCAGAAATCATCTGGGAAAACATATATACGGATGCTACTATTCCCACCTGCAAATCGTTTAAGCCCAAAGCAAGCATAAATACCGACGCATAGGGCAGGCAAAGATTCATGGACAGCCCCCACATAGGTTCGGTATAGAGGCAGGCCCTTGGATTGCCCTCCATTTCTACCAGTGTCTTAAGTAATTTGTTCTTTAGTAAAAAATTCTTCATAGCCGTCGTATCCTTTCAGTCAACTGTCATAGGTATAAATCATAAATCTGAATAGCCCATGAGTTTAATCTTACTCCAAAGCTATACCTTGTCAATAAAATACTGATGTTTTATCGAAAAACTAAGGTATTTTTAGATAAAGTTTTTATGTTTTATAATTAATAAAGGAGGGGGCATTGCTACCTCCTCCTTACGCATTTGGATTGATTTATTACTGGAATTATTTTAATGGTATAAGCTCACTGCCGCTTTCAACCGAATTAATACCTTCAACCATAGCTTTTGGAGTCAAATCTATTATTTCCCCATTGCTTAATTTGGCAACGATCATATATACACCATCTGAAGCTGGAGTGAAATATATATCATGCTTAGCTTTATAATCATATAATTTGATTGCTTCACCATTTTCTAAATTTATTGCATAAATTATTGCAGTTTCATCCTTTAAGCCTAAATCAAGTTGCGAAATTACTAGCTTAGAGTTGCCGGATAGCTTAATACCAGTACCATAGTCACGATATAGCAAATCATTCAGTATGTCTGAATAATCATTATTATTAACAGAGCTTATATACTCAGAATTATTTGTAACAGGGGTTGGATAATCTTCATTTTTAGTAACAGAGGTTGTATCGTTAGAAATTAAATCTGATTTCACATCAGCTTCTTTTCTTTGGCATCCAAGCAATAACAGAGTAAATAAGATAACTATACATAGTTTTTTACATAGTTTTTTCATACAATCACCCCTCATTTAAAAAATTTTTCATATCCGTATTTTCTGGTTACATCCTATTGATATAATATATCAAATCGCCAAGAGTTATCAACTATTCTTGCTAAATACTATATGAATATAGGAATTCTATCTTTGTAGTGCCTTTGTCGTGCATCAACTTGCTCACTAACATTATCCAATACAAAGTCAGAACATGCGCCCGCCGTGCACACCTAAAAAATAAGCAGGAATTTTCTCTACATACCCCCGCTTATTGCCCTAAAAGCCTTTATTTCATTAAATGAGCCCTGACCAATCCATCATAAACAAATCGGGCATATTGCATATGCAACAAGCCCGTTTTTCAGAGTGATATTACAGATTACCTGGCAAAAATTTTTAAGAGTCTTAAATAATGGTTGGCTTCCCTTAAAGTATGGTCGCCCAGCAAAGGAATAATGATTGAGCGGATCTTGCAGTCAATGAGTCCGGCTGTTCCCTGTGCCTTAAAATCCCTAATCGCTTTGGTGGCAGCCAGACTATCGGCAGTAACCTTATCAGTGCAATATGCCTTATCCATAGCCGCCTTTGCATCATCCGTCAATTTGTCAAATTCCTTGCCAAAGTTATTGGCGGCCATTATCAATTCATCCTCTGTAGGGTCCAGCAAGCCACGGATAAACTTGGCATGCTCCGCCATTATCCTGTTCCAGAAGGCTTCCTGCTCAAGAATATCATAATCCAGGTTAATATCCTCTCCTGCCTGCAGGCATTTAACCAGCTTCAGATACAGCTTAGCCTCCCGCATGATGTGATCAATAAGCAGGGGATAATTAACCGTAAACATTTTGCATGTCAGGACATTGTTCAAAATCTGCTGCTTAAGCTGAATGAGCGATGAAATTAAAGCTATGGCTCTTTTGTTGATGTTTTGTACAGCCTGATCCAGCCTGCGGCTTGAAATGACGTTCCTGCTGCCTGTCAGGTTCATTTCCTCCCGGGTTATCTCTGTAGGTATCTTTATACCGGTATAAAATGCGGAGGCAACCTCAGCATTCAAGGTATACTGTGTAAATACTTCTCCTGATTTCAAAACATCAGGGCTTACCACTCCATTTGCTTCCATCACAACATCAAACAACAGCTTATCAAACTCTCTGCGAAATGCATCCGCCCTCTGGCTATACTGGCTGTCCCTGGGCATAAAGCCAAGCTGCAGAAA
>JAAZDK010000287.1 GCA_012512855.1 Clostridiales bacterium
TATCCAGCTTCCTTCGGATTCCACCTCACGGTGGACACCCTTGCCTTCGGCTATATCCTTCCCACTACCGGGCGGATTCAGGACTTTAACCTGTTAGAAACGTGCGCCGCTAGGCGCACCAATAAAAGCTGCCATAAGGAAACACAATTCGTCCCTTTATGGCAGCTGTATTCAGCTATTATATTAATGCATGTTTTGGACTTTTTAACTTATCTGTTTGCTAAAAGCTTGTATTTATCAAGATGATAATCAAATCTGCCGTCTGCTCATTTTATACAATCTTGCTCCATGAACCGGAAGCTCACATTCAAATGCATTGCTTAATCCCATCCTGCTCTCTCCGGTCCACAGCTCCTCCCAGGCAAAACCGCTAAAGCTGTCTAAATCCAGTTCCTGTGGGGTTACCGATATTTTACGTGTTTCATCACTTAGATTAAACAGCGCCAGATAATAGGCCTCCTCTTCAGTATCCACAGACAACCATATTGCCTGATTTTTGCTTCTCATGATTTGTCTAGCCCCTTCCGAATGTGACAGCAGGCGCAGCACCTTTTTATTTGTTATCAGACTCAGAGTCCAGTCATCCAGTTTGGTAAGCTCCGCTCCCAGCATAAGGGGTGAACGGAATATACACCATAAGGTCATCATGGTGATCTGCTCATCCTTTGTAAATCTTGTATAACGCTCATGGCCAAAGCCCTTTCCTATATAACCTAAGGGCAGCATGTCACAATCCGGGTAGCAGCCCTCATACACATGCCTTTGCCATACCTCACAGCGTTCAAACATGTTTAGCAGAAGCGGCCAATGATCCCAGAAGTCATCGGTTATTCTCCACATGTTGGCATATTTCTCATAAATCCAAGCCTTATTGATATGGGCAGGTCCAGGCGAGAGGCTAAGCACCATAGGACGGCCACAGGCCATAATCGCATTGTGAAGCATTTCAATCTCTTTTTCGGCGGATGGCATGTCAAGCCTGCATATATCATCACATTTGATAAAATCCACACCCCATTCGGCATAGAGCTTGAAAATGGAATTGTAATATTCCTGGGCTCCGCTTGCTTTAACATCCAGTCCATACATATCGGGATTCCACCAGCATATGTTTGACGGATTTGCTATCTGGTTGGCGGTTTTATCAGTTCCCAAAACCTTCATATGGTTATGGGCTGCTATTCTGGGAATACCGCGCATAATATGAATACCAAATTTTAACCCAAGGCTGTGCACATAATCAGCCAGCGGCTTAAAGCCCTGTCCGTTGACAGAGGAGGGAAAACGCTCCGGACAGGGAAGTAGTCTTGAATACTCGTCAATTTCTACTCTTCCAAAGGGTATATACTGAAACCTGTCCCTTTGAGTTCCGGCATCATATGCATACCATTGTATGTCAACCACTACATATTCCCAGCCATATTCCTTCAGGTGGGCCGCCATGTAGTCAGCATTGGCCTTAACCTGCTCCTCATTAACTGTGGTATCATAATAATCATAGCTGTTCCAACCCATAGGCGGAGCCTGTGCAAATTTGTTTTTGTTCATGTTAACCTCCCGTTTCAGTAGATTTTATAGATAAATAATGAAATCCCTTTACTTCCAGCAAAAAGTCTGATGGTAGTATGTAAGTGCTTTGCAAATTATACAGCCAGTAATTATTTGATATAATATAAATCCAATTGACTTCGATATCGAAGCATATATAATAATTGCATATGCGTGCCTTAATTAGTATAATTATAATTAGAGCCGCCAACTGACTTCAAGGGTAGTTATATGATTAAAGAGGTGATTTTTTGATGTCATGGCCAACAGGGCATTATGGATTTATAAATGCAGATTACATATCAAGGGAATCCTTATGCATAAACGATCTGGGTCTGGAGATACGAGACAGTGATAGTTACTATTACAATAATCTGACACGGGATTATCATGGCTTTCTCTTTCAATACACTCTGGATGGCTATGGAATATATGAGACCGCCGGAGTCAAGCATAAGATGACCAAAGGTAAGGCATTCTTTATTACCTTTCCGGAAGACAGCAGCTATTACTTTAGCGCAGATGACGACCCTGCCAATAGCTGGACCTTTTTCTATATTCATTTTTCAGGACCCGCAGCAGCACCCTTTTTTGACCGAATAAGAGAACTGTCCGGTCCTATTTTGCAGCTTGAACCGGACAGTCAACCAATAAACCTGTTTTTTGACCTATACGATATTTTGCGCAGCAAAAGCTCGCTGGTACGTTACATGACAAATGAATGGCTTTATCGCTTTCTTATTTCATTGGTCCGTTATACTGAAACACCGCCAAATAGACAGGCAAGCCCATATGTGGCAGCCGCCATGAATTGGATGAATCAGCATTATTCCGAGCAGATCAACCTGAAGGACATGGGTAAGGAAATAGGTATATCCTATTCGCACCTTTGCAGGCAGTTCAGCAAAGAGCAAGGCATCACACCCATGGAATATCTGACTCATATCAGATTGGAGCGTGGAATGCAGATGCTTTTGAGCACTGATCAGACTATAGAGCAGATAGCTGCCGAATGCGGCTTCTCCTGCGCCAATTATTTCTCCAAGGTTTACAAAAAGATACTGAATGTAACACCCAGCGAATGCCGCAAGCGGCACAGGCCATGAAAACTAATATTCTGTTAGTTTGGAATTGCACCAGTCAACCACCAGCTCCAGCAGGCTTTTTTCCAGTATTATATCAGCAGCTATATTATCAATATGGCCGTTTGCCTGACCCCTGCCCTCTGTTTGCCTGCTGCATGCGGCCAAGCCAATCATAAAAGCAAAGCTACAGACAATAGCAGCCAAAGCCTACTGAGCCAAACATAAAATTTATCATTCAATCTGTACAGAAGCTAACGCAAGCTTTCCCATCTCTTTCTTGTTAAGACCATATTCTCAAAGGGGCGAAGAATTACTTTGTCGCCTGTTACTTAGCTTAAGTCTATCATTGCTGTCCTCCATCTAGTGTTAAAATTAAGTAAACATCTATGATTACACATTAGCATGTATTTTCTTTATTTACAACGTCTATTACATTTTAAAAAAGAAAAACAGAGCTTCCGAAGAAGCTCTGTCAGAGTTATTACCGGAACTTAATGTTTTTCCGCTTTTTTCCTTCAGCTCAGCTATTTTACTTTTATAGTCTGATCCTTATATCTAATTTCAATTGTTTCAGCGGTTTGTAAATCAAAAGGCTCAAAATTTAATACATTCCCCCATACGGTAGGATTAATTTCTGAATCCATACCGGATGCCCAGCGATATGCGGTATTTACCATACGTTTTATTTCATTGCCATTGACAAATAGCTTTACTTCACCCTCCATATATTTTGTCGGATCCGTTACGGTTTTTACATACCTGACATCCCGTTCTATATCATTTTTGTGCTGTTTACTGCTGAAACGGCTTATCTTATATTCACCAAAAACCCCCGTATCAGCCATATCAACATCCGCATCCGGCGACAAAGGTTCATAGATAAAATCATTATCAAATTTATGCCATAAAGCTGTAGCGTCATGAACATCTATTATATTCTCGTTTGTCGGGAATGTTATTATCAGACCGGTATCATATCTTGATACCTCAAGCGATTTTACAGTAAAATCACCATATTCAGAGCTTATTACTTCATTTATATCAAATTCATATGACGCCGGTAAAACACTATTGTCAGGAGTAAATGTCCATTTCAGGTCAAAATCAATCTCTACACTCCTGTCAGCTTTCTTAACTGAGTTGGTATTAAGCCCGTATTCTATATCACCATAATAGGCTCTTACCTTCTCAAATGAAACATATAACTCTTCCGGCGAATAAGAAATCCAGCGAGACGGAAGATATACTTTTATATAATAAGTATTATCCTCCTCATCTGAAACAGAAAACTCCTTATTAGTCAAGTAATAATAATTTGATAAGCGTCCTTCCTCAACCTCGCTCATTCCTACCATTTTTACATCAATCTGTATCAGTGATGGATCACCAAGCTCACCATTATGGTCAACCAGCTTGAATACACCAAACTGGGTATTGGAATCACCGGTTAGACCTTCGAATGTAACGGTATACTTTTCATCCTGGGCGCTAAGACCCAGCTCCTGTACAGCTCCTTCATCAATGAGCTTGCTGCTGATATCGTCACCGCTAAACAGCTTTTTGAATAAACCGTTCACATCTAATAATCCGCTTGCAGCCGACACTGTCGTTCCTATAAAAATCAGTGCCACACATGCAGCAGCTCCGACAAAGGCCTTAAAATGCCTTTTATTGCCGCTATGAACCTTCCTCACGATATCCTCCTCCTTAACATGACAATTTGCCTCTGCAAATTCATCAACCAATCTACTGTATTTCTCCATATCCATAGCTGACACCCTCCTTTTCTAATATAGCCTTCAGCTTATCCCGTGCTCTCAGCAGGCGAACCCGCACCGTACTTTCGCCAAGAGACAAGGCCTCAGCTATTTCCTTGGTTGAATAGCCTGCATAATAGTACAGATGGATTGCCATCCTATACTTGACAGGCAAAGCCATTACAGCGCGAAAAAGCTCAGATTCCTCCTTGTCGACAAAGGGAAGCTTTTCATCAAGCGGTACCGTTTTTTGAAACCAGGGAGAAA
>JAAZDK010000288.1 GCA_012512855.1 Clostridiales bacterium
AACAAACCACAGTATCAATGAATATCATAGTCATACCTGTAGAAAAGGTAAAGACAGACTATGAAATAAATAATAAAGACCTTGGAGAGGGTCTCTAAAAACTACTACTATATAATACGAGGAGTATGTGATTATGAAGAAACAAATTGTTTCAAAGCTCAGCAAACCTATTGCATCCATGGCACTTCGTATGGGAAAGGCTACTGTTAATTCTGCTTGCTTTGGTTGGTATCATCAGCCTAAGGTTCCGACATCAATGGAGAAGTATAAGAAATAAGTAGTTAATAGTACAAGTTACTGTGCGAGGCGAGATAAGATATGAACTTTCTGGTTCATATCTTATCTTTTTGCTTTGCTAATATTTCTGTTTGTAGGTTTAGTTTCCTAATATTTTTGTTGCTATTGTATGCCTTTAGTTTTATTGATACAATTAGAGTGCATCAATCAAAAATGCAAATTGGAGAAAAGCTAAGTGACAGGAGATGCACTAATGACAGAAAAATATCAGAAAACACTTTATGCCTGCTTTATCGGATATATTACGCAGGCTATCATCAATAACTTTGCGCCACTTCTTTTTATTACCTTCCAAAATGAGTATAATATTTCATTACCAAAAATAACCCTGCTGGTAACCTTTAATTTCGGAGTACAGCTGTTTGTGGATTTTATATCGGTTTCCTTTGTTGACAGGATTGGCTGCAGGATTTCTGTTATTTTAGCCCATATCTTTGCTGTCGTTGGTATAGCCGGTATGACATTTTTGCCAAGCCTGATGCCTGATCCTTTTATAGGACTGCTGCTTTCTGTAATGCTCTATGCTGTAGGTGGAGGTATTATAGAGGTGCTAATCAGCCCGATAGTCGAAGCCTGCCCCACAGAGCATAAGGAAAAGGCAATGAGCCTGTTGCATTCATTTTATTGCTGGGGGCAGGTGGGAGTAGTACTATTATCCAGTATCTTTTTCAGAATTTTTGGTATTGACAACTGGAGGATATTAGCCCTCATCTGGCTGTTGATTCCCATGTTCAATATATTTTTATTTATGAAGGTCCCGATAGTATCATTGGCAGATAACGGACCGGCCCTTTCAGTGAGTGTGCTTCTGAGACAGAAGCTGTTCTGGCTCTTTGTTCTTTTCATGTTTTGCGCAGGAGCCAGTGAAATGTCGGTTAGCCAATGGGCATCAAGCTTTGCCGAGCAGGGGCTGGGGGTGGACAAAACCCTTGGAGACTTGCTGGGGCCTATGTTTTTTGCTGTTTTGATGGGAACATCAAGGGCTATATACGGTAAGTATGGTCATATGATTGATTTGGACAGATTTATGAAATACAGCGGGATGCTTTGCATTCTTTCCTATATAGTTATTTCATTGTCGCCATGGCCTTTGGTCAGCCTGATTGCCTGTGGTGTATGCGGCCTGTCTGTAGGTATTATGTGGCCGGGCACCTTCAGTATGGCAGCGGCTAGTATAAAGGGCGGTCAGACAGCTATGTTTGCTTATCTTGCACTGGCAGGTGATTTAGGCTGTATGGGTGGCCCTAGCTTAGTTGGCTTTATATCCGGGGTTTTCAAAGATAATCTGAAGACAGGAATATTGACAGCTGTGGTCTTTCCGCTTGTACTGGTGGTGGGAATAATTGCAGCCAAAAAATGCAGGAAAATATAAATTTACACATTTTATTAAATAACTTAATCCATGTTATATCATAAGCGATTATGCTAATATTGTTTTGCTTATTAAGATAAAAGCTAATTCCGAGCTAAGGTTACTATAAATTATACAAGGAGGTTAAGCTTATGAAACAGGGTGCCTTTTACAGTAAGGAATATCGTAATGTATTTAAGGAATTGGGCTATTCCCAGGAGGAAATCGATGCAAAAATCGAACAGACCTTTCAGACCATGTTCTATGGCAGTGAGGATGAACGCATATATCATCCGGTAGGGGATGATATGGGATATATCGTGGATACCGGCAATATTGATGTCCGTACCGAGGGTATGTCCTACGGTATGATGATGTGTGTACAGCTTGATCGCAAGGAAGAATTCGACCGTATATGGAAATGGACAAAAACCTATATGTACCATGATGATGATACGGAGGAGAGAGGCTACTTTGCATGGTCCTGTAAGCTTGACGGTACAAGAAATGCACAGGGAGCCGCTCCTGACGGAGAAGAATTCTTTGCCATGGCACTTTTGTTTGCTTCCCACAGATGGGGCGACGGAGAAGGCATTTACAACTATTCAAAGGAAGCCCGCCAAATCCTAAGAGATGTTATACACAAGGGAGAAGAGCCGGGTACGGGCCATCCCATGTGGGATCCCAGGACAAAGCTGATAAGATTTGTGGCAGGAGCAGACTATACAGATGCTTCCTATCATTTACCGCATTTTTATGAGCTCTTTGCTTTATGGGCCGATGAAAGGGACAGGCAGTTCTGGAAGGAAGCTGCCCAGGCAAGCAGGGAATTCTTAAAAAAGGCCTGTCATCCTGTAACAGGGTTAAATCCCGAGTTATCTGAGTTTGACGGCAATCCTATGACCAGAGCATGGTTTGGCCGCTTCAGAAGAGATCTCTATTATTCGGATGCCTACAGAACCATAGCCAACATTGGTCTGGATTACAGCTGGTTCTGCAAGGATTTTGACAATCCTGAGGATTGGCGTACCGAGATTGCGAACAGGCTGCAGCATTTCTTCTGCCATACGGTAGCAAGATGGCAGGATGGAATATATGAACTGGATGGCAGGATTCTGCCAGGCAAGGCTCTGCATCCGGTTGCCATTATTGCAACGAATGCTCAGGCTTCGTTGGCTGCCAAAGGGCCTGATGCTGAGGAATGTGTAAGAAAATTCTGGAACACACCCTTAAGAACCGGTGACAGACGTTACTACGACAACTGCCTGTACTTGTTTGCCCTGCTGGCGCTTAGCGGCAACTACAGGATTTATTATCCCAAGGAATAGTTATTAATTAAATCCGGACTCCTGCGGTTTAGCTCTGCAGGAGTTTTTTTACGCCAATAGGCGCCTGACCACCGGGTGCTGCGTACGGCAGGTACACGTTCCAGCGGTGAAATGCCTGTGAATTTTCTCATGCGATAAAACAACTAATGCTAGAGATCTGTGCTTTGCTTTGGAAAATTCCTGACTGTCTCAAGAGTTGGAAGTGAACTAAGGAAAAAATAAATATATTTAAATTATACCTTTATTGATCACTTTAAATATTGATAATATACATATATTATGGTATAAATAGAACATACGTTTGCCTTTTGGCATTAAAGATGTGTTGAAAAATACCGAAAATATACCGAAGGGAACTGGAATAGGTATGAAAAAGAAGAAGGATATAACCATGCGTGAAGCAATCGGAAACAATGTATATGCCATGAAGCTTGCCTTTTCAATCAGCAAGGAAAGGGTATTTCATTCGTTATTTTCAAGGTTTATCGGCTATTTTGAATGGGTGTTCTTCAGTGCATTCTTCATGCGCTATATAGTGGATGCTTTGGATAAGGGGAAGGAGCCTAAAACAATATTTATATTTATACTGGTATGCGGAACAGGTTTTATGCTTACCAGTCTGTATTCAAATTATGTGGAGAATGTTACATATCCGCTGACAAAAGTAAAGCTTTATTACGGGATCTACCGCAGGCTTTATGCCAAGGCCAGGAATGTGGAGCTCCGCTGTTATGAGGATTCGGATTTCTATAACCGATATACCATGGCTATAAATGCCGCCGGGGATAATGTGGCAAATGTAGTTGACTATTTCTGGGGAATAGTGATAGGCTCTATTGCTACTGTCAGTGTATTTTACACTATGTACGATATTGATCCCTATGCCCTTTTGTTTGTTATATCTCCGATTATTGGAAACTTTGTCTTTGGAAATTATATGAATAAATTTGAGTTCAAAAGATTTCAGGAGGGTGTTCCCAATGACAAGGTTATGAATTATGTAAACCGTGTCATGTACCTGCCGGACTACGCTAAGGAGATCCGTCTTTCAAAGATTTTCAATCTTCTGAGACGCCAGTATGATAAGGCAACTGACAATAATGTAAAAATAGCACACAAGTTTTCCTTCAGGATTGCCTTCATGAACTTCTGGCGAATTACCTTCACCTTTACCGTCATATTTGAGGGTGTCCTGCTATATGCCATATACCGTACCCTGGTATCAAAAACCATGTCTCTTGCAGAACTGACGGTTTTGTCCAGTGTTATGGTTTCAGCCACCTGGATTTTAATAGGCTTGTTTGATGATATCATGGCATGCATCAGAAGCGGCATGTTTGTAAAAAACCTGAGGGATTTCTGCGAGTATGAGGAAAAGATACCTGAGGACCAGGACGGTATTATACCTTCCGATACAATCGAAAGTATTGAATTTGACCATGTTTCCTTTTCATATAAGGACGAGTGTACTATCAAGGATTTGTCCTTCAAGATTCACGGAAATGAGATAGTAGCCTTTGTAGGCCACAACGGTGCAGGCAAAACCACCATCATAAAGCTCCTGTTTCGTCTGTACGATCCCACAGAGGGGGTTATCAGGCTCAACGGTATAGATATTAGGGAGTATAACCTGAAGGCCTACCGCAATTTATTTGCCGCCGCATTTCAGGATTTTAAGATATTTGGCATGACAGTCAAGGATAATATCCTGATGGGCAGGCATTATGAAAATGAGGACGAGCTAGTCGCACAGGCGCTTAAAAAGGCCGGTCTATATGAAAAAATAATGAACCTGCCTGATGGCATTAACACCATGATGACAAAGGAATTTGATGAGAAGGGTGCCGTATTCTCCGGAGGAGAAGGCCAGAAGCTGATTGTTGCAAGAGCCTTTGCCAAGCCATCGCCCATCAAGGTGTTTGACGAACCATCCAGCGCCCTTGACCCCATAGCGGAATATGAAATGTATAACAGCATTATGAAGGACGGGCAGAACCGTACCATGATATTTATATCCC
>JAAZDK010000289.1 GCA_012512855.1 Clostridiales bacterium
ATTTTGTGAAAGCTAATATTTTGCAAAAGCTAATTTTTGTGAAGGCTGTAATTTTAGAGAATGAATGATCTATTCTGGATGATATTTTACAGAAAGGGTGGTAAGCTTTGGCAAAGGCAGGTATGAGAAGGCCGGATGTGACGGAGCCTCACGGAACGGAAAGTAATAAGAGGCTTCACGTAGAAAGAAATGAGGTTGAGCCTGTCCCTGAGATACAAGGAAAGGCTAAGGCGGGACACAGAAAGGCAAATAAATATGTCCAGAATGAGGACAGGTAGTTATATGGATAGCAGAGAGAAGCGGCAATATTTTGATGAAATCACATGGCACCTGCTCAATGATGAAAAGCCCTCCTTGTATATTAATTCCTTATCTGAAAAGGATGTATTTAAGGAATATCCCTTCTATATGCTGGTGTTGCTTAAAAAGACCGAGCAATCGGCAAAATACCATCCTGAGGGGAATGTGTGGAATCATACGATGATGGTGGTGGATGAGGCAGCCAGGGTAAGGGATAAGAGTGAGGATGCCGCTGCATTTATGTGGGCGGCTCTGCTGCATGATATAGGTAAGCCTCCCACCACAAGAATGAGGAAGGGAAGAATTACATCCTATGATCATGATAAGGAAGGAGAAAAGCTGTGTGTGGAGTTTTTGAAGGAATTAACAGGGGAGAAAGAATTTATAACAAAGGTATCGGCTCTTGTAAGATATCATATGCATATGCTTTACATTCTTAAAGATCTGCCCTTTGCCGATAAAGCGGGCTTGATTAACGGAAAAGTAAGTCCGGATGAACTGGCATTGCTGTGCAGGTGTGACCGTCTGGGCAGGACCGGTGCAGATGAGAGCCAAGTGGAGGAGGAGTACCATAAATTTCTGGACAGACTTCATAATATGACCAGGCAAAATCCGATTAAGCAATAAAGCATGAGTTTTCGGAAAGGAAGGAGATAACGTCCGTGTTTGGATGCAGGGCTGCACAGACAGCCTAGAAGGGATGCGATGCATCCCTAATTTTATTTAGCAATGGAATTTCCTCTGAAATTTCCTTTTTGAAAAAATACAGGAATTGTCATGTATTTTCAGATTATTATATTTTCCAAGGTAAAAACGGTCAGGACGTGCATGAGCTCCATTTGATACTCATTGCTGGGCAATATTAGTAAAGGTCGTCAGTTATCAGGCAGGAATATAAACATAGCTGATATATAATATAAGATAATAAAATTTGATATATTGCCATTTGAGTATTAATATGATTAATGCATAATCATACAGGTTTTTTGCATAGGCTGACTTTTTTGATTAAATAAAGTATCCTGATGCTGGATAAAATTTCATAATTATATGTCTAATTAGTTCTTTATATCATACAGCGACTAATATATAATTATACTGAATAATAATGAAAAATTTTCTGGATTTTTTGACGCTGTTAACGTATAATGAGTGCTAATATATACTTTTTTATTTCTATAAGTTATTCAATAAGAACCTGAGGTAAAAAATCCCTGGGTTCTTATTGAGTATCAATCCTAACCATATTTTTATCTAATCTGTTATAGGAAAGAGGTAATATAATGCAGGGAACTTATAGTTACACTATCAAGAAAAAGGTACAGCTTTCCGACGCTATTTATCTTATGGATATTGAAGCGCCAAGAGTTGCAAAGAATTGCTATCCCGGGCAGTTTGTTATTGTAAAGATGGATGAAAAGGGTGAGAGAATACCCTTAACCATATGTGACTATGACCGGGATGCCGGTACGGTTACTATCGTATTTCAGGCGGTAGGTTCATCAACCCGATTAATGGCTCAGTATGAAGAGGGCGAAGCCTTCCGTGATTTCATGGGACCCTTGGGACACAGATCAGAGCTTATTGATATGCCAAGGGAGGAGCTGTTGCAGAAGAAAATTCTGTTTGTCGCAGGTGGTGTGGGAGCAGCCACTGTATATCCCCAGGTTAAATGGATGAAGGAAAACGGAGTAAAAGTTGATTGCATTATAGGTGCAAGAAGCAAAAATCTTATTATTTTAGAGGATGAGATTAGAAAATATGCCGCTAATCTATACATAGCTACTGATGACGGTTCATACGGTCTTAAGGGTAATGTAAATGATTGCATCAAGGATTTGATAAATAACAAGGGCAAGCACTATGACATAGTCGTTGCCATCGGTCCGATGATAATGATGAAGTTTGTCTGCATTCTGACAAAGGAGCTGGGCATTAAGACTATTGTAAGCATGAATCCTGTTATGGTTGATGGTACGGGTATGTGCGGTGCCTGTAGACTGACAGTAGGCAATGAAATCAAATTTGCATGTGTTGACGGACCGGAATTTGACGGGCATCTGGTTAATTTTGATGAAGCTATTAAGCGCAGCACCATGTATAAGTCCGAGGAAGGCAGAATGCAGCTTAGGAAAAAGGAAGGCGGCAGCCATCATCATCCCGAATGCGAGATTCATGAGGATGACTGTAAGGTAAATAGTTAAGCCGATAGCTTGTTAAACGGCTTATATGTGAAGCTGAATCAGTTATGGCGTCAGCCGGCAATGATGCCGGTTTTATGCAATTTATGGCATGATTAAAATATTTTTATATGAATTATATATATTGATGTTATAAATTGATCAGACTATAAAGAAAGGTATGGTTGTATATGGATGTATTGAAGAGGATACCTGTAAGGGAGCAGGATCCCTCAGAAAGAATAAAGAACTTTGATGAGGTATGCTATGGATATAATCTGGAGGAAGCAAAGCTGGAGGCATCCCGCTGCATTAACTGCAAGAATGCCAGATGTATTGAAGGGTGCCCTGTATCTATAGACATACCCGCATTTATTAAAGAGGTCAAGGAAGGCAATATCGAGGAGGCCTTTCAAATAATCAGCAAATATTCAGCCCTGCCTGCAGTATGCGGCCGTGTTTGTCCTCAGGAGACACAATGCGAGCAAAGATGTATCCGCGGTATCAAGGGAGATCCTGTATCCATCGGCAAGCTGGAGCGTTTTGTAGCTGACTGGGCAAGGGAGCATGGAATAAAGCCTGAACCTCCAAAGGAGAAGAATGGAAGAAAGGTGGCTGTAATAGGCGCCGGTCCTGCAGGTTTGACCTGTGCCGGTGATTTGGCAAGAATGGGCTATGACGTAACTATTTTTGAAGCCCTTCATGAGCCGGGCGGAGTGCTGGTATATGGTATCCCTGAGTTTAGACTGCCGAAGGATACTGTAGTAAAGAAGGAAATAGAAAATGTCATCTCTCTGGGGGTTAAGATAGAAACCAATGTTGTAATAGGCAAATCTGTTACAATTGATGAGCTTATAGAGGAGGAAGGCTTTGAGGCGGTATTTATAGGATCAGGAGCCGGCCTGCCCAAGTTCATGGGTATTCCCGGAGAAAATGCAAACGGTGTGTTCTCAGCCAATGAATATCTGACCCGCAATAACCTGATGAAGGCATTTGACGAGAATTATGATACGCCAATCATCACAGGCAAAAGTGTAGCGGTTGTAGGCGGCGGAAATGTAGCTATGGATGCGGCAAGAACGGCCGTAAGGCTTGGAGCGCAGGTTTACATAGTATACCGCAGAGGTGAACAGGAGCTGCCCGCCAGAGTTGAGGAAGTGCATCATGCTAAGGAAGAAGGGATAATCTTCAAGTTCCTGACCAATCCTACCGAGATACTTGTGGATGATAATGGTTGGGTGAAGGGTATGCGTTGTATTGAGATGGAGCTGGGTGAACCTGATGAATCCGGCAGAAGAAGACCGAAGGAAAAGCCGGGCAGTGAATTTATCCTGGATGTAGATACTGTGATCATGGCGCTTGGCACAAGCCCTAATCCTTTGATAGCTTCTACAACAAAGGGCTTGGAAATTAACAGACATAGGTGTATTATAGTAGATGAGGAAAGCATGATGACATCAAAAGAGGGAATATTCGCTGGTGGAGATGCTGTGACCGGAGCGGCAACCGTAATTCTTGCGATGGGAGCAGGAAAGGCTGCTGCAGCCGGTATAGACAAATATCTTAAGTCAAAGCGTTAGAATATAAATCAAATTATATTGACATGCGCCGGAAGTTATAAAACTATTGGGGGCTGTATGATAGATTACATTATTGTTGCGTCAATAGGGACTGTATTATTGGCAGCGTTAATAACACTATTAATTCTGCTGATAATATATATTACCCGATATTCAAAAGTAAAGCGTGAGCACGAGCTGACAAAGCAGGATTACATTAAGCTCAGTGACAGATATATGGAGCTGGAGCAAGATTATCAAAGCTCGCTGGCTTCATTGAATGATCTTGCACTCAGATATGATGAGCTTAATAAGAGCAGGGAAAGCATGAAGAAGCTGGCATATTCGGATTATCTTACCGAACTGCCCAACAGGACTGCCTTCACCGAAATGCTTGATAATATCATGCTGACTATCAGAAATGAGGAAATAATAGCTTTAATGGACATTGATATTGATGATTTTAAGGATATCAATGATTCGCTTGGCCATGCTTATGGAGATGAGCTTCTCCTTGACATTACCCACCGTTTGAAGCAGGTTCTGGATGAAAATGATTATCTTGCCAGAATTGGTGGGGATGAATTCATAATCCTGACCCAGAATCTGGAGAACACCTATTCCTATGACGAAAAAATTCAAAAGGTAAAGGATGTATTTAACCAGCCCTTTGTATTGCTGGCTAAGGAATATTATATCTCGGTCAGCATTGGTGTTGCTTTTGCCCCCAAGGATGGTAAGAACTCGCAAACCCTGATTAAAAATGTGGATGCTGCTATGTATATGGCAAAGGCGAATGGGAAGAATACCCATGCCTATTATGATGCATCCTTCCACCAAAAGCTGACGGAAAAGATAGAGCTTCAATTTGAGCTGCGAAGGGCTCTTGAACAGAATGAGCTGGTATTGTATTATCAGCCGCAGCTGGATCTGGCAACCTTGAAGATTGTAGGCTTTGAGGCTCTGATAAGATGGAAGCATCCCACAAAGGGCCTCATGTATCCTGATGACTTTGTCTGGGTGGCTGAAGAAAACGGCCTTATCATCCCTATAGGAAGATGGGTGATCAAGACGGCATGCCATCAGCTTAAGGAGTGGTCAAAGCAGTATCCGGATCTTATAATGGCTATAAATCTTTCGGCCAAACAGTTTAAGGACAAGAACCTGCTGGAAATGATTTGTGAAATAATAGAGGAGACACAAATCAATCCGAAAAATCTTGAATTTGAGATAACCGAGACTGTAGCTCTAGAGGATATTGAATATACAGATGCAACCATCAGGCAGCTGAATAAAATAGGAGTCAGATTCTCGCTGGATGATTTCGGAACAGGATATTCCTCTATGAGTTATTTAAAGAAGCTGCCTATCAGTAATCTTAAAATAGATAAGAGCTTTCTTGATGCCGGAATGGTTGACGTAAGCGATCAAAAGATAATCCAGGCTATTATTTCTCTTGCAAGAAATCTGAATCTGAATGTAATTGCGGAAGGAGTGGAAACGGTCGATCAGGAAGCATTCCTGAAGGAATCCGATTGCGACAAGGTTCAGGGTTATCTGTACAGTAAGCCGGTACCAACCGATGAGGCAATCCTGCTTCTAAAAAACAGGCAGGATAAATGACGGTAATCAGCCAGTAAAGCCTGCAGCAGGACTAACTGACTGTGATCAGTCGGCTTTAATGACGACAGTCGAAATATGCGCTAGCAGAATATCGACGGTGAGCAGCCGGAAAAGATAAGGCAGGCTAATAAAATTCTGTCGGTAATAAGAAGTAAAGAGGTTATGAAAGTGGGAAGAATCATCAGTAACCGGATACACTTTTTATTTATAGCAGTACAGCTTTTTCTTTTTATATCCTTCATCATCCTTGACTTGTCCGGAGGAAGGGCAGAGCTTTCAAACGCTATAAAATTTACAATAATATTTATGTGCTTTTGTTATGTGCTTCCTTTGCAAAGCCATAACAGAAGCATTTCTTATTCACTGAGGGCAGCCATGCTTTTTACTCTGATCTCGGATCTGTTTATTCTGATTCTTGATTATTACCTATATGGAGTCTTTACCTTTATAATTGTTCAGCTTCTATATAACTACAGGATCAGTGTCCATAATGCTTCAGGTCATTATAGTGCTGCTAAAGGAGTTTTCATTAGCAGGCTTATTATACAACTGCTTATATCAGGCTGCATTTGCCTGCTTCTTGCTTTTCTTGGTGTTGAGCTTGTACCGCTGCTGATAGCTGCTGCCGTATATTTTACAGGTCTGGTTATGAATACCGTGAGGGCACTTGCAGCTACTATAAAAGAACGCGGAGACATAAGCATGAGGCTGTTTGCAGCAGGCCTGCTGCTTTTCCTTTTATGCGATATCAATGTTGGCCTTTTCAACCTCAGTAGCTTCATAAAACTGCCGCAGGATATATATTCTATTATTTACAGAATCTCATCATTCCTGATGTGGTTTTTCTATGCACCATCACAGACTCTGATAGCCCTGAGCACTAATCTGACAAGGGAGAAGGTAATTTGGTGTTCACCTGATAGGCGATCCGGCAAAGAAAAAAGGAATAAATAATTTATAATAAAATTTTAATAAAAAATTTTAGAATAAAAAATTTTTAATTAAAATCTGTAATTACAATTGAAAAATTTGTAAGAATTTGTTATAATACAATTGTATTAATTCTATAATCCTATTCTATCTTGGATGGATTTGAATTATGAACTCATTAACTTCTGTTTTTCTTTGTATTCATTTTTTCTTTTGAAACACCCGTTAGCATTGCTGTCAATCAAATGACCACAACCTATAGCTTGAGATTTAATATTTTACTAAGGAGGATTATTTTAATGCAGCAATTAAGAGAATCAACCTGCGATTATGATACTTTTGTTAAGGCTTTTACAGAGATAATATTGCAGATGATGGGAAAGGATTATTCGGTAAGGATTTATAAGGTAATAAAAAATGCTTCATTTGAGCAAGACAGTCTCATTTTGTGCAAATCCGGCGCCGGCTTTTCTCCGGGAATTTATCTGATGCCATATTACAAGGAGTATTCAGAGGGTGCCGATATTTTCGAACTGGCAGCCAGATTGTGTTCAAGCTATAAAAGCAATGAAGAGGATAAGGAAGAGGAGGGCTTTACATATACTTTGGAAAATGTAAAAAAGAGGATTATATACAGGCTGCTGTCCTACGAAAGGAACAGGAGGCTTTTGGAAAAAATACCGCATATAAAATTTCTCGATCTTGCAGTGACCTATTATTGTCTCATTCAAAATGATGAGAGCAAGATTTCAGCCATCCGGATTACCAATGAACATCTTCAGTCATGGAATATATCGGTTAATGATTTGCATAAGCTGGCGGTGAACAACACGAAAAGGGAATTTCCCCCGGTGATTTTACCAATGGATGATGTCATACAGGAATTTCAGGATGAGGAAAAGAAAGCCTTGTATAGCAATACTGTAACTGAGGAAATACAGGAGGATAAAGCTAATAAATCAAATGAGCAGACAAACAAGATGTATCTTCTGTCCAACTCTGCATGCATCTATGGAGCCACATGTCTTTTGTATAAAAATCTTCTCAGGAACTTCTCGGCGAAGGTTCAGACTGATCTTTACATTCTCCCCTGCAGCATTCATGAGCTTATACTGATGCCAAACAGAAGAGATATTGATAAGGATGAGCTTGCCCGGTTGGTCAGGAGCATAAACCGTACCCAGCTGTCATATGATGAAGTGCTTTCAGACAATGTATATTTTTATTCCAGAGAATATAACGCCATTTTACAATAAAACAGATACCGGAATAAACAGGGAAGATAATGCAAGCTGACTGCTGTAATAATGAACCACGAGATACCTGAGCTATAAAGCAATAAAAGCTGTTGCTTTGCAACAGCTTTTATTGCAATGCACCTGACTGGATTCGAACCAGCGGCCTTTCGCTCCGGAGGCGAACGCTCTATCCACTGAGCTACAGGTGCGTAAACTGAACCGCTAAATTTAAAATAAAAAGTATATTTAATATTTATTCAGATACAGGATATTTCTTCTGTAAGTTAATATGGTTTCAGACTATGCTATTATATAATAATAAATCTGTAAAGTAAAGACAGTAATAGCATAAAAATATGTCGGGAAATATCCTTTTCGGCGTGAAAATGCAAAAACAAGCAAAATGTTACATAATTATTAATTGAATATTACAAATAAATGAAATAAAACTGTTGACCTTTTACATGCTATCTGTTACAATATAGCCATAACTGGTAGTATATACAGCAATAAAGCTTTGGTTATTTTCAATAGATTTGGTAACTGTAATTATTTATAAACTGCTTTGTACAAGCATATAGTGTAATATAATCATTTGTACAGGAATGGGGAAATTATGAAGCTTAAATATAAAAAAATGATTCTACTTACTGCCATGAGCACCATGGGAATAGGTATACTTACTCTTTCAGTAAGCAGTGATAAAACCAATGCCAAGGAGAGTTTGAACAATCAGCTTGTAGAAAAGAGCGATACTTTGGTGGAGGACAATACTGCAGAAGCAAGTGTTGCATCTGCCTTTGGTGCATCATTTACCTTTGATGAGCCGACAACAGCACCCACCCCGTCGCCAACACCCGCTCCTTTGCCTGTCTATCCCATGGAGCAGGGAACAAGCTATCCGGAAATTGATAATCTGATTAATCAATACTATACAGCCAAGATTAAAAGAGATGTCGATGCAATAAATGCTTTGCTTACAGATCCGTCAAACGGATTTACAAAGGATGATTTGAATTCCAAGACGGAATATATTTCAGATTACCGTAATATAAAAACCTATGTTAAAAAGAGCTTTAAAGAAGGGACCTATATTGTATACGTTTATCATGAGATAAAATTTACAAACATTGAGACACCCGCTCCCGGACTTGCAGTATTATATGTGGTCACGGATGAGAACGGTAATCTTAAGATCTTCTCCGGCAAGATGGATAAAGAGACCTATGATTATTATAAGGAAAGGGCAAACGATGAAGATGTGATTGCTTTGGTAGAGATGACCAATAAAAACAGTGAAAAAGCAATCTCTGGTGACGAGTACCTTGGCTTTTTCTGGAACAGTATCAAGGAATTTGAGGAAAAGCTTTCAAATGGTACAGCTGAAGGCGGTACAGCCGATGCCTCCGGTGAAGGCCAGCCTGAAAATACTGAAGGCTTAGGCAACTGATATTATCCTTAATGAATATTAACAGCCATACTCCTTATACTATATTTGAGCAAGAATATTAGTATAAGGAGTAATATTTTATGGTTGGAAATGTAGATCTTGATTTACTGGAGAAGACCTATCAGAATGCTTCGATGGGAATTACCGCTATAAAGGCTGTTCTTGACAAGGTATCAAACAAGGAAATGAACTCCGAGCTTCAAAAGCAGCTTAATGATTATCAGAGACTGGCAGATAAGTCAAAGCAACAGCTGCTTGTAAACAATGCAGAGGTCAAGGAGCCGACATATGCAAAGGCTATGGTGCAGGGTAATGTCAAGATGAAAACGCTTTTTGACAGCTCCCAAAGCCAGATTGCCCAGATGGTTATAGAGGGCAGTACAATGGGGGTAACCCAGATGCTGAAGCTCTTGCATGCAAAGAAGAATGCGGATTCTACAAGTGTGGAAATAGCTCAGGAGTTTGTCAGGATTGAAGAAGAGCACATAGAAAGAATGAAAAAGTTCTTATAATATTTAATATGCATGGTTCAAAAGGGCTGCTTGATACCAAAGCAGTCTTTTTATCGTAGAGGAAACTCCTTTTATAACAACAGCCTTGTGGAATAAATAATTAATATAGACTTAATATGGCAGATCCATTATAATTATAATAATATTTGCCGGAATATAAAGACACTAGATTGGAAGGTAATGATAATTATGGCAAAAAGAACAAAACGCTTAACCAGCCCGGTAACGGAGCAGGATGAGATACGGATAAACAAATTTCTGAGCGATGCAGGAGTATGCTCAAGAAGAGAGGCTGACCGTTACATTAAAGAAGGCAAGGTTACAATAGACGGAGTGGTTGCCCAGATTGGCTCAAAGGTTAAAAAGGGCAGTGTGGTTACCTTCTGCGGCAAGCCGGTACAAAGGGAGGAAAAGCTGGTTCTTATAGCCTTTAACAAGCCGGTTGGTATCGTATGTACAACGGACCCCAGGGAGCCGGATAATATAATCGACTATATCGGTTATGGGATGAGGATATATCCGATAGGCAGGCTGGACAAGGATTCTGAAGGACTGATCCTGCTTACCAACGACGGAAACATAGTCAACAAAATACTCAGGGCCGAGTACAGGCATGAGAAGGAATATATTGTTACTGTAAATAAGGAAATCGACGCCGAGTTTATCAAGGCAATGTCATCAGGCGTACCCATACTGGGTACGGTAACCAAGCCCTGCAAGGTTAAGCAGATAGATAAATATACCTTTAATATTATTCTGACCCAGGGGCTTAACAGACAGATAAGAAAAATGTGCGAATATCTGGGCTACAGGGTTACCTCGCTTAAGCGAATCAGGATAATGAACATAATGCTTGGAAGGCTGAAAACCGGGGCCTGGAGGAATGTTACCGACAAGGAACTGGCGGAGCTGCTAAAGCATATGAAATGAAATGCAGAAAAATGATTATAAGAAATAAATGCCTGAATAAATGTATGGAAGGAAGTCAGTTATGGATATTAGGCAGGAAATAGAAAGCTTACGGGAGCAGATAAGATACCACAATGACAGATATTATAACCAGGATGATCCTGAAATATCAGATTTTGAGTATGATCAGCTGGTGCGCAGGCTCAGGGAGCTGGAGCAGAAATACCCTGAGTATGCCAGCGAGGATTCTCCGACACAAAGGGTAGGAGGCAAAGCCAAAAGAGAAGCAGGCATACTGGTAAAGCATGATGTTCCCATGCTGAGTCTTCAGGATGTTTTTGAAAAGGAAGAGGTATACGCCTTTGTAGATAGGATAAAAAGGGAACGCCCGGATTCCGTATTTGTTGTGGAAAAGAAAATCGACGGGCTGTCGGTGGCTCTTCGCTACAGTGACGGCAATCTGGTGATGGGCCTAACCAGGGGTGACGGTATTAATTACGGTGAGGATGTCACCGAAAATGTCAGGATGATTAAGGATGTGGTAAAAAAGCTTAAGACTTCTATACCCTATATTGAAGTCCGCGGCGAGGTTTATATGAAAACCGAGGATTTTGTTGCTGTAAATGAGAAGCTGGAGATGGAGGGGAAGAAGCTCTTTGCCAATCCACGCAATTGCTCGGCAGGTACCTTACGACAACTGGATCCCGATATAGTAAAGGAAAGAAAGCTTTCGATGTTTGCATTTAACATACAGAAGGCGGAAGGAATCTCATTTGCCAGCCATTCTGAAAGCCTTGAATGGATGAAGGAGCAGGGCTTTAAGGTTATAGAAGGCTATAAGCTTTGCAGAACTGCGGATGAGGTATGGGATGCAATAACAGAAATAGGTGAGCAAAGAGGCAGCCTTGCCTATGATATAGACGGGGCGGTGGTTAAGGTGGACAGCCTGGCTGATCGTGAGTATTTCGGAGCCACAGCAAAGGCTCCCAGATGGGCTGTTGCCTACAAGTACCCGCCGGAGGAGAAGGAAACCGTACTTAGGGATATACGGGTCAGTGTAGGCAGAACCGGCAGGATTACACCTACGGCAATATTTGATCCCGTCAGGCTATGTGGCACAAATGTGGAGAGGGCTATTCTCCATAACCAGGACAGAATTAATGAGCTGGATATACGCATAGGGGATACAATAGTGGTCAGAAAGGCAGGAGAAATCATACCTGAGGTTTTATATGTAGTAAAGGAAAAAAGGCCACCCGGAACCGTTACCTATGTCCTGCCCGACACCTGTCCCAGCTGCGGCGCTCCGACTTCACGGGATGAAAACACGGCGGACACCAGATGCACAAATATCAACTGTCCCGCCCAGCTAAGCCGCCATATTATCCATTTTGTAAGCCGCAACTCTATGGATATAAAGGGCTTTGGTGATGTGTATGTGGAAACCCTGATAAAGGAAGGCTATATAAAGGACATAGCCGATATTTACTACCTGAAAAATTACAGGGATGAGCTTATAGAAAAGGGCCTGATTGGCAAGGAGAAGAATACCGATAAGTTGCTTAAGGCGATTGAAGACAGCAAATCCAACGATATCGACCGGCTCATAACCGGCCTGGGCATCAAAAACATCGGAAGACAGGCTGCAGCAGAAATTAAGAAGAAATTCAGGACAATTGACGAGCTTATGAATGCCTCCTACGAGGAACTTACTGCTGTCAATGATCTTGGTGATATCAGTGCCAACGCCATACTGGAATTCTTCAGTCTGGAGCAGAACAGGGATATCATTGAAAGGCTTAAGAAGGCCGGTGTAAATATGACGGCATATGAGGAGGAAGCGACAGGACAGCAGCCTCTGTCAGGTATGACCTTTGTCGTAACAGGCACTCTTCCAACCATGGGACGGACTGAGATGGAGGAGCTGATCAGGCGTTACGGCGGCAAGGTCTCCGGCAGTGTCTCAAAAAAGACGGACTATGTGGTAGCAGGCGATAACCCCGGCAGCAAGCTGACCAAGGCACAGCAGCTGGGGATTAAGGTGATTTCCGAAGAGGATTTGCTGAAGATGCTTAAATAAACAGCATTAATTTTCGTTGATTTATTAATGTTTTCATGTTATTATATGGGATATTAATTTCCAATGGAAAGCATGCTGCCATAATCCCGTTTTCAGGATTTTCATGCATGCTTTTTAAACTAAATACGAAGAAGTATGGTGATGAATGATGCCTATAAAAGTTCAAAGCAATTTACCTGCCAAGAAAATTTTGGAGGATGAAAACATATTTATTATGGATGAAACCAGGGCATTGCATCAGGATATTCGTCCTTTGCAGATTGCCATCCTTAATCTGATGCCCATCAAGGAGGATACGGAGGTTCAGCTTCTCAGAAGCCTGTCCAACACTCCTTTGCAGGTGGACATTACTTTCCTTACGACCGGAACCTATGTAGGAAAGCATACTCCCAAAAGCCATCTGGATCAGTTCTACCTGACCTATGAGGATGTCAAAAACCGCAAATTTGACGGACTGATTATTACAGGCGCACCTGTTGAGCTGATGAGGTTCGAAGAGGTGACTTATTGGGATGAGCTGACCCAAATTATGGAGTGGTCAAAGACACATATCACATCCACCCTGCACATATGCTGGGGAGCACAGGCAGGCTTGTATTACCATTATGGTATTGATAAAATAACTCTGGATAAAAAGATGTTCGGCATATTTGAGCATAGGGTGCTGGACCGCAA
>JAAZDK010000290.1 GCA_012512855.1 Clostridiales bacterium
AAAGAAGCCCTCCCTGTCGGAAGCAGGATCAATCAAATATCCGTTTTTTATCAATGTCAGCATACATATGACTCCTTCCCGGGGATCTTCATGATATCTTTCCTGACAATTTAACCAAAGAATTGCTTCCCTATTACCTTATCCTTATACCTCCATAACAGCTCTATCTATTCGTGATATTTACAGCGGTTTCCGTCTTTGGTTAGTATTAATTAGGCTTACAGGAGCTTTCAGTTTATGCAAAACATGTCAACTATCCTTGTATTCCATAGATTTTCATCAGTCCTGCATGGCTAACAGATAATTAATAAACTGCTGGGCAGTCCTGCCCGACCTCCCGCCGTGGGCCAGCTCCCATTTATTTGCCTCAGCATATAGCTGCTTTTCATCCATCATGATGCCGTTTCGCTTTGCAAGGGTATAGACTATATTCAGATACTCATCCTTTAAGGGTGCGGAAAAGTTGATGGTTATGCCAAAGCGGGATACCAATGACAGCTTCTCCTGCATGGTATCCGAGCGGTGTAAATCCTCAGTATACTCCATATCCGACCGGTCGTTCCAGTTTTCACGGATTATGTGCCTTCTGTTGGAGGTGGCATATATCAGTACATTGTCAGGCTTAATCTCCAGTCCGCCTTCTATGACCGCCTTCAGATACTTGTATTCGGTCTCAAACTCCTCAAAGGATAGATCATCCATATAAATAACGAACCTGTAGTTCCTGTTTTTTATCAGTGCTAATAACTCCGACAAATCCTTAAACTGGTGCTTGTATATCTCAATCATCCGAAGGCCTTCCATATAAAATTCATTCAGAATGGCCTTTATTGCCGTCGATTTGCCAGTTCCGCTGTCACCATACAAAAGCACGTTATTGGCCCTTCTTCCTTCCACAAAGGCTCTGGTGTTGTCTATAAGCTTTTTCTTCTGCAGCTCATAGCCTACCAAATCCGACAGTCTTACCTCCTGTGTATTGCTGATGGGCACCAGCTCCAGCCTTCCTTCTGTATTCCTGATACGGAAGGCTTTGTTAAGTCCGAACAGGCCTGCACCATATTTTTTATAAAAGCCCGTCACGCAATCAAAGATTTCATCCTCATCCCTGGCACCGGCTATCTGCAGGGCAAGCTGCATTATTTTATATCCGGCTGTACTTGTACATCTGCCGCCTTCCTCATGGCTTGCCTGATAATCCGATATAAGCCTGAAGCAGTCAATCCCCAGTCTTTCTTCTATTTGTGCGAAATCATATTCAAACAGGGCTTTGAAAGCTCTGAAATCATTTTTGGCAAAATTATTGATGCTCCCCTGCTCTGCGCCGCATTTTTCACAGCTTAAGCTGAAGGGGTTTTCAGCCATAGCCAGAAGAAATGCCAGATAATTGTGCCATAGGTTACCTCTTAATCCATATTCGGCCGCAAGGGACAGGAGACTGCTTATCTGAGCGTATATCTCCGAGATGATAGCTTCCCTGTCAATAACAGGCTCTCCTGCTGCCGGATTGCCATCCAGCTCTCTGATAATCCGGGACAGACTCTCCAGTATGCTGTCCTCTTTGAGATTTTTATATATCACCAGCTTGGATATCAAACGGTACATTTAAATCCTTCTTCCTTACATTTTTTCAGGAGCGGTAAAGCCCAGAATATCAATGCATGTGAGCAAGACCCTGAGAACCAGACTGATTAAGGCGATATATGAGCTGCGCTTAACCTCATCCTCCTCGGTGATGATTTTTGTTTCATGATAGAAGCTGTTGAAGGCATTGGCTATATCATACATGAAAGCGCAAATTCTGTGGGGAGCCAGCTCCTGATAAGCCGAACGCAGCATCTCATTGAATTTGCACAGCTCCAGCATCAGGGCCTGCTCCTGCTCCGAGCCGGCCGGCCTTATTTCTCCGGCTTCTTTGTTGTCTGAATAAAGCTCTGCATGTTTGGCAAGAATTGATTTTATTCTGACAATGGTATAGAGGATATATGGGCCTGTATCTCCCTCAAAGGAGGTAAAGCGGTCAATATCAAATACATAATCCTTGGAAATCTGATTGGACAAATCACCGTACTTTAAGGCTGCAAGTCCTACCCGGGCAGCTATCGCCCTTGCCTCCTCCTCATCCATGGTGCGGTTTTCCATGATTTTTCTGTAAACCTCTTCATTGACGCTGTTTATCAGATTTTCCAGCCTCATCACTCCGCCCTCCCTGGTCTTGAAGGGCTTGCCATCCTTACCGTTCATGGTGCCATAGCCGATGTGAATCAGCTCAGTATCTTCTCTTACCAGCTTTGTCTTTCTGGCACAGCGGAATACCGTTTCAAAATACAGCTCCTGACGCTTGTCGGTAATGTATATAATCTTGTCGGGGTTAAAAAGCTCCATACGCTCAACGATGGTTGCCAAATCGGTTGTGTTGTAAAGGGAGGCACCATCTGATTTCTGAATGATGCAGGGCGGAATCTCCCTGGTATCCGTCTCCTCCTTGACATCCACCACCAGGGCTCCTTCGCTGATACGGGTATAATTATTATCCTTCAGATATTTTATCATATCCGGAATATATGGCTGGGCATCGCTTTCAGCCTTCCACAGATCAAAGGATACCTGCAGGATATCATAAAGTCTTTTTATATCGGTTACGGAAACATCAATCATATGCTTCCAGATGGCGGTATAGCCTCTATGGCCGTTTTGAAGCTGATAGGTTATCTGCTTGGCCTCCTCCCTGAATTCAGGATTCTCCTTGGAGTAGGCGCTGGCCGCAGGATATATTTCCTCCAGCTCTGATATGGTAAAGGGAGCCTCCTTTGGATATTCCCCTTCGTAACCTTCATCAAAATAAACCAGCTCAGGCTTACGTCTTTTCAGCTCAGCTATTATCAATCCCATCTGGGTGCCCCAGTCTCCAAGATGCACATCGCCGATAACCGTATTTCCGAAAAAGCGCAGCAGCCTCTTTATAGATTCGCCAATTACAGCCGAACGCATGTGGCCTACATGCAAGGGCTTTGCAATATTTGGTCCACCATAATCGATAAGGATTTTCCTGGGATTGGGGTCCTTTTCACATCCAAGGCTTTCATCGGCCCTCATTCTGTTCAGATAATCCGATAAAAACTCATCCGTCAGTGTAATATTGATAAATCCAGGCATAATAGCCGCAACCTCCTTGAAGCTTGCGCTGGATTTCAGCTCGTCCACAATCTCCTGGGCTATTTTTATAGGTGCTGTTTTGTACTGCTTAGCTGCCGCCAGGGCTCCATTGCATTGATACTGGCACAAATCAGGTCTGTTTGAAATTGTTACAAAGCCATACTTTTCGTCATAGCCTTTATTTATAAAGGCCTGCTTAACCTCATCGGTAATCAGTTCAATAACAGTTTTCATATTGCTTCATTCCTTTCGTCTGAACACGTATTAGCCAACCGAATAATTAGACTCTTTATCGGCAATATTTATTTTAACCATTACTTTATCACAGATTTCCGCTATTGTCATCATATAACAAAATATTTTGCCTGCTATGAGTACAGCTTATATAATGGAAAAATCGGCAATTTTCAGAATTATGTAGTTCTGGGGTTATGAGTCAATTTTCCCTATGATAAAGATATTTATGTAAATTTTCTCATTTGAATCGTTAATACGAAAAATTTAAAAAAGTAATAATAATAGGAAAAATTATTTTAATTATCGAAAAAAATTAAAGAAAATGACATAAGGACTATTTTTTTTATCTATTTTGTTGTATATTAGTTATGGAATGAGGACTAATTATAGTAATAATATATATCAAATACAGATTTAATATATTATGGGGCTTATATTGGTTTTGCAGCTCCTGTAATATTGTAACAAGGCACGCAGCACTACATCGGAGAGAAGACAATTGCGGATATTCTCAATGTGAAGAATACTCGGATTATATTTAAAGAAAAGGAAAGGAGAATGTCATGTTTGGGCTATATTTCGGGAAGTACTTAGTGGAAAAGAAACGAATTTCTCAATCGCAATATGAAGAGCTAATCCGGCTGCAGCAAAATGCTCGTGCGAAGTTAGGTGTTATTGCCGTATCTGAGAAATTGCTGACCACAAAGCAGGCTGAGGAGATCAACAATCTCCAAAAGGTTATGGATAAGCGCTTTGGCGACATAGCTATTGAAAAGGGCTATCTGCTTGCTGAGGAAGTCGCTTATTTGTTGAACATGCAGGGCAATCCATACCTTCAGTTTGTTCAGGTATGTTCAGACAGCAATATTCTGACACTTGATGAAATTGAGAAGCTTCTGGAGGATTATAAGGCTGAGTATGGCTTGTCAGACTCGGATGTAGACGCACTAAAATCAGGCGATATTGATAGAATTATTCCTGTGTTTGTCAGCAGAAGTTCCTCTCTGAGCTATGATTGCATTAGCTTGAACATCAGGAATATAGTAAGATTTATAAGTAACAGCATTATGCTTAAGAAGGTATATACAGTAAATTCATATGAATATGATGCAATATCCTGTCAGAATCTGATCGGTGATCAAAATTTATTCGTAGCCTTCGCAGCGGACGGCGACAATCTTCTTCAGATAGCAAATCCCTTTGCCAAGGAAGATTTTAATCAGATGAATGAGGACGCTTTTGATTCAGTATGTGAGTTTATCAACTGCAATAACGGACTGTTTGCTTCAGAATTAAGTCATAAGGACATACATATTGACATGACACCGCCATTATTTTACACAAATGGCAAGCTTTCTTCTGAAGGTGACATCTATGTAGTTCCTTTAATCATCAATGACAAACAGGTTGATTTGCTTGTAGCAGTTGACAGTGTAGTACAGATTGCTTAATATTATTATATATAGGTGATAGATATATAGTATTTCAATCCGATATAGCATGCCGCAGGAAGTGGCAGATGGAGGTTACTATGTCAAGAATTCTAATGGTAGACGATTCCAAAACATCACGCAAAATATTAAGAGGCATTTTGGAGGAAAATGGTCATGTTATAGTCGGTGAAGCGGTTAATGGCTTAGAGGCTATTGAAATGTACAAATCCTTGCATCCCGATATAACTACCATGGATATTACTATGCCAGTTAAGGATGGCTTGACCGCATTAAAGGAGATTATGGAATATGATCCTAACGCAAAGGTAGTTATGGTTACTGCCGCCGGTCAGAAAACCAAGATGATTGATGCCCTTAAGTACGGAGCGGCTGAATTCCTTACAAAGCCCTTTGAAGCTGCTCAAATAATTGAAATCATTAACAGGGTTAGTCAGTAATTCTTTTCTCCCATCTTTATTAGTTTAGTTAATAAATATGCTTATATGCGTTTATATAAATAAATGTGATTTGCTCCATCGAGATGGGGCAGGGTTATTATGTGTTTTATTGTAGTAATGGCATTATGATGTCCGCAACAATAAAACCGGAAATAAATTTATACCCTCCTGCGTCAGGTGTAGAGACGGTTAGTATAAAATTAGGTTAAAAGGGAACCGTATTAGATGCCGGTTCCCTTTTTTATACCGATTTTATCGCTTTTTCTTTATTTGGCTCAGCCTTTCACAGGCATTATAATTGCTGCCGCAATATAGGCCAGAATTCCAAAGCCGGTAAGACCGAATATAGCCCACAGCAGGCGTACTACCGTAGGATCGATATTAAGATATTCCCCTATGCCTGCACATACACCACAAAGCATTTTATCGGTATTAGAGCGATGCAATTTTTTAGGATCCATAGGCTTTACTCCTTTCACATTAAGCTCTACACTTATATATTAATGGAAATCAACATTTATATTGCCAATGCCACATTCAAGCACAAGCATGCTGTCAGCATTGTTATCAATTTTTTTGTTAACATGACTATAGGAGTGCTTATCGATAACCACATTCCCCAGTCCAGAACTAAGCTCATAGGAATAATCTCGTTCGTCTCCTTCCAAATCCAGCTCAATCCGGCCAATACCGCATTTAATTACATTATCTCCTGTCAGGCATCCTTTTATTTTAATCTCACCAAGACCACATTCAACTTCAGCATCGTGTGCTGCAATATTACCGATAGTCATACTGCCGGCGCCAACCTCATATTCAGATCTTCTCGTTATCCTAAGCTGCTGTATATCAAGCTCGCCTGCGCCAACCCTGAACTTTCCTTCTTCAGCATATATGGCCTTGACATCAACCTTTCCGGCGCCAATATCCAGATCGCATTTTCTTGCAGTAAAATCCCTGGGAAGCGTTATTGTAATTTCTCTGGAGCCATCCGCAAAACGCAGGCCAAAAATATTTATGTCACGAATATCCAGATCTATAATATTAAATATACCATATTTTTCCCTGATGTACCAGACTCCATTAGAAACATAGGACTTAAAAAATTTCTCAGGTACATTCTTTGCTTCAATGGAAAAAGCATCCCCTTCCCTTATGGTTACCTTTCCGTGGGAAAATTCAAAATCAAGACTTTCCACATTTTCATATCTTTCATAGAATGAATGGTTATTAATCTTTCTCCATTTTATGCCATATATGGCTGCAACAATTAATACAACAGCACCAATGCCTATAGCCAGCAGGCTTATGATCAACCATACCCTGGTAAAGGTTTTCATGCCATCACCCTCCTCTTTTTAAAGGGCTTGCTGCATAGGTCCACTATTGCTCTTATCATGGCCGGCAGCAGCTTTTTGCATACTACAATAAATGCCAGAGTCAGCAGCATCCCTATCCCAAGTATAATCAGGCCTCCTCCGATAAAAGCGGCTCCTATTGCCGGAATACTTAGCTGCACCAGACCGCTGATGCAAAGGGCTATTCCCGTTATCATCAGGCAAACACCAACCGCGCCAAAGCTAAAGAGAATTCCTAAAATCGTCATAACTATTCCCAGAAGAACTCCTGCTACTCCCAAAAGAAGCGGCGCCCAAATAAAGGATGTACATACCGCAATCAGTATTAACAGGCCTCTGTTTGAATTCCTGCTTTCCGGCTGTGTCTGACCGTAACCGCTTTGATTGCTGCCTGCATACCCATTTTGACCCGCATGCTTATCAGGCTTTACCAGCTCATATTTATCCTCAAGCTCATCAGCTTCTTTATATACTCTCTCTGTAAAATAACCTGTGCTTTTTCCTTCCCCTGCACCTGCCAGCAATTCTGCCTTAATAATTCTGGCTACCTTCGCCGGAGAGCCTAATTCCCTGATTATCTCATCCTCATGCTCCTTGCCGGCATCCTCGAAATAGCCGTCATAATACCTAAGAGCCTCTTCTCTTTCTTCCAAAGGGATATCCGATAATAAGCTTTCCAGCTCTTTCATGAATTCCTGCTTCGACATCTATTTCACTCCTTCAAATATACTGTTGATTTTATTTGAATAATTACGCCATTCCTCCCGGTATAGCCTAAGCTGCATCATCCCTTTGTCAGTTATCTTATAATACCTTCGGTTTCTGCCTGCATACTCCAAATCATAAACCTGCAGGCATTCCTCCTTCTGCAATCTTCTAAGGACCGGGTACAGGGTTGACTCTGAAATTTCAATAGCCCGTCGGACATCCTGGGTGATTTTATAGCCATAGGTACCTTCCGGTTCCATCGATACAACAGCGAGCACAATTGCATCCAGCAATGCTGAACCGGTATTGAATACCATATACTCACTCCTCTCTACAACACACAATATTATTTGATTGATAATACTATACAGCATATAATATTATATGTCAATAAGGATATATTAGAACCTGATTAAAATTTATATATCCTTTCTTTAAATAAATTAGGCTAATATTGCATAGCCAAACATTTCACCGGACGCCTTTCTAAGAAGCAAATTAACGATCATATCTTTTCTTAACTAAATTTTATCCATTTGAAATATGATAAATCTCCTGATAAGCAAAAAGCATTATACCTAAAGGGTTGAGCAATCCCTCAGGAATAATGCTCTTGGCATACACATAAGTCCGCTGCGATTTACTTCTTTGGCAGTGTTACGGTAAATGCGCTTCCTGCATTCTTTTCACTTTGAACAGTAACCTCTCCCCCGTGGGCATGGACTATTGATTTTACAATGGCGAGCCCTATACCGGAGCCTCCTGTATTACGGTTACGGGACTTGTCGGCCCGGTAAAACCTCTCAAAGATAAAGGGCAGCTCCTCACTGTCAATACCTGTCCCCATATCCCTGATAACAAATCCGCAGCTTTTGCCTGCATCAAAGATTTCAAAATAAATCGACTTTCCGCTGTCGGAATATTTGATAGAATTGGACAGCAGATTTGCCACCACCTGCTTGAGGCGGTCATTATCGGCCATCAGATGGGGGCTGGCGCCGGATATTGTAACCGTAAGGCCTTTGTCCTTAAGTTCGGCTTCAAAGGCATTTACCGTCTTTTCTATAAGCAGGCGCAAATCCACCTCACTCTTTTCCAGCTTAAGATTGTCTGCTTCAATTCTTGTCAGCTGCTCCAGATCTCCTACCAGCTTTCCTATTCGGACAACCTCCTCCTGGCAGCTTGCCAGTCGCTCGCTTGTCGCTTCCCAGATACCTTCGGTCATCGCCTCAAGATAGGATTGCAGTATTGATATTGGAGTCCGCAGCTCATGGGCAACATCCGCCGTCAGCTGCTTTCGCATCCTCTCAAGGGTCTCAAGGCTTCCGGCAAGATGGTTAATAGTTCCTTCCAAAAGCTTGATTTCCCGTATCCTGCTTTCCTCCTCCAGCCTTATCTCATACTTTCCCTCAGCGATTTGCCTTGTGGCATCTACAGTCTTTAGTATGGGCCTGCTAATCCTGGCAGCCATAATATGGCAGACAAGAAGGGAAGCAAGCGATGCTGCCAAAGCAATTATAATCAGTATGGTATTTAATGAATGAAGGAAATTCACATCATTTTCATTCAGGAAAAAGGGTCCGAAGCAGCTTATGCTGACCATGCCCACAGCCTTGCCATCCTTGACCAGATCGTAATCTGTTGAGACAAATTCTCCATCCAGCCGGGGATATTCAAGTTCCATTCTCCTGGATATCTTGTCCATAATCTGATTGCAGAGGCTCATGTCATGGCTCATGGCATCCCAGAGAGTATTGCCGCCTTTGTCATAAACCCTGATGATATATCCTTCATAAAGCGAAAACATCCCTATCGCTTGGAGATACTGTATATCCCACTGCTCTGTGGAGGCCGAATACTGCTCGCTTAAGCTTGACACTATTATCTGAATCTTTAACTCCTGCTGTCTGGCAACATAATCTGTAAATTTTCTGTTGATAAATATATTGGCCAGAAAGCTTATGACTATAATGGTAATCAGCACTATTGCCAATATGGTAGAGGTTAGTTGCGATTTCAGACTTTTTGGCAATTACTCACCCCCAAATTTATATCCTACTCCATGTATGGTCTTTATATATACCGGTCTTTTCGCATCCTTCTCAATCTTTTGCCTCAGATTCTTTATATGGCTGTCTATTGTCCTGTCATAGCCCTCATACTCATCCCCAAAGGCGGCTGCTATAAGCTCATCCCTTGTTAATACCTTACCTGAATTCCTAATAAAGGCGGTCAGGATCTTGTATTCATTCGGTGTCAGTTTTATATCCTCCAGCTCTCCCTGAGAGCTTTTTCTGGTTATGGAATGCCTTTCAAAATCCACAAGCAGGTCGCCATCGTTAAAGCTTCTGATGCCAAGTATCGGCATAATGTCATCAGCCGCCCTTCTTAAAACCGCTTCAATTCTCGCATGAAGGGATTTCAGACTGAAGGGCTTTGTTATATAATCATCCGCTCCAATGCCAAGACCTGTCAGCATATCGGCTTCATCTGATTTAGCAGTCAGCATAATAATCGGTACATTTGATTTTTTTCTTATTGCTCTGCATACCTCTTCACCAGCTATTTCAGGCAGCATAAGATCCAAAATCACCATTATAAAGCTTTCCCTGTCAAACAGCTCTAACGCCTTTTTACCATCCATTGCAGGAATTACAAGATATCCCTTGCTCTCAAGAAAGGACTTAATCACTCCCACAAGCTTCTCTTCATCCTCTACCAGCAATATCCTTTTTCTAATTCCTGTCATAGCTCCTCCGTGACAATTTTCTTAATCCCTTTACTGTAAGCTGCATCCTTCAGCATTACTATACCCAAAGTATAATCCATGCAGCATATAATACAAGCTATATGTTAAAATCCCGGATAAGTCATATAGCGCATAATAAGCCTTAAGCCAATTATATTACAGGAATATGAAAATAATATGGAGAATAGCAGTCCTTTTATTCAACAGGAAATTCGGAGGAATTTCCCGTTTACATGAAAAATTAAGCATAATCCGGATAATGATAAAACCGGCCTGCAAACAAGCTTAAGCTGCAGGCCGGACTAATTTATCCCTGTTCAATTTTAACAGCAGCCATCCGTTATCATCAGACATTTACTGTCTGCTGGCTTCAGGCAGAATATTAATACTTCAGGCTTCTGATTAAGACAGTCAATTACCAGATACCCTGATCCATCATGGCTGTGGCAACCTTCTCGAAGCCGGCAATATTGGCTCCAACTACATAGTTGCCTGCTGCATTGTATCTCTTTGCAGCATCATCTATATTATGGAAGATATTAACCATGATCTGCTTTAATTTTGAATCCACCTCTTCGAAGCTCCAGCTCAGTCTCTCGCTGTTCTGGGTCATCTCAAGGGCGGATGCTGCTACGCCGCCGGCATTGGCTGCTTTGCCGGGTGCAAACATTACACCATTAGCCAGCAGATATTCTGTAGCATCCAGTGTAGTAGGCATATTGGCTCCCTCGGCCACAGCGATGCATCCATTGGCAACAAGATCCTTGGCATCCTCAAGGGTGAGCTCGTTCTGGGTAGCGCAAGGAAGGGCTACATCACATTTAACAGACCATACTCCTCTTCCCTCATGATATTCGGCATTCGGTCTGTAATTCTTGTATTCGCTGAGACGGGCTCGTCTTAGCTCCTTAATCTCCTTAAGGGCAGCCAGATCAATGCCATCCTTGTCATATACCCAACCGTTGGAATCGGAGCAGGTTACAACCTTGGCACCCAGCTGCTGAGCTTTTTCAATTGCATAAATGGCAACATTACCTGCACCGGACACTGCTATAACCTTATCCTGGATGCTATGACCATTACACTTAAGCATTTCCTCTGTCAGATACAGCAGGCCATAGCCTGTTGCTTCCTTTCTTACAAGGGAGCCGCCATATGTTAATCCCTTGCCTGTCAGAACACCCTCATAGGAGCCGGTGATTTTTTTGTACTGACCATACATATATCCGATTTCTCTGGCGCCTGTCCCAATATCACCTGCAGGAACATCAATGTCGGCACCAAGATACTTATAAAGTTCAGTCATAAAGCTGGTGCAGAAGGCCAAAATCTCCCTGTCGGACTTGCCCTTAGGATCAAAGTCCGAACCACCCTTGCCTCCTCCTATAGGAAGGCCTGTAAGGGAGTTTTTGAAAATCTGCTCAAATCCCAGAAATTTGATGATACCAAGGTTAACTGACGGATGCAGTCTTAAGCCACCCTTGTAGGGTCCTATGGCATTGTTAAACTGCACACGATAACCGGTGTTGACCTGCACCTTACCGCTGTCATCAACCCATGCCACCTTGAACTTAATCTGTCTGTCAGGCTCTACTAGTCTTTCAAGAAGCGCTTCTCTTCTGTACTTTTCTTCATTCGCTTCAATAACAACCCTCAAAGACTCGAGAACCTCCCGTACAGCCTGATGGAACTCAGGTTCTGCCGGATTCTTTCTTACCACTAATTCAATTACTTCATCAACATATCCCATACTTTTAATCCCCTTTGATTAAAATTTTTATATTAATTTTTAATATCTCAGGAATCATCCAAAGAATTTTCTGAGAAAGCTGATTTGCCGCCCTATAGAAAATATCCTGTCATTTTCTATAAATCGCACTATTCCACAGAAATCGAAGGTTACTTTTATGGAATTAATTCTGTTAAGAATTTCGGCTGAAATTTCTTAAAAAAATCAGTTGTCAGCTATAAATTCATTGGAAACTTTAACATGATCAAAAAAAGGCGCATTAAAATAAGCAAATGCGCCTTTGAATTTGCTTTTTTTATTATATTCGCTTGCACTAAATAATGCAATAATTTTTTATTTATAATACTATTATAATTTTTTATATTTCCTATAATTTCGACTTATAAGTATATAAATTTCCATAGTAAAGGCTTATGACAAGCCTTAGCTTAATGAGTTCAAAATGCTTTTCAAATCAAAAAAGGTATATTATTTCCGCATTTCTTATGCTATAATGCAGAAATACAAGAGCTATAGCTGATCTGATTCAGGCTATAAGCGCAGCAAGTATTTTGAGTAACAGAAGCAAGAAATTAATAAATATTAAGAAGTATTTTAAGCATAAATAAAAGGAGTCTTATTATGGCCTTCGATGGAGTTGTAATTGCAAATTTGGTTAATGAGCTGCGTTCCCATCTGTTGGGCGGGCGTATAAATAAAATTGCACAACCGGAAAAGGACGAGCTGCTTCTGACCGTAAAGGGACAGGCCAAAGAACCATATAAGCTTTTGCTTTCAGCAGGCGCAGGACTGCCGCTTGTTTACCTGACCCAAAGCAATAAGCCCAGTCCCATAACCGCACCAAATTTCTGCATGCTGCTGAGAAAGCATCTGAACAATGCAAGGATTATTGATATTTACCAGCCGGGGCTTGAGCGAATCATCAATTTCAAGCTGGAGCACCTGGATGAAATGGGTGATCTTAGAATAAAATACCTGATTGTTGAGCTTATGGGCAAGCACAGCAATATTATCTTCTGCGATGAAGATATGACTATAATAGACAGTATCAAAAGAATCAACCAGTTTGTCAGCTCGGTCAGGGAGGTCTTACCGGGCAGAAAATATTTTATCCCTGAAACGATTGCAAAGCTGAATCCTTTAGAACTCAGCTATGAAAGCTTTCGCGAGCAAATTCTGCAAAAAGCCATGCCTATTGGCAAGGCCCTTTACAACGGCCTGACAGGTATAAGCCCGCTTCTTGCCAATGAGCTTTGCTGCCGGGCATCCATAGACAGCGACGACTCTACAGCTTCTTTGTCAGAGGCCGCCGGCCTGCACCTTTATAAGGTTCTTGAACGGATGATGGAGGATGTAAAGACTGTCGCCTTTTGCCCGAATATAATTTTAGAAGATGGCAGTCCCATAGAATTTTCCAGCGTAAGACTGAGCAGCTATGAAAATTATGAAAAGCAGTACTTTGACTCTATATCGGAGCTGCTGGAAAGCTTCTATGCCGCCAAAAATGCCGCCGCCCGCATAAAGCAGAAATCCATTGATCTGCGCAAAATCGTGGCAAATGCCCTGGAGCGAGCAGCAAAAAAGTATGACCTGCAGCAAAAGCAGCTTAAGGATACTGAAAAGAGGGATAAATACAGAATATATGGCGAGCTGATCACTGCCTACGGCTATGGTCTGGATGCCGGAGCGAAGATCCTTAATACGATTAACTACTATACCGGCGAAGAAATAAGCATTCCTCTGGACCCGACCCTGACAGCCATGGAAAATGCAAAGCAATATTTTGATAAATACAACAAGCTCAAAAGAACCTATGATGCCCTTACGGTGCAGCTAGCGGAAACAAGCGAGGAGCTGACTCATCTTGAGTCTATCAAAAATGCACTGGAAATAGCAACTGATGAAAGCGATCTTGCGGCTGTAAAAAAAGAGCTGATGGAATACGGATATATCAAGCGCAAATCATCAGATGCCAAAAGAGTTGACAAGGGCGCAAAGGGCTCCGGAAAGAGCAGGCCACTGCACTACATTTCATCAGACGGTTTTCATATATATGTAGGAAAAAACAATTACCAGAACGACGAGCTGACCTTTAACCTGGCCGACGGAGGAGACTGGTGGTTTCATGCCAAGAAGGCAGCCGGTTCCCATGTGATAGTTAAAACAGAGGGCAAGGAGCTGCCGGATTCGACTTTTGAAGAGGCTGCAAGGCTGGCTGCTTATTATTCAAGCGAAAGAGATGCCGACAAGGTTGAGGTGGATTATACCCTGAGAAAGAATATAAAGAAGCCTGCAGGTGCCAAGCCGGGCTTTGTGATATATTACAGCAATTACTCAATGATGGCATCTACCGATATATCAGGAATTACGGAAATTAAATAGCAGTCATAAAAGAAAGGTAAGGTTATAATGATAATTGCAGATTGTCATGTACATTCGGACTTTTCCAGTGATTCTAAGGCCCCTATGGAGCAAATGATTGAGAAAGGTATAGAAGAAGGCTTAAAATGGATCTGTTTTACGGATCATATGGATTATGATTATCCGCCGGTCAGTGAATACAGCTTTGTCTTCGATCCGGAAGCTTATGTTAGAAAAATAAACGAGCTCAAGGAGCGCTATAAAGCTCAGATTGAAATACTTACAGGTATTGAGCTGGGCTTACAGCCCCATCTTTCCGACAGGATGGCTGCCCTGCTGAAGAGCTTTTCCTTCGATTTTGTAATCGGCTCCTCCCATGTAGTCGACAATATGGACCCATATTATGCTGATTACTGGGAAAACCGTTCTGTAAAGGACGGTATATACCGCTATTATGAATCCATCATAGAAAACTGCAAGGCCTTTCAGGGCTTTGACGTATACGGGCATATCGACTATATTATCAGATATGTTCCCGGCCAGCTAAACAGCCCGGTAAAAATGGACTATTCCTATGCCGAATATGCCGATATTCTGGATGAAGTGCTTAAAACTATAATTACCTCCGGCAAGGGTATCGAGGTTAACAGCTCAGGGCTGAAATATGGCCAAACCTACCCTCACCCCAAGCCGGAAATACTTAAAAGATACAAGGAATTAGGCGGCGAGCTGATCACCATCGGCTCAGACGCCCACAGGCCGGAGCATCTCTGCTACAGCTTTTCAGTTATTTCGGATTTGCTTAAGAGCCTTGGCTTTAAATACTATGCGGTCTTCATACTGGGCAAGCCGGTGTATGAAAGGCTGTGAAAAAAGGCCTATGCCTGTAGACTCTTTTATAAAACCCATTATCATTATAATTATTGCCATCTATACTATGGTTCCTCCGCCGATACAGTAATCTCCCTGATAAAAGACTACTGCCTGTCCGGGAGTTATTGCCCTCTGGGGTTCCTCAAAGACGCATAAAATCTCATCCTCTCCGGTCTGCCTGATTACACACCTTGCCCCCTTATGGCTGTATCTGATTTTTGCCTCGACCTCAAGCTCACCATCCAGCCCTTCTATTGCCATAAAGTTTATATTTCTTGCCTTGAGCCTGTCGGAGAAAACCTCATTCGCGCCTGCCAGGACCACCTCATTACTGTCCGGCCTTATCTCCTTGACAAACATAGGCTGTCCCATAGCTATTCCCAGGCCCTTGCGCTGGCCGATAGTATAATGGATATAGCCCTTATGCCTGCCTATTACCTCGCCGGCGGTGTTTATAAAGTTACCGGGGAGCAGTCCAGCATATTTTTTGTCCCCTGACTTATCTGCCGGTTCATTATCAGCCAGCTTATTGTCCCTGATATATTCCTCGATAAAGGCTGCATAATCGTTATCCGGCACAAAGCATATCTCCTGGCTGTCAGGCTTGTTTGCAACAGGCAGCTTCAGCTGTGCTGCTATAGCGCGAATCTCATCCTTGCTGTAGGCTCCCACCGGCATCAGGGTATGAGCCAGCTGGAACTGGGTCAGATTATACAAGGCATAGGTCTGATCCTTTGACTGAGTTACGCTCTTTTTTATGGTGTACCTTCCGTTGGGCAGCTTTACTATTCCTGCATAGTGCCCCGTCGCAATATAAGAGGCTCCGATATCCAGCGACCGCTTAAGCAGAGCCTCCCATTTTACAAATCTGTTGCATGCTATACATGGATTTGGAGTCCTCGCCTGGAGGTATTCCGATACAAAATAATCTATGACATGCTTTTTAAATTCCTGCTTGAAGTTCATGACATAATAGGGGATGTCAAGAACCGCAGCCACCCTTCTGGCATCCTCTACGGCGGAAAGGCCGCAGCAGCCGCCATTTTCTTCTATTGTGCAGCTATCCTCATCCTGCCAGATCTGCATGGTAACTCCTATCACATCATAACCGGCCTTCTTGAGAAGATAGGCTGCCACGGAGGAGTCAACCCCTCCGCTCATTCCTACTACTACCTTTTCCATTTCGCCTCCAAGCTAATTTTCACGAAAAGCATATCTTAATATGTGTCTTTTCCTAATCTTTTTATACAGTATTCTTCTTAACTAGCACATACACCTGTATATATGTCTGTTTCATAATGTGCCTGCATATTGCACCATGAATGATGATTGCATTATAAATGACGATTGCATCATAAATGATGCAAGGCGCATTATTACCGGTCATATGGCAGGATTGTCAGGTGTCAGGATTAGTCCTCTTCCTGTTCCTCATCCTCATGTATATCGGACTTGGGCTTATCCAGCCCTTCTATTTTAATGCCCTTCTTTTCCGCATAATCCCAAAGGGCCGCATGAATTGCCTCCTCGGCCAGCAATGAGCAATGAACCTTCACCGGCGGCAGGCCGTCAAGCGCCTCCATAACCGCCTTGTTGGTGACCTTCAGAGCCTCCTGGATGGTTTTTCCCTTAACCAGCTCCGTTGCCATGCTGCTGGTGGCTACAGCCGCACCGCAGCCGAAGGTCTTGAACTTGACATCCCTGATTACTCCGTTGTCGTCGATGTCAAGATACATACGCATGATATCGCCGCATTTTGCATTACCGACAGTACCGACACCGCTGGCATTCTCTATTTCACCGACATTTCTCGGATTTGTAAAATGATCCATAACTTTTTGTGAATACATACTCTTTTCCTCCACAATTCATTTATCTGTTTGTTGACGGTTACTGCTTTTTCTTCATAAAATCCTCATAAAGCGGAGACATTCTGCGAAGCTTTTCCACTATTTCCTTTATCCTGTCCACAGTAAAGTTAATCTCTTCTTCAGTATTTTCATGTCCTACCGTAAGCCTCAAAGAACCATGGGCTATCTCATGAGGCAATCCTATCGCCAGCAGCACATGTGACGGATCCAATGACCCGGATGTGCAGGCTGAACCGCTGGAAGCGCATATATTGTTCATATCAAGCATTATCAGCAGCGACTCGCCCTCGATAAACTGGAAGCTTACATTCACATTGTTCGGAAGCCTTCTTACCTTGTCCCCGTTTACCCGCACAAACGGAATCTCATCCAGTATACGCTTCATTAGAAGATCCCTTAGGCGAATTTCCTTCCGGGCCCGCTCCTCCATAGTTTCAAGCGCAATTTCCGCCGCCTTGCCGAAGCCGATAATTCCGGGAACATTCTCGGTGCCGGCCCTTCTTTTTCTTTCCTGGCCTCCGCCATGAATGAAGGAACGCAGCTTGATGCCCTTTCTGATATAGAGGCAGCCAATTCCCTTAGGTCCATTAAGCTTATGGGCGCTTGCGCTGAGCATATCTATATTCATCTCATTAACATCAATCGGTACCTGTCCGAATGCCTGTACAGCGTCGGTATGGAACAGGATATCATGCTTTTTGGCTATTGCGCCGATTTCCTTAATCGGCTGTATTGTACCGATCTCGTTATTGGCAAACATTACTGAAATCAGTATGGTGGTCGGACGAATCGCCCTCTCAAGCTGATCCAGCTTGATGATTCCGTTTTCGTCCACATCTATATAGGTCACCTCAACACCGTTTTTCTCCAGATACTCGCAGGTATGCAAAATTGCATGATGCTCAATTTTTGAGGTAATGATATGATTACCCTTTGATGCATATACTTCCGCAACAGCCTTCAAAGCCCAGTTATCGGCCTCTGTTCCTCCACCGGTAAAGAAAATCTCGGAGCTTTCTGCGCCGATAACCTTTGCCACCTTGGCTCTGGCTTCGTCAATACCTCTTTTTACCTGTGCGGAAAATTCATAAATGCTTGAAGGGTTGCCATACAGCTCTGTAAAATATGGAAGCATCGCCTCCACTACTTCCGGTCTGGTTTTTGTAGTTGCAGCATTATCCAGATATATTTTCTTCTCCATGTCGACATCTCCTAATTCAAAATTTATTTTCCACAAGCATATTTGGCTTTTGTGTCGTTGCCGTTACTATCTGCCTGAATTTTTCTGCTCTCATCCACCAGTTCGGAAAGCATGATGCCATCAACAGCTTCGTTTATACTATCAGTAATACGCTTCCAAACATATTTTGCGACGCAGGTATCTGCGTTACTGCAGCCCGTCGTGCTTTCAGTAGCGATGACCTCTGAGCAGTCAACCGGACTCAGATCTCCCTCAAGGGCCCTGAGAATATCGCCGACGGATATTTTATCTGCGGCAACCGCCAGCTTATAACCTCCCTGCGCTCCTCTGATTCCGTTAACAATTCCGGCCTTTTTCAGCCTGGCTATCAGCTGCTCCAGATAATTCATCGATATTCCCTGACGCTCGGCTATCTGGCTTAAGGCTACGGCATCCTCATGGTCATGCATGGCCAGATCTATAACAGCCCTAAGGCCGTATCTCCCTTTGGTTGACAGTTTCATGACATCACCTCAGTTCCTTCTCCCAATGGTGGATAACCATTAATTCCTACCATTTTAATTCCTATTAATTTAATTCCTATTAATTTACTTGGATATAAATATAACACTTCAGAAATATATTGTCAATAGATTCTACTTAAATATTCCATAAAATTTATCCTTTTCGGATTTTCACCATTTATGCTTTTTATATATGATTTAACAATTAGCATCTTTCGGATTAATACAGGATTTTCTCTTTCTTATGAAACAGTCCTATAGGCATATAGGGATTTTAGAACCGATCGGGCGAGATATAAAATAATTTTGCATTGATAGTTTGCTGATAATATATTACTATTATTCTATAAAAATCGATGTTATACTACATAACAGACGACAGTTAATTAATTCCAGGATATGATTTTAATATCTGGCTGCAC
>JAAZDK010000291.1 GCA_012512855.1 Clostridiales bacterium
AGATGCCATCCCTTCCATAAGGGAGGCTATGATCCTGTTCCGTAACATATGCTGTTAGCAGTACAGCAACTCTAAGGAGGAAAATAATTGTGTTTACGATATTAACTAAATCAGGTGGGATTTTAGGTCCTATTGCAAGCCTTTTCGGCTTAATAATGAATGGGATTTATAACTTTTTTAGTCTTTTTGGAATTCACAACATTGCGCTTACCATTATTATATTTACATTTATAACCAGAGCATTAATGCTTCCGCTGACAATAAGACAGCAGAAATTTTCAAAGCTTTCCTCAAAAATGAATCCCGAATTGCAAAAAATTCAGGCAAAGTACAAGGGAAAAAAGGATGAGGCTTCACTCAGAAGGATGCAGGCGGAAAATGCTGCAGTTTATCAAAAGTACGGCGTCAGCCCTGCAGCAGGATGTCTTCCCTTGTTAATTACTCTGCCTATAATGTTTGCTTTGATACAGGTAATATATAATATTCCGGCTTATGTTGATCAGGTATATGATTTATATGCCGGTATAGCCTCAAGAATTCAGGAGGTTAATGGATTTGAATCAATCTTGGCGGAACTGGCCAATTCTATAAAGGGACTGGTTATTCCTGAGGAGTATACTGAAAGAACCATAATAGATGTTCTTAAGAAATTCAACAGTAGCAACTGGGAAGCATTTAGGACATCATTTGCAGGTATATTGGACGCTTCAGCAATTACTCTTAAGGGCGGCCAAAGTCTTACCGTAGCCGGAACAATAGGTGAGATTCAGAGAATTAACGGATTTTTCGGACTGAATATAGCTGATAATCCGGGATTTAACTTCCCTGCAATTCTTGTTCCTATTCTGGCAGGTCTGCTTCAGTTTATACAGGGCAAGCAGCTTCAGGTTAAGAATCAGGACAACAAGGACAATCCGACAGCATCTGCTGTAAATTCAATGAATGTTGTTATGCCTTTAATGAGCGTATTCTTCTGCGTTACCTTCCCGATAGGTGTAGGATTATACTGGATAGCGGGTAGTGTCTTTTTAATCGTACAGCAATTTTTTGTAAATAAGTATTTGGATAAGATAGACATTGACGAGCTGGTAAAGAAGAATGTGTCTAAAATTAGCAAAAGAAATGCATATCTGGAATCAAAGGGCTTATCAATATCTGATCTGGCAAGGAAGCAGACAAAGAATATAGATACCGGTGTTGTTGAGAATGAAGCGGATAGTAGCAAAAACAACGAATCTGAAGAAGATAAAGAAAAAGCTGGCGATCCCAAAAACCCGAAAAGTATTTCAGAGATAGCAAATCTTCTTAGGAATCGCAATGAAAAGGGGGACAAATAGATGGAATGGAAAGAAATAACCGGTAAAACGGTTAATGAGGCGATAACCAATGCAATGCTGGAGCTGGGAACAACGGCAGATAATATTGAGTATGAGGTAATAGAGAAGGAAAGCAGCGGATTTTTAGGAATATTCGGAAAGCCGGCCAGAATCAGAGCAAGACTTAAGCTAAACATTGAGAGTCAGGCAAGGAAATTTCTTGAGGATGTTTTTGCGGCCATGAATATAAATGCTAGCTGCGAGATCAATTATGATAAGGAAAATTCATTGCTTGAAATAAATATTGATGGGGATGAAATGGGTGTCCTTATCGGAAAAAGAGGTCAGACACTGGATTCACTGCAGTATCTGGTTAGCCTTGTGGTAAACAAGAATAGTGAAAATTATATCAAGGTAAAGCTTGATACCGAAAACTACAGGGAAAGAAGAAAAGAGACCCTGGAGAATCTTGCAAAAAATATTGCCTACAAGGTAAAACGAACAAGAAAGCCTGTTACACTTGAGCCGATGAACCCCTACGAAAGAAGAATTATACATTCAGCCCTGCAAAATGACAAATATGTGGAAACATATTCGGAGGGAGAGGAACCATACCGTAAGGTTGTAATAAATATTAAAAAGGGCGTAAGAGAAAACGGATATGGTAGAGGAAACAGGGTTACCAATAAAAAATACAAAAAGCCCTATAATATCAGCAACAGCGGCTACAGCAAGGATTACAGCAAAGATTACATGAAGGATTATGAGAAGTATAAGGAAAGTAAGGAAAAGGAAAAAGAACAGACAGCTGAAAATAAATAGTCAGACTGAAATTTGATCTAAAAGGAATCATTAAATGGTGTCTTAAAGAAAGCTTTAAGACACCATTATTAATCTGGAGAAGAAAATGCTTGTGAATTTTTAATTATTGCCATAGAATAAGGAAAGCATTTCTGTTATAATGAATCAGAATTTAGGAAGGAAAGCCATTTTCACATATGGCAAATCATAATAATAGCTAAAAGGCAAAATTCGGTATATAGTGAAGTATATAATTACAGTATTGGTTTGAAAGGTATGGAGATAAATATGAAGACGGATACTATTGCTGCCATAGCAACAGGTCTGAGTAATTCAGGTATTAGCATAATAAGAATTAGTGGTGAGGATGCTTTTTCAATAATAGATAAGATTTATACATCGAAGAATGGCAATAAAATTCTTTCTAGAGAAAAAAGCCATACTATCCATTATGGATATATTAGGGATAATGATCATTTAATCGATGAGGTTATGGTGGCCATAATGAGAGCACCAAAAAGCTATACACGGGAGGATACGGTAGAGATAAATTGCCATGGCGGTATAGTGGTTACAAGAAAAATTCTTGATATAGTTTTAAAGGCCGGTGCAAGAATTGCTGAACCCGGCGAGTTTACCAAAAGAGCATTTCTTAACGGAAGGATAGATCTGTCTCAGGCAGAGGCCGTATGTGATTTAATACATGCAAAGAATGAACTGGCATTGAAAAATTCAGTAAGCCAGCTGCGGGGAAAAATATATGAAACAATAAGCAGACTAAGGGAGGATGTTCTTCGGGATGTAGCCTTTATAGAGGCTGCGCTGGATGATCCTGAGCACATGAGCCTGGATGGATTTGCAGATGAGCTGAAAATTCATATAGAAGCAGTATCAAGGGAAGTAGAACGACTGATACAGGATGCGGCCAGTGGCAGGATAATAAAGGAAGGAATAAAAACCGTAATAATTGGCAAACCGAATGCGGGCAAATCCAGCCTCCTGAATGCCCTTATGGGTGAAGAACGTGCGATTGTAACCGATATAGCAGGTACCACCAGGGACACACTTGAAGAAACCATAAATATAAATGGGATAGTTTTAAATATTATTGATACGGCAGGTATCAGGGCTACGGATGATTTAATTGAAAAAATCGGAGTGGAAAAAGCCATTAAAGCTGCAAAGGACGCGGATTTAATAATATATGTAATAGATTCCTCTACAGATTTTGATGATAATGATGAGGAGATTTTTTCTTTAATCAAGGATAAAAGAGCTATATTGCTTCTTAATAAATCAGATTTGGAAGCAAAGGTAAGCCCGGAAGAAATACGCGCAAGGACAAGTCAGCCGGTAATCAGCATTTCCCTGAAGGAAAACACAGGTATGGACAAGTTCATAGAAACTGTTAAGGAAATGTTCTTTGGCGGGGAATTGTCCTTCAATGATGAAATATATATTACCAGTGAAAGGCAAAAGGAGGCTTTAACGGCAGCCCTTGAAAGTCTTAAGCTTGTGAAGCGTGGAATAGAAGAGGGTATACCGGAGGACTTGTTTACCGTTGATTTGATGAATGCTTATGAGGAGCTTGGTAAAATTATCGGTGAAAACGTAGATGAGGATCTGATAAAAATGATCTTTTCTGAATTCTGTATGGGAAAATAAATCCTTATTTGCTAGTTTTACATTGAAGGGAAGGATAAAATGTCGTACGTATACGAAAGCTATGATGTCGTTGTGGTGGGAGCAGGCCATGCCGGATGCGAAGCTGCACTCGCCAGCGCAAGGTTGTCTTTGAATACACTTATATTCACAGTAAGCATAGACAGTATAGCTATGATGCCCTGCAATCCCAATATAGGGGGAAGCTCCAAGGGACATCTGGTAAAAGAAATCGATGCCTTGGGCGGTGAAATGGGCAAGGTAATTGATAAGACCTATATTCAGTCAAAAATGCTGAATGTATCGAAAGGACCGGCGGTACATTCCTTAAGGGCTCAGGCAGACAAGCTGGAATATTCAAGAACCATGAGAATGGTGCTTGAAAACACCCCTAATTTAACCATCAAGCAGGGTGAGGTGGTAGAAATCCTCACCGAAAACAACAAGGTTACCGGTGTAAAGACTTTTTCAGGGGCAATATATCCTTGCAAGGCGGTAATACTGTGTACAGGAACCTATTTGAATGCAAGATGTATATATGGAGAGGTAATAAATCCAACCGGACCCAACGGATTACAACCGGCAACCCATCTGACAGATTGCCTGAAGAGGCTGGGTATAGAAATGCAGCGCTTTAAAACAGGAACTCCTGCCAGAATTGATAAAAGATCAATTGATTTTTCAATAATGGAGGAGCAGCCGGGAGATAAAAAGGTGGTACCTTTTTCCTTTACGACTGATCCCAGGAGTTTAAACAAGCCTCAGATCTCCTGCTGGCTGACCTATACCAATGAGAAAACACATGAAATAATCAGGGAAAACATACACAGATCTCCTTTATTCAGCGGTGAAATCAAGGGTATAGGAGCAAGATACTGTCCTTCTATAGAGGATAAGGTAATGAAATTCCCTGACAAGGACAGGCATCAGGTATTTGTTGAGCCGGAAGGTCTGTACACAAACGAAATGTATATTGCAGGAATGTCATCATCCCTGCCTGAGGATGTACAGATACAAATGTACAGATCCGTAAAAGGTCTTGAGAATGCCAAAATAGTAAGAAATGCATATGCCATTGAATATGACTGCATAAATCCCATGCAGCTGAAGCCGACTTTGGAATTTAAAAAGATCGACGGTTTATTTGCAGCCGGCCAATTTAACGGAAGCTCAGGTTATGAAGAGGCTGCAGCCCAGGGACTTATTGCCGGTATTAATGCAGCTTTGAAGCTGTTGGGCCGGGAGCCCTTCATTCTTGATCGATCGGAAGCATATATAGGTGTTTTGATCGATGATTTGGTAACAAAGGAAATTAATGAGCCTTACCGGATGATGACCTCAAGGGCGGAATACCGTCTTCTTTTAAGGCAGGACAATGCTGATTTAAGGCTTACGAAGAAGGGATATGAAATCGGCCTGATCGATGAGGAAAGATACAAAAGGCTGCTGGATAAGGAGCAAAAGATAGGGGCAGAAGTAAGACGGCTGGAAAGCACTGTTATAGGTGCAACCAGTCAGGTTCAGGAGCTGTTAATAAGCCATGGCAGCTCACCGATAAATACAGCCACAACACTGGCGGATTTAATAAGAAGGCCGGAGCTGGCCTATGAGCTTTTGGCAGCAATCGATATTGACCGGCCGTATTTGAGTGATGATGTAATTGAACAGGTCAATATTAATATTA
>JAAZDK010000292.1 GCA_012512855.1 Clostridiales bacterium
ATATAAATGAGTTGGTAAACAAGCTGGTGGCATATGAGGAAACGGCCTCTGAAAGACCCAGTCTCAGTGGTTTCCTTGAAGAGGTGGCTTTGGTTTCGGATATTGATAATTTATCCGATGATAATGACAAGGTTGTGCTGATGACCCTCCACAGCGCCAAGGGTCTGGAATTTCCTTATGTATATATCGTTGGTATGGAGGAGGGAATTTTCCCGGGCTATCTCTCCATCAACGCAGAAAATCCTGAGGAGGAAATCGAAGAGGAACGCAGGCTTTGCTATGTGGGAATCACCAGAGCAATGAAAAAACTATCTCTGTCTGCCGCCAAGCAGCGTATGGTTCGGGGTAATATACAGTTTAACAAGCCATCACGATTTATTACCGAAATTCCCAGATACCTGCTTAAGATGAATGCAGGATCGGTAAAATCCACCTCCTACAGCAGCAGATATAAATTTGAATATGATGAACCTTCATCAGTCGGCAGCCTCTCATTCAATGACAATATTTTTGACAAGCAAAGCCCTCGCTCGCAGTCACAGCTTCCCTACAAGCCTTACAGCACTCCTGCTCCCAGGCAGTTTGCCGGCAGCAATATGGGAACTCTTGATTATAAGGCGGGAGACAGAGTAAAGCACATCAAGTTCGGCATCGGCACAGTCCTTGATATAACCATGGGCGGCAAGGATTATGAGGTGACTGTTGAGTTTGAAGGCTACGGTATCAGAAAGCTGCTTGCCTCCTTTGCCAGGCTGATTAAAGTGGATTAAGCTTTATGCCGATATAGTTTTCGCGGACAATATATCGAAATAATACTAAAAATTCACAAAAAAGCATGTCAGATTGACTAAAATGAAATATAATGAAATCAGATAAGATGAATATTTTATAATCCATTATGAGATATTATAATAAGGTACTCAGGCAACTTTATGTAATATTATATGCTATATTTAAATAAATAATATAAGGTATTTTGATTATGCCAACAAGAAGGGATGTGCGATCATGAAAGAGAAATTTGATGAGATGCTGAGTGCTTTAAAGGTGAATGAATTACTTCACAGAAAGGACTCAGCCTCAAAGAGAAAAAATGTGATTATATGTGTCTTGGCCATCATTGGAGCAGTTGCAGCTGTTGCAGCAATAGCCTATGCTGTGTACAGATACATGAATCCGGATTATCTTGAGGACTTTGATGATGACTTCGATGACTACGAAGAGGACGAGGATGATGTATACGAAACCGATTCCTCCGCAGATGACAATCCGGGAGTAAATATATAATTCCAGAACCCTTGCCCCGGATACTTGCATGACTTGGCTTTTTTAATGACCTTTATGTATTGATTCTTTTGTTATTGATACAATTTACTCAGTAATCTTTAACCCACATCAATACTGACTCTTGAATGCTATAAGCATTTGCAGGCATGCCAAACGCATGCCTGCCTTTTTTATCCTAACCAACCATACCTTGTTATATAAGCAGTCTGCTTCAGCTGTTCATAAGCGCTTTAAGGCCTAAGGTAGCGTCAAGGCTTCCGAGCCTGGACTAATAATTTGCTCATACAGATCCAGCCCATAGCTGGTATGCTCCGGCTCCTTCTCAAGAATCTTGTAGGTTCTGGTCCCGTCCGGCAGCCTTTCGGCACTTAAAAACTTTGCCTGCTGCAGTTTTCTTTCATACATGGTTTTTGTAAATTCATACAGGTGGGTCACCATAAGTATTTTGGTACCGTTTTCATACAGAGCATTTACCACATCCAGCGCAATCCCTGTTCCTTCCTTTTCTGTAGTAGAGGCAAAGGACTCATTAAGCAAAAGCAGTGAATTAGTGGTTATCTGGTTCAGTATCCTGTTCATTCTTGACAGCTCCTCATCCAGCTTGCCGCTGTTGAGGGCCGTATCCTCTCTTCTTGTAAAATGCGAAAAGATTCCGTCATATATCCTGCTGCAATATGTTGATGCCGGTACAAAAAGGCCGCACTGCATCATCAGCTGGGCTATTCCAATACTTCTCAGGTATGTGCTCTTGCCCCCCTGGTTCGCTCCGGTTATGACAAATAGCTTAATATCCTCTGTGTCCAGATCATTGCATACCGGTGTTTCCCGGTTATAAATACCCAGGCTTAAGTCGTACAAGCCTCTAAAGCTGAATGTTTTCTCGTCATCCGATATCTTAGGCCAGCAATGAGGCAGATGAAGCTGGGCCATGCGCTTTTTAAGGTTGCTTGCCCCTAGATAAAAGGCCAGCTGATAATGCAGGTTGTCAAAGAATATGGAAAGCTCCTGAATAAAGCCGCTATACAGCCTGGCGATATGTGCCATGCCTTCAGCCTCCAGCTCTCTTGCATCCTCATAGATCTTTGAGTTTTCAAGCATTATCACCTTTCTATGAACAAACCTGTTAATCAGGAGCGATACCTTGCCTACCAGCTTTCTCTTCTTATTAGGATCCACTCCCAGATGATTTATTACTATATTGCCCATCTTAAAGCCGTTTCCTACACTGCTGCTGAGGGTTATTTCCCCGCCATGTGACAAATGCTTGAGATTTTTTATGGACTCCTTAATTTCCCTGACAAAATCGTCGCTGTAGTCTTCACAAAGCTTCTCATAGAATGAAACCATGCCTCTGGATTGGAAATTGTAATGAATTGAATCCAGATATTTTTTTGTCTGTTCAAACCCATTAACCAGAATGCTAAGCTGTCCCAGGATGTTTTGGGCTGCAGCATAGCTGGAAAGGTTGGAGGAATTAACCCTCTTGGTGGCCTCCTTATGATTTTCATTTTCAGCGATAATCCTTGCTGCCAGCTCATAAAGCTGGAGCATGCTGTCATGGTTCTTTACAAAATCGGCAATTATCTCCTGCCGATACAGTATCAGCTCTTTATCCGTCACCGGAGTGGTCATAACGGTTCTGACTGTTCTGTATATAAAATCATCACTGCGGGCCATGAATTTCAGTATAATGTCCAGATTCAGATCTGCGCTTATTTCGCTTCTATTTACAGTGGCATTTCTTAGCTCCGCTTCATTATCCATAAATAGTAAACTTACATTCATCGCCTGATACGCTCCTTTATCTCTTCATAGGTCATATGATATTTTTCAACTATGGTATTGGCATAGCCCTTGCCGCTTGCTTCCCTCCGCTCAATCCTGAAGGTGCGTATCTGGCTCTCTTCCGATAACAGGGTAGCTACCAGGCTGCCAATCCGGCTGTCATTCTTCGTAAGCTCATATATATGGGTGACATACAGGCCTATGCAATCCTTATCCATAAAGAAATCAAGAACTCTTTTGCCCATAATGTAGGCATCATAAGAGGTAGCCGATGTAAATATTTCATTTATTATAATGAAGCTGTTCCTGGTGGAGGAATCCATCATTTTCTTAAGCCTTATCAGCTCCTCCTTAAGCTTTCCTGCTCCTGTTTCCATACTCTCCTCGGTGGCAAAATGGGTATATACCGAATCAAATACAGGAATGCTTGCGCTTGATGCAGGAACAGCCAGACCCATCATCCCAAGATAAATAATCCCCCCTATTGCCCTGGCAAAGGTGGTTTTGCCTCCCTGGTTCGGGCCGGTGATTACCAGAAATCTCTCATGCTTATCAAAATGACAGTCATTCAGTATAACCGGCTTCCTTTGCGAGGCATTTTTTCTTGCCAGAACCAGATCATAAATATCCTTAAGCTCAAAACGGTCTGCCCCAACTTTTGGATAGCAGAAATGAAAGCCCATCTCCTCCATTTCCTTTTTTATGTCACAAAAGCTTAGGTAAAATTGAATCTCTTGCTCAAAGTCAATGATCACACTATTGATAAAGCCGTCATATTTTTCATCAAAGCTCTTTAGTCTGGAAAATGCTTGCGGATGCAGCTTCTTAAGCATATCAAGAACGGCAGCCTCAAGATTGGACAGGGTAATTTCCCAGAAGGGATTCTTCTGATAATAGCTCTCCTTCTGAGTCTTCTTAAACAGGGCAAGCAAATTGCCGCAATAATCCTCATCATTTGATCCCTGGTTTACGATTATATGATCACGCTTTATCTGAATATTGTAGCTCATGCTGCTAAATTCATATATCAGATTTTCGGTATCCTTTCTGAAGCCTTCAAAGACAGCACCCTTCAGATAATCCCCCAGCCAGTCACGGAAGGACAAGAGTCCCTCCGAATTGATATAGCCTTCCCCCAGTACCCGATAAAGCTCAAGTACCGTATTGATATAATAGAAAGCGGCATCCAGCTTCCACTTGCGTTTCTGCTCCGGAATCTCGCTTTGATTTATATTCGCAAGATATTCCCTTGATTTTCTCATATTGATTGAGAAATCAACCATGGCTTTATGTAACTCTTCATTCTCCAAATCCTTCAAAACCTGCTGTCTGTACTCAACATCATCAATATCAGGCTTGACATAATAAAACTGTCTCAGATCATAAAGCTTATACCTGCTGAAAAGATCATTCAAAATCTGATCAAGGTTTAAATCCTGAAAAAAACGAGGCATAACTAAATCCGAAGGATCCTGACGGAAAAATCCATTCCTTCCAAGTATACTCTGAAAAGCCATTGCACAATTTACCTCCTGTAATTATAGCTGCCGATCATATTAATTTCATATGCTTATTTTACCGCACTTTTCCATTATGTGCAATTATACTTTGTCCCAGATATTACTTGTGAAAATTACTCAGCTTATTAAAATAATAAAATTAAAGAATAAAAAAGCTGTATTGCTTTTGCAAACCTGCATATGCAACACAGCTTCCCTTTTCCTCTACTTCTTTTTGGCCAGGGTAATCTCCAGGACCTTTTCAACATATTTGCCGTTTTCCATCTCCTGAATCCTCAGCTTGATTGTCTGCCCGGCCTTCTTATAGCTTAATGCATTGATCAGATCATCTATAGTCCTGATTTGGATATTATCCAGGCCTGTTATAATATTTCCCTGTTTCAGTCCGGCTTTTTCCGCAGGAGAATCCTCTACTACGCTGTAGACATAAACACCTACCGGCATGTTGAAGCGCTGGGAATGGATTTCGGTTACATTCTGTGCCTTGGATATATCGATACCCAAAAAGCCCTGCTCCCTGCTGGATACCACCTCACGGTTCATAAGCTCATTAATCATGGGGATGGCTTTGGTTATAGGTATTGCATAGCCTACGCCCTCAACCTCGGTAGAAGCATACTTGACGGAATTTATTCCTATAACCTGTCCTGCGCTGTTAAGCAAGGCCCCTCCGCTGTTGCCCGGGTTGATGGCTGCATCGGTCTGGATCAGCTTTCCCTTTGAGTCTCCGGGTATCTCCCTGTCCAATGCGCTGATATAGCCGACTGTTACCGACTGCCCATAGCCCAGGGCATTGCCGATTGCTATTGCAATATCCCCCGGCTTGACATTGTCGGAATCCCCCAGGGTGGCCACCTTTATAGAATCAACCGTGTCCTGTGACAAATCATTCAAATTAACAGACAGGATAGCTAAATCGGAATTGGTATCCGAGCCCTTTATCTTAGCCTTGGACTTTGAATCATCCGCAAAGGTAACTTCTATATTTCTGGCCTCTTCCACCACATGGCTGTTGGTTACAACAAGGAGCTCATTGTTGTTATGGGCTATTATTATGCCTGAGCCTCTGGCCTCACCCTCCTGCCTGTATTCACGGCCGAAAAAGTCATAGCTGGTTCTGCTGGTGGTGGTGTTAATGGAAACAATTGCCGGCATAACCTCATCCACAACCTGGGATACATCGGTTACAATACCGTCTATACTGGCATTCTGATAAGATAGCTCACTGTCGCTTGTCGTGTCCGCCTTCAGCTCTCCTGTGTCGTCTTCACCCGTCTCCTGTGTAAGCTCCACAGGATTTTTCATCAATACATAGCCCTGAAAGGCTGCCCCTGCCACGATTCCGAACAGCAGCGCGACAATTGTAAGCTTTATCAGGCCAAAGGGCTTCTTCTTTTTCTTTACTTTATTGTCAGAGGGTTTACCTTCATTAAAAGTCCCCTGCATATTAGCGTATTCACTATTCATCCGAATACTCTCCTTTCAGATTGACTTGGCTGCCGTATAAAAGCCTTTAAGTGCTTTTTCTTTTCTCTGAAATCAGTATAACACGGATTTATGTTTAATTTGTGATTTGATTTTGAAAAAAATATGAAGAACATTGTATTATTCTGCCGCAGGTGCAAAGCAGCCAAGTATCTTCATCGCCAGCGCCTCCTCCCGGATACAGTGGAGAGCATTCTTAACCTCCGGCCAGTCCAGCGCCCCGACTATGTCAACAAAAAACCGGTATGCAAAGGCCTTGCCAGCAATTGGCCTTGATTCAATTCTGGTCATATTTATATTATTATAAATAAAATGTGAAAGCATATGATACAACGATCCGCTCTTATGGGGAAGCTCAAAGCAGATGCTGGTGCGCTTCGCTCCCTTCAGATATATCTTCTCACCGGTTATTATTATAAAGCGTGTACTGTTGTGATCTTCATCATGAATAGCCTCCTTAAGAAGCTTCAGACCGTAAACCTCTCCCGCCCGCCTGCTGGCTATAGCCGCATGACTCTTGTCCTGCTTTTCCAGAATTAAACGGGCACAGCCTGCTGTTGAGCCGCTTTCCGCCTGCTCTATATCTGGATGCTGCTTTAAGAAATTCGAGCATTGCAAAAGCCCCTGTCTGTGGGAGTGGACCACCTTAATATCGGAAAACTCCGCTCCCGGCAGGCCCCAGAGACTGTGCTCAATCTTGATCAGCTGCTCCCCTATAATATAAATATCATATTCAGCCAGCAAATCAAATATGTCGGAAAGGGTCCCGGTTGACGAATTTTCTATGGGAAGAACGCCATAAAGGGCCCTGCCCTCCTTAACCGCCTTCATGACATCCTCAAAGCTCTGCATGGCTATAGCAGTAACCTCTGTACTGAAGTATTCCATCATCGCCTGCTCGGTATAGGAACCTGTCTCACCAAAGTATGCAACCTTTGTGTCCCTGCTGACAGCAATTGCTTCAACCGGAGCCAGCTGGATGCCGCTGTTGTCGGCCAAATGAACATATTGCAGTCTTCGGCTGAGGGACATAATCTGCTTGAACAAATCCACTATTGCCCTCTTGTTGAATTCATTATCGGTCAGTGCCGTGAGCGCCGCCAGCTTTTCCTCCTCCCTGGCTGCGTCATATATCGGTTTGCCTACACTTAATTTATATTCTGCAATTTCCTTTGCAATCTGCATACGGATTTCAAAAAGTTCTACTATCTTCTTATCAATCTCATCGATTTTTCTGCGACTTTCCTGCAAATCTATCATAATTCTCCTCCATGGAAGCCGACATACAGGCTGTGCGGCTTTCTCTTACGTCCTTTATCTGTTGTTCGCTTCACCAGTTTAAACCATCAAAGCTCATGCCTCATTATACTATCCAAATTCAAACTATGCAACAAACTATGTGTATTAAGTTAGATAATTTTATTGTCGATATATAAATTATAATAAATCCATTTATGAAAAAGGGAATTTATGGATTTATAAATATTTCAATTAGCCATCCTTGCAACAATATGCAGACTAATATGCATTTTTCCATATCAAATATGTTATTTACCGGAGGTTTTATACATGCTTAAAAAACTAATGCGCTTAATTATTACCTTAACTATAGTTACAGCCCTGCTGGTGGTTATACTCTATGCCTATAACAGGGGCCGAACCTATTATAATGATGAAAATGTTAGCGGCAACACTGCCGGCAATATATATAACGGTGGCTTGTTTTGTGAAATGAACGGCAAGATTTATTTCAGCAATAACAAGGCAGGTGGCTCCCTGTATGTAATGGATTCAGATTTGACCAGGCTAAAAAAGCTGCGCAACGACAAGGCTGTATTTATTAATGCTGATGACAATTATATTTATTATATTCGTGCTAATGATATAAATAATTCCGATACGGAGCATATGATGTTTTATAACTCAGGTGTTTACAGGGTTAAGCTAAATGGCTCCGAGCTTAAGGCTTATACAAGCGACCCCAGCTCATACCTTACCCTGAAGGGTAACAGTATATATTTCCAAAAATATGACCTCGCTACAGGCTACAGCCTTTACAAATATCAGATAGACGGTGAGTCTAACCGCCTCCTGGTAAAGGATGCGGCAACTCCAGTGAATGTAAGCGGCACCGGCCTGTATTTCACCCCCAAGGCCCATAATCAATGCATCAGGATGATTGATCTGAAAAGCTTTATAATCTATCAGGCATTTGAGGGCTCCTACTTACAACCTATATTTAGAGATGGATACATTTATTATATGGATGCTGCAAATGACAACATAATCTACAGAATGAACCAGGACGGCTCAGGCAAGGAGCTTTTGGTTGACAGCCGCTGCAGCACCTACAATATTACCAACAGCGGAATATATCTTTACTATCAGGTGGATGACCAGGCTGACAAGGGAATATATCGCCTTAAGCTGGACACCATGGAAGTAAGCAGGCTGCTGGATGGCGATTACAAGCAGATTAACGTAACCGAAAAATATGTCTTCTTCAGGGATGCAGACAACAGCAACACCTATATTATCAGCGCTGACGGCTATCCTGAGGTTAATGTTTTTGATCCGGAAGCTTCCTCGTCAAAAGCTCGCTAAGCTCCTGTAGGAAGGACAGAGAGCCAAAGGCCACGATTACATCCTCAGGCCTGCTGTTAGCATATGCATATTCGATTGCCGCCGCCACAGTCCCGGCATCTATTATCCTGCCATCATAGTAGTCCTTTGCCTCCCCGGCAAGGCTGCTTGACGGAAGAGCCCGGCTGTTTGGCGGTGCTATTGTTATCAGCAGCTGCGCCAGCGGCGCCATAATCTTAAGCACCTTCCTGTATTCCTTGTCTGCAAAAATCCCCATTATAAATATCATTCTGCGCCCGGCAAAATATGTCTCTATGGCCTCCCTCAGTTTACCTGCGGCATCCTCGTTATGGGCTCCATCTATTATAAAATAAGGTTCCCTGGCTAATATCTCAAAGCGGCCTCTCCAGCTGGTCCTGGCCAGGCCTGCATTGACGGCCTCCTGACTGATAGCAAATCCCTGTGACTTTAGGGCCTTAACCGTTTCCAGCGCCAGTATAGCATTGTCCACCTGATGCCTTCCAAGAAGCTTAATCTGATACTTATTTCCCTTATATGAAAAGACTGTTCCATCACAGGTCAG
>JAAZDK010000293.1 GCA_012512855.1 Clostridiales bacterium
CTATTGCATCGTCCCGCGAAAAGGTTCCGTTTCCGACTATTGTAAGTATTCTGATAATGGAAATTGCTTTTGAATTAATACGGGAAGCGGGCATTCGCATACCCGGCCCGATAGGTCCGACACTGTCAATAGTAGGAGCATTGATTCTTGGTCAGGCCGCTGTATCGGCAAACCTTGTCAGCCCAATACTTATATTAATTGTTGCGGTAACCGGTATTGGTTCTTTTGCATTCCCTGACTTTTCACTTGGCTATTCATTCCGTGCGCTGCGCTTTATTTACCTGATACTTGCAGGAACTGCGGGGCTTCTTGGGATAGCCCTGGGATTATTTATTCACCTGATGCTTCTTGTAAATGCCAAATCTTTTGGGGTACCTTTTCTTGCACCATTTGCGCCATAGACTACAGGAAAACGGACAAATACTATATTAAAAACTCCCCTGTGGAAGGAGGAAGACAGACCCGACTTTCTTAACCCCAAGGCAGTAAAGAAACAGCCGTTTATCAGCAGAGGCTGGGTGAAAGAAGAGAAATGGGTGAAAGACGATGAAGCAAAAAATAAAAATAGGTAATTATGAAGCATGCTGCCTTCTTCTAAATATGATATGTTATAAAATTATACTCAGCTTTCCTCGGGTTGTTGCTGAATACGGAGGCACTGCCGGATGGTTGCTGACAATGTTTAGTTCGGTCATTGGCATTTTGCTTTTTTATGTAATATCAGGCCTCTATAAACAATTTGCCGGGAATGATATTTTGGACATCGCAGAAATAGCTTTTGGCATTATCGGAAAAATAATAGTTGCATTGTTTTTTTTAGTCCTGTTTTTAACCTTTGTGCCAGTTTTTTTGAGAGAGTTCGCAGAAGACATAAAAATAATAAGTCTCACCAACACTCCGATTAGTATTATAACACTGATATTCTGTATTGGAATGGTGGTAGGATCCTATCTTGGAATTGAAACGCTGGTACGGATACATGCGCTGACAGTTCCTTTTATAGCAGGAGCATTTGTGCTTATACTGCTGCTGACCACATCAAGGTTCGATATAAGCAATCTGGCACCATGGCTTGGCCTTGGAGCAGATGTGATCATAAAAGAGGGGATTAGCAACCTTTCCATGTACTCAGAGTTTATTGTATTGCTTTTTATAGTACCATTGTTTCACAAAAAGTCTGATTTTATAAATGTTGGCAGATACAGCTTGATGATTTCCGGGTTTTTTCTGGTATTGTCTTCATTATGCTATATGCTTGTATTTCAATATCCGGCATCAACTGAATATTTTCTTCCCATGTACCAGATGGCGCGGATTATCCGTTTAGGAAGATTTTTTACCAGGATTGAATCGGCTTTTATCGTAATATGGGCATCCAGCGCATTCTTGTTTTTAAGCTGCGGCTTGTATTTTATAACCTTTTTGTTTCAGAAAGCATTTAATTTAAATTATTATAAACCGCTAATCTTTCCCTTCACAGTTATGGTTTTTACTTTGAGTATGGTACCGGAAAACCTTTATTCTGCATTACTGATAGAAATGGAATATTATCGCCGGTATTCGTGGATATTAACCTTTCTGCTGCCTATTTTGCTGCTGTTGGCTGCTAATATCCGAACCCGGATTAAAGCAAAAAAGGGGGCCATGGCACGATGATGTTGAAAGCTATAAAAAAGGCAGGCATTTTTATTTTGGTTTTAACAATGCTGCTTATATC
>JAAZDK010000294.1 GCA_012512855.1 Clostridiales bacterium
ACCGTCATATTCGACAAGCGGTATTGGCAGCTTTGGTCAGACCCAGCAAGCTACAGGCAGTCATCCGGCATTTACCACCGACCCCAACAGACGCCCGGTGAGCCGGCCAGGCAAGGCACCTTCCAATATTAATACGGATCCCAACGGAATCAAGATACCGGAATTCCTTCAAAAGAACCGTCATAATAAGTAGATTTCTAAATTACATATTGTTAAAAATAACGGCTGTCAGATTATTGCATTTGCAATAGTCTGACAGCCGTTTTGGCTTATCAGGCATATTCGTAATTGCAGGCAGGCCGGGCTGCTGCATCTTGCCAAAGTATATCCTCGCTGAAGTATGATAGGTGAATCAAAATGTAAATAATTGTAAATGAAAACAAGGTTTCTGTTACCATAAAATGACAAACAATGAAAATGAAACAGGTTATAATCAACCTGTAAAGACTTAGACGGGGTGCTGGAGGTGAAATTTGTATCTTGAGATTTATCCGGATATTATATTCATTATTAATTTCGCTATCGACTTTATTCTGCTTTTGCTTTTGAAAATGATCTGCAAAAGAAGCACAAGCACAGGCAGGCTTCTTTTGGCTGCAGCAGCAGGTGGCCTGATAGCGATGGTAGTCGGTATCTTTCCATGGATGAATGTATTTATCCGGTTTTTTATAATGAATGTCTCTGCTTCGGTAATTATGCTGCTCATTGCCTATGGCATATCGAGCAGAGCCGAATTTATCAGGCAGTTGATATGCCTGTATCTTCTTACATATTTTTTGGGCGGTTTTATAAATTCCATATATTATCACAGCAGCTTCAGAATAAAACTGATACGGCTGGGAAGCTTAATAAGCAGCAACCTGACATGGAAGGCTGTTGCACTTTGCATCGCAATTGCATGTCCTGCGTTTTTTTTAGGACTTTGGCTTTTCAGGAGGGCTAACAGCAAAAGGCGTCAAACCCTTGATACGGAACTGATATTGGGTGATATGAGGGTATCTACAAAAGGCTTGGTGGACACAGGTAATTGTCTATATGATCCGGTATTCAGAAGGCCTGTCATTATAATTGAGAGGATGCTGCTTATGGATTTGATGCCGGCGGAGCAATACGAAAGTCTTTTAGCCATAAATAAACTAATTGCCGATAAGGGGCAGGAGTCTGCTAGCCTTGAGCTTCCTGCTAATTGTGAGCAAATGGATACACTGCCCTTTAAGCTCAGATTCATACCATACCGGTCCGTCGGCAGGCAAAATGGCATACTCTTGGGGCTGGTGCTTGACAAGGTATTGGTAAGGCAGGGCAAGGATGCCATATGCAATGAAAAGGTCACTGCAGCTATTTGTGATGACGTGCTTTCTGTCTGTAATGATTATCATGTAATCTTGCACAAGGAGCTGCTATAGGCGGCCTAAGGCAGGTAAATTACGGTGTAAGTCAGCTAAAATCGCATGGGAGGTCTGTAAATGCTGTTTAAATTATCTATACCAAACAGATTTAAATTAAGGATGATACCAAATCTTAGATCGATTATTTTCCGCCGGAATAAAGGTGAGATACATTATATCGGAGGAGCGGAGGTATTGCCGCCACCTTTGGATGCAGACAAAGAGGCCGAAATAATTGCCCAGCTGGGGACGGAAAAGGACAGCGAAGCCAAATCCATACTGGTGGAGCATAATCTCAGGCTGGTTGTGTACATAGCAAAAAAATTTGACAATACGGGAGTGGGTGTTGAGGATTTAATTTCAATAGGTACCATAGGCCTGATCAAGTCTATCAATACCTATAATCCTGACAAAAACATAAAGCTTGCCACCTATGCCTCGCGCTGCATTGAGAATGAAATACTTATGTATCTGAGACGAAACAATAAAACCAAGCTTGAGGTTTCTATAGATGAGCCCCTGAATGTGGACTGGGACGGTAACGAACTCCTTTTGTCGGATATACTTGGAACCGAGGAGGATGTCATATATCGCAATATTGAGGAGGAGGTTGACCGCAGGCTGCTGCGCAGAGCACTGTCAAAGCTGTCGGACAGAGAGAGGGTTATTGTGGATTTGCGTTTCGGCCTTAACACCGATGACGGTATCGAACGTACCCAAAAGGAGGTGGCTGATCTTTTGGGTATTTCCCAGTCATATATATCAAGGTTGGAAAAAAAGATTATAAAAAGACTGAAGAAGGAAATGGTAAGATTTGAATAATGTCAAAATGATGGAAATTATTTCATAGAAGCTGGCAGTATAAACAAGAGCCAAAAAGTGAATCATTTAGTATGAATAAGAACATACTAAATGATAGCTTTGGAGGTTTTGATATGGCTCTTTACAAGGTTGAGATCTGTGGAGTAAATACATCTAAACTGCCGCTGTTAAAAAACCATGAGAAGGAAGAATTGTTCAAAAGAATTCTACAGGGGGACAAGGAAGCCAGAGAGCTATATATCAAAGGAAATTTACGATTGGTGCTGTCAATAATACAGAGATTTTCAGGCAGTAATGAAAATGTTGACGACTTGTTTCAGATTGGCTGCATCGGTCTGATGAAGGCAATCGATAATTTTGATATAAACCAGAATGTTAAATTCTCTACTTATGCCGTACCGATGATAATTGGTGAAATACGCAGATATCTCAGGGACAACAATGCAATCAGGGTAAGCAGGTCTCTCAGGGATACCGCCTATAAGGCCATTTATGCCAAGGAGGCATTGACCAAAAAGAACGACAAGGAGCCTACCATAAGCGAGATAGCCGAGGAAATAGGCGTCAGCAAGGAGGAAATAGTCTATGCCCTGGATGCGATACAAAGTCCTGTTTCTTTATATGATCCTGTTTATGTTGAGGGCGGGGATGCTCTCTATATTATGGATCAGGTCAGTGACAAAAAGAATAAGGAGGAGAATTGGATAGAGGAGATATCCTTAAGGGAGGCGATGGAAAAGCTACCGGCTCGGGAACACAATATAATTAAGCTTCGCTTCTTTGAAGGCAAGACCCAGATGGAGGTGGCTAAGGAAATAAACATTTCCCAGGCGCAGGTCAGCCGACTGGAAAAATCGGCACTTAAGAACATGAGAAATTATCTCTCTTAATTCATAGGCTTACAGTTTATTATACTTATTGCAGCTGTGTACAGTAATAGTATTTTATAATTATAGTATTGCATTTTACCAGAAAAATAGTATTATATAGGTGAAAGTGTTAATCTTGATACTTTTATGGAGCAAAACCCTGGCCGCTTATCCGTCAAATAGTTCGGATAGGCCAGGGGATTCTTATATTGCAGAAGGCGGCAGCACCGGTCTGTGGTTCAGGCTGCATAAAGACTGCATAAGGCAAGAACTTATTTTAGTGGAGAAACAAAGAAGTATACAAGAAGGTCTGGTGATTATAATGTCGAAATTTTATGTGGGTAACTTATCAATACATAGAAAACGCGAAAACCGCAGATGCCCCAAATGCGGAGGACAACTGAAGGTGGTTACCAAGCAAAAGCATATCAGCACGCCACAAGGAGGAGGTCTTAATTCATCACCAAGCATGAAGGTATATGACACCCGCTTTGCATGCCATACATGCAGATTAAGTTACAGCGAGCAGGATTTGATAAGACTGGAAAATAAGAGCAACAGCTGATCTCAAATAGACTAAAAAATAATATCATACAGTATTTATCGATCGGATATCAGGCATAAATTTTATACTACTGTTTAGATGATATTACTATAACGCAAATAACGGGCATAAATTGTAGTAATTACATATTTGGTAATCGGTATAATGAGATTGGCAGGTATTTGTCTGATAGTTACTTTTTTTATAATATGCATTGTGTTGGCAACCGATTTTGCCGGATATATACAGACCGGCAGCAATAACGGGGCAGAGAGGATTGAAAGGGTTGAATATGTAAACGAGGGCATAACTGCCTCCTACCCAAAAATTATTGCTGCCGATGAAAGCGTAAGCATAGACAGGCTGAATGAATTGATACTGGAGGATTTTAACAGGATACTGCAGATTTATTCCTTTACTCCGTTTGAGCCTGTTCCTACCCCCGGGCAGGCGTCTGTCATACTGGATATAAGTTATCAGATAAAGCTAAATAATCCGGGAATAATCAGCATTCTTTATCTTGCCGCCTTCAATAGTCCGTATGCAGCCTATCCCACCCGCCTGGTCTATACCAGCAATATAGATCGTAAAAATAGCAAAAGGCTGACATTAGGTGATATTGTCAGGCTTGATACGGATTTTGCAGTAGATTTCAAGGGCTGGAGACTGGTAAATGAAAAAAAATACCCTGAATATATCAAACAGGGTATCAAGGATTTTATATCAGGTATGGAAACAGAAACTTTGCTGTCCGGCATGAAGTCTGCGGATATAATCGGATCAGAAAACAGGCTGGGAATCTTTTCGTATCTGACGGAGGACAGACTTGGCATCAGCCTTGGCCTGCCCAATTTTCTTGGGGATCATGCTGAATTTGAAATGGATTATAAAAGCCTTACCCCATACCTTCAGCCTGGCTTTATTGTACCTTAACAGCATGCAGCAGTACTGTACCACCTTTAGAGTACTGATGCTATTCTCAGTTATTGTTATTGTTGCCCAGCAGCTTTTTAAGCTCCTCCATAAAGGTGTTAACATCCTTAAATTCTCGATAAACCGAAGCAAAACGGACATATGCCACCGGATCGAGATCCTTGAGCTTTTCCATTACCATTTCACCTATAACATGGCTGGGAACCTCTTTTTCCTCGAGGTTGAAAATCTGGGTTTCAATCTCATCAATCACTGCATTTATCTGATCAATCGATATGGGTCTTTTGTGGCAGGAACGGAATACGCCGGCCTCAATCTTTGAGCGGTCATAGGGCTCGCGATTATTATCCTTTTTAATTACCACCAGGGGTATGGTTTCTATCTTTTCATATGTGGTGAATCTTCTGCTGCATTCATCGCATTGTCTTCTTCTTCGGATTGAATTGCTTTCATCAGAGGGCCTGGAATCAATAACCCTGGTATTTGGATTGTTGCAGTATGGACATTTCATTTTACGGTTCCTCCTCAATTTGCATATCAAAATCAAACAGTAAACAGCATATAAATCATTTGAAAAATCAGACAGTCTATGCAGGCTCAATCTTAAGCCGGCTTTTATACAGGTAAAAGAGCTTGCATCCTTGAACGGAATTATGAATCATATTCAGGATAAGGTAAGATAATATCTGTCTATCTAGGATTATATTGAAGAAAATGACAATGGTCAAGGAATTTATAGCTTATTAGTAAATTTTAGAATTTTTTAATAAAATTAGGATTAAAAGCCTCCTTTTTCTTTGGCAGTTCTAAATACATTTTACCAGGCATTTTTCGGCATCCACATCAACAAGAATAATATCAACTCCTATTTGCTTGATATGGCTGCAGCTGATGACATATTCCTGATCACGGCCCAGTATGCCCCAGACCTTGCAGGGGCCCGGCACTATGATGTGGGTTATATGGCCGGTGCAGATATCAAACTCTATATCACATACATATCCAAGTCTTGTGCAGTCTCTGCAATTAATAACTTCCTTTTCACGCAGCTCCGATATGCGCATTAAATCACCTTCTTCTATATAAAGCATTGCAGACATCCGGGTACGGATGCTGTTATGCGGCCAACCTGTTGCAACAAGCGACATTCTTTTGTGTATATTATCCTGATTTATTATATGCAGCCGGGCTTGGATAATCGATTATAAAAATAAGTCATGAAATATTGCAAAAATTAACATATTTTGCTATACTGCTTAACAGGCAAATGTTTCCTTCATTGTGGGAGAGGCAATGAAAGGAGTGGAGCATAATAATGTTTTGCAAGGCATACAGTGCAGCCATACATGGAATAGAAGGCCTCATTGTATCGGTTGAGGCCGATGTAAGCGACGGGCTGCCGGCATTTGACATGGTGGGACTTCTTGGATCCGAGGTAAAGGAAGCAAGGGAAAGGGTAAGGATAGCCCTGAAAAACTCAGGATTTATGCTTCCCGCCAAGAGAATAACGGTAAACCTGTCACCAGCAGATATCCGTAAGGAGGGTACGGCCTTTGATCTGCCGGTGGCAATAGCAATTCTTGCAGCCTTTGGTCATGTCTGTGAAGAAAATCTCGGTGATTATCTCATCGTCGGAGAACTCAGCTTAAGCGGTAAGATCAACAGAATAAACGGTATCCTGCCCATAGTCTATGCGGCAAAGCGGCAGGGCTTTAAAAAATGCATCGTTCCCAAAGATAATGCCAGGGAAGGGGCGGTTGTGGAAGGAATACTTACATACGGGGCTTCAAGCTTAAGTGAAGCTGTGAGTATCCTTAACGGAAACAGCGAGATAGAGCCTGAGCATGTTGATGTCAGTGGACTGTTTAATAACAGCAGGACGGAGGAATCGGTGGATTTTTCCGAGGTTGTCGGACAGCTGGCGGCAAAAAGGGCAATAGAGGTGGCTGTGGCAGGCATGCATAATATCCTCATGATTGGCCCGCCAGGCTCCGGCAAGACCATGCTGGCCAAGCGCATCCCTACCATCATGCCCGAGCTGACCTTTGATGAAAGCATGGAGATATCCAAAATCTACAGCATAGCCGGTTTATTGGATCAGCAAGCCCTTATCACAAAAAGGCCCTTCAGAAATCCCCATCATACCATAACCACCACCGCTCTGGTAGGTGGTGGAGCCAGTCCCAAACCGGGCGAGATCAGCCTGGCCCATCTGGGTGTCCTCTTTCTGGACGAGCTTCCCGAATTTATGAAAAATACCATCGAGGTACTAAGACAGCCTCTAGAGGAAAAATCTGTTACCATAGCAAGACTGAACGCATCCTATAAATATCCTGCAGGCTTTATGCTGGTGGCTGCCATGAATCCATGCTCGTGCGGCTTTTACCCGGATCGGAGCCGCTGCAGCTGCTCCATAAATATGGTCAAAAGGTATCTTGGCCGGATATCACAGCCTCTGCTGGACAGGTTTGATATCAGCATTGAAGCATTGCAGATAAACTACAGGGAGCTGAATACGCAGAAGACGCCTGAAAGCTCTGCCCAGATACGCGCCAGAGTCAGTAAGGCAAGGCAAATCCAGCAGGAGAGATATAAGGGGCAGGGGATATATTTTAATTCTCAGCTTACTCCCCGTACCATAAAAAAATACTGCCATCTGGAGGCGGAGGAGCAGGCTCTTTTGGAGGAGGCCTTTATCAGGATGAATCTGAGCGCCAGAGCCTATCATAGAATCCTGAAGGTTGCCCGGACAATAGCCGATTTGGACGATAGCGACAGGATATCTGCCAGGCATATTAGCGAGGCCATATGCTACAGAAGCCTGGATCATAAGTACTGGGGAGAATAAAGGCTGTGAAAATGGCGGTGGAGTAAAGAGCGTGAAATGGCAGCGATAGCTTCTTCCTAAGGCCTTTATATTTGGATTTTTCGATACTTGATTTATTGATAAGAAGAAATGACTATAGATAAGAAATGACTATAGACTAAGAAAGAAAAAATATAGTATTTATATAAGAAAGGATCAGATATGACCAGGAATGAATATAATTACTGGCTTGCCAACATAAATAATATAGGAAAGAAAAAGATCGAGCTGCTGCTACGGTTTTTTGGCGATGCAGAAGGAGTCTACAATGCATCGGCGGATGAGCTTATGGACTTCAGATCGGAGCTCTGTCCCGTCAGCCTGAGATTTACACATAAGGATATAAAAGAAATAGTTGACAGTAAAAATCCTGAAAGAATACATGAAGGCTATACTAAGCTTATCCAAAAGGGCATATATTTTGTTACAAAAGGAGATGAACACTATCCTGAGAGGCTGCATAATATTTATGATGCCCCCTTCGCTCTGTATTACAAGGGCAGAATGCCTGACAAAACACAAAAAACCATAGCAATAGTCGGTGCAAGGGATTGCTCTGTTTATGGCAGGGAAACGGCCATGTATTTTGCCAGGGAGCTGGCCGCTAAAGGAATAGCGGTTATAAGCGGGCTTGCCAGGGGGATTGATTCATATGCCCATAAGGGAGCACTGGCGGCAGACGGAATAAGCTATGCTGTATTGGGCTGCGGAATAGATATCTGTTATCCAAGGGAAAATCTAGGGCTTTATATGGATATGCAGGCCAGGGGAGGAATTATTTCCGAATATGCTCCGGGTACCGCTCCGATAGCAGGCAATTTTCCCATGCGCAACCGGATTATAAGCGGCCTGGCGGATGCCATACTGGTGGTTGAAGCAAGACAAAGGAGCGGCTCCCTAATCACGGCTGATCTCGGCCTGGAGCAGGGAAAGGATATTTTTGCAATACCGGGCAGGCCGACAGATCCCTTGAGTGCCGGCTGTAATAATCTGATAAAAATGGGGGCAAAATTAGTTGAAGCACCTGAGGATATACTGGAGGAGCTGATGCCGGATTATAAAGGGGGAGTCCAAAATGATAAAAAAGCAAATAATGTTCTTGAATTAAATGAAGAAATAGTGTATTCTTCTTTATGTTTGGAACCCAAGCATATAGAAGAGATAGCACAAGTCACGGGTCTGCCTGTGCAGGAGCTGGCCCAGATCCTTTGTAAGCTGGCTTTGCGGGGGCTGATCAGGCAGACATCTAAAAATTACTATTTGAAGCAGTTGTGATTTTGATTATAATAACATAAGCTATAAATACTCAGATTAGTATTTTTATTCCGTAAAGCTTTTCTCCTTAGCATCACATCATTACCAGGAAATGAGGTAAGAGCATTATGCCTAAAAATCTAGTAATTGTGGAATCTCCTTTTAAAATAAAGACTATAAAGAAGGCTCTTGGTGCGAGCTATGAAGTATGTGCCTCCTACGGTCATATCAGGGATTTGCCTAAGAGCCAGATGGGTATAGATATTGAAAACGATTTTGAGCCTAAATACATTACCATAAGGGGCAAGGGTGAAATCCTTGCCAAGCTTCGCAAGGAGGTCAAGAAGGTCGACAGGGTTTATCTGGCTACCGACCCTGACCGTGAGGGAGAAGCCATATCCTGGCATTTGTACAATGCCCTGAAGCTGGATGAAAAGCAAACCAGCAGGATTACCTTTAATGAAATCACAAAAAATGCCATAAAGGCATCCATAAAAAATGCCAGGGATATAGACATGAACCTGGTCAATGCTCAGCAGGCGAGGAGAATACTTGACCGTATGGTGGGATATAAGATAAGCCCGCTTCTGTGGAACAAGGTTAAGCGTGGACTTAGCGCCGGCAGGGTTCAATCTGTTGCCCTCAGGATAATATGCGACCGAGAAGAGGAAATAAACGCTTTTGTACCTGAGGAATACTGGACCCTGGAGGCTGAATTTAAAATCAGGGACAAGAAAAAGCCTCTGGTTGCCAAGCTCAGCTACAAAAACACAATCCGCTCCGAAGCAGAAATGAATGAAATACTGTCCGGCTTGGAAAATGCCCGATATCTGGTGAAGGATTTAAAGAAGGGCGAAAGGCTCAGAAAATCTCCATTGCCCTTTACCACCAGCACCCTGCAGCAGGAGGCGGCAAAGACACTGAACTTTTCAACACAAAAAACCATGCAGCTGGCACAGCAGCTGTATGAAGGTATAGATATCAAGGGCCATGGCACAATGGGTCTGATTACCTATCTGAGAACAGATTCCGTCCGTGTAAGCGATGAAGCGGATAAGGCCGTCAAGGAATATATTAAAAGCTCCTATGGGGAGGAATTTGTCTCCACATCGGAAAATCAGGCAAAAAGCAATAAAAAAATTCAGGATGCCCATGAAGCCATCAGGCCAACCTATGTTGAATTTACTCCTGATTCAATAAAGGATTCCCTCAGCAGGGATCAGTACAGGCTTTACAGTCTGATATGGAAAAGGTTTGTTGCCAGCAGGATGCAGCCTGCCAGATATGAAACCTTTTCAATAGGAATAGAGGCAAATGGCCTTCGCTTTACATCCAACGCCTCCAGGCTGGTGTTTGAAGGCTTTTTGAGTGTTTACACTTCTGAAGAGGATGAGGAGGAGACAGGTATTATCTTTGAGGGACTGCAGGAGGGTGATGAGCTGAGTCTGTTGCAGCTTAAAAAGAACCAGCATTTCACCCAGCCGCCGCCGCATTATACCGAAGCTTCCATGGTAAAAACACTTGAGGAGCTGGGTATAGGAAGACCCAGCACAATTGCCCCGACTATTACCACGCTGCTTACCAGAAGATATGTAGCCAAGGAAAACAAGAATTTGTATGTGACGGAGCTGGGGGAAGCGGTGAACAATATTATGAAAACAGCCTTTCCCAGCATAGTTGATGTAAACTTCACCGCCAATCTCGAATCCCTGCTGGATTGTGTCGAGGATGGAACCGTAAACTGGAAGACGATTGTAAGCAATTTCTATCCGGATTTGGAGGAAGCGGTCAATAATGCCCATAATGAGCTGGAAAAAATCCATATAGAGGATGAGGTATCCGACGAAAAGTGCGAGCTATGCGGCCGAAACATGGTTATCAAATACGGTCCTCATGGCAAATTTCTTGCCTGTCCCGGTTTTCCTGACTGTAAGAACACTAAGCCTTATCTTGAGAAAATCGGGGTATCCTGTCCGAAATGCCAGGGGGACATAGTTATTCGCAAGACTAAAAAGGGTCGCAAATATTATAGCTGTATAAACAACCCTGAGTGTGACTTTATGACATGGCAGAAGCCATCCGGCAAAAGCTGCGAAAAATGTGGCGGGGTATTGCTGGAGAAGGGGAGCAAGCTGGTATGTGAAAATGCCTCCTGCGGATTTGTAACAGCTAAGCAGTAGACCCGGTTACGCCGAAAAAGACATAAATCTGCCAAATGCATTCGAATAAATGCAGTTTTTAGACAATTTACAGCCTTTATACATGTCGATGGCGGACGGAAAATTTATCAAATTGGATATAAAAACAGAAATTTACCTGTAAATGTGCGTCAAAATGCAGAAAAAACTATTGTTTTTACGAATAATGTATGATAAAATCTAAAAGGTAGTACAATTGACTTATTGATTGTATTACCTTGTTCCATGGTTAGGGATATTTTTGCTTATACAGATGGGTACTATTATTATAAGCCGGGAGGGCTAATTAATGAGTGTTCAATTATTGGATAAGACAAGAAAGATTAACAATCTGCTGCATAACAACAATTCCCATAAGGTTGTGTTCAATGACATTTGCATGGTCCTGAGCGATATACTTGCATCCAATATCCTGGTAATCAGCCGCAAGGGGAAGGTTCTTGGAGTTAAAAACAGGAGCGACATAGAAGAAATCAGGGAATTGATTAAGGATACGGTTGGCAGGTATATTGATTCCTTATTGAATGAAAGATTATTGAATATTTTGTCCACTAAGGAGAATGTCAATCTTCGTACTCTTGGCTTTGAATTTGAGACAGTTGATAATTATCAGGCTATTATCACTCCGATCGATATAGCGGGTGAGAGACTTGGTACCTTATTCATATATAAGACCGGTGCCGGATATACAATTGACGATATTATTTTAAGCGAATATGGAACAACCGTGGTAGGACTTGAGATGATGCGTTCTGTTAATGAGGAGAACGCTGAGGAAAACAGAAAGATACAGATAGTAAGATCCGCTATCAGTACGCTTTCCTTCTCGGAGCTGGAGGCTATAATCCATATTTTCAAGGAGCTTAAGGGTAATGAAGGGATTCTTGTCGCCAGCAAGATAGCCGACCGTGTAGGAATCACAAGATCAGTTATTGTGAATGCTCTCAGGAAGTTTGAAAGCGCAGGTGTTATAGAATCAAGATCATCCGGTATGAAAGGAACATATATCAGGGTGCTTAATGATGTTATTTTTGATGAGCTTAAAAATCTGAGCAATAATTAATCGGGAAAAAGCATCAAAGCAAGACAACATAATATCTTTTATGGAGCTAAATTTGCAAAAGGATTTGTGAGACATTTATCTCATAAGTCCTTTTATTGCTTTTCTGAAATAACATATACGACAGCCTGACTGGATAGTGGTGGAACAGCGCTTGTGCAATTTCCGATAAAAATCGTCAAAGAGAGGTGATATAATACATCAAAATTTTAATTTGATCATCAACTTTCTACAATGTATAGTTCTATTCTACCAATTTCGGAAATATATCTTGTATTTTTTGTAAAAATAAATATAATATAAAATATATGGCGAAAGGAGTATTTTTGTTATGTTGGGATCCGGTGCATTCAATTATATAGATGTTCTTAATAAAGCGGCGAAGGCCAGCTGGAAACGTAATGAGCTTCTGGTAAACAATCTGGCCAATGTATCAACGCCGGGATATAAGCGGAAGGATATTCAGTTTGCGCCTTATCTGAAAAGCGCTTTAATTGGAGAAGGTTCGCTGGACAAGAGGGTTGCAAAGGCTGCCAGAAACGGCCGCATAGAACCCACTGTTTATACTGACAACAGCTCATTGAGCTACAGGCTTGACGGTAACAATGTGGATATAGATACAGAATCTGCAATGCTGGCAGAGAACCAGATCTATTACAATACTATTCTTGAGTCGATGACGCAGGAGTTTAGCAGGATAAGAACAGTGTTATCCAAATAGAGCAGCCATTTATACAAAATATTGATAAAGCTGATTTAATCAGATTTACAGTCTAGTAGAAGGAGTGGTTAAGAAATGTCAGTTTATAGCGGGATGAATATTAGCGCCAGCGGAATGACAGCACAAAGGCTAAGGCTTGATATAATTTCACAGAATATAGCAAATGTAAATACAACACGCGATGAAAACGGCAATCCATACCGTAGAAAAACTGTGGTATTTGCGGAGAAGGATATGACTCCATTTGGCGATATTTTGCTGAGGACAGCCGGCAAGGTAGGAAATGGGGTTAAGGTAACAAAAATTGTAGAGGATACTCATACTCAAATGAGAAAAGTATATGACCCATCCCATCCGGATGCTGATGATGAAGGCTATGTATCCTATCCTAATGTCAATATTGTTCAGGAAATGACAGATATGATTGATGCAACAAGAGCATATGAGGCTAATGTCACTGCTTTTAACGCAACTAAAAGCATGGCTATGAAGGGGCTGGAGATAGGAAAATAGGTCAGCTGGGATTGTGGTCATTTATAATATGATTATTTAAATAGCGAACACTTTATTATATTCCTATTTCATTTATTATTTTATAAATACAATAATGATTTAGCCTGATATGTTCAGGCTTATACGGGAGTGGGGAAGCAGGTATGGAAATAACATCATTGGATAAATTGAACAGCTTAAAGGGCTTAAGTGGCTTAAGCGGTTTAAGCAGATATGGGGGAAAGCAGGCTTTATCAGCCGACAGTAGCAGAAATGCCTCTTTTGAAAGTATGTTCAACGCAGCGATGAATATGATAAATGAAACCAACAGATATACCAATGCTGCGGAAGAAGCACAGATAGCTTTTGCACTTGGACTGACCGACAGTACGGCCGATTTGCAGGTTGCCCAGATGAAGGCATCGCTGGCCCTGCAGTATACTGTAGCTGTGCGCAATGGTGTTTTGGATGCATATAAGGAAATTATGAACCTTCAATTCTAATATATAGATTAGTTTTATTATGCATTATCAAACCCGACAGGCTTTATTATGGGAAATTATACACACAGAGGAGTATCAATAAATGGCTGAAAGGGTAAAGCAATATCTTAAGAAAGTTATCGAAATTTGGAATAAATATACAGCTAAACAGAAAACATTAATTATAAGTGCTGTTTGTATAATTGTGATAGCTTTTGCATTACTAGTTATACTGATGAAAAAGACGGATTACAAGCTGTTGACCGTAGCTGAAAATACAGCCGATACCAGCAAAATTGCTTCAATACTCAAGGATGCCGGTATCAAATACAAGGTGGGTGGAGATAATCTAACTGTATCAGTGGACTCAAAGCGTCAGACCGATGCGGTATTGCTTCTCGCAGAGAATGATATGCCGTCAACAGGGCTGACTATTGATGATCTTCTCAATAACAGTCTAGGTGTGACAAATTATGATCGCACTCTTAAGGTTAATCTTTATTTCCAGAACCAGTTGAGAAAAAGCATTATGAATATGGAGGGCGTAAAGGATGCGGAGGTTTACTATTTGCCCTCCGAATCCTATGACAGCATTTTTGGTGAAGCCAAGGATACCAGCGCCAGTGTTATTCTGACAGTGGACGAGAGCTTCAAGCCCAAGACTGCGGAAACGATAGCAAAGGTGGTGGCTTCATTAATCGGCAATAAAAATGCCGATCTTATCAAGGTGGCAGACCAATTCGGTAATCTGCTGTATGGCGGCGAGGAGGATTTGTATTCGGGCAGTCCCAGCAACAAGGAGGACTATAAGGAAAGGCTCCGCAATACATACATCAACAACCTCTATGCAGGCTTGATAAAGAGCGGATTTGATGATGCTGTAATTATGCCCAACCTGGTCTTCAATATGAATAAGGTGACTGAGATGAGTACTGAGTATACACCGGCAAACGGGCAGGATCAGGGCTTATACAGTCACAGCTATACCTACAAATCAGAAAACAGCGGTTACTCCGGCGGAGTACCCGGAACCGATTCCAATGATGAAACATCTTATCAGATGATAGATGGTTCCAACAGTTCAGGAACGGTTAATATACAGGAATATGATTATTTACCCAACGAAAAGATAACAAACACCGAATACGAGGTGGGCGCTGTAATTCCTGAGGAGTCCTCCATTTCTATAGTGCTCAGAAGAGCAGTTACCTACAAGGAGGAAAACCTTGAGCTGGAAGGCGTCCTTAACGATATGACCTTTGATGAGTACGCAGCCATAAACAGCGGCTTAAAACCGGTCGAGGTGGACCAGAATCTTTATTCATTGGTGTCAAAGGCTACAGGCATTGCTGAATCCAATATATTCATAACAGCATATGAACAGCCCATATTTATTCCGAAGGCTGTAAAGGTAAGAAACTGGCAGGATTATCTGCAGATAATACTGGCTGTGCTGATATTTGCAATGCTGATATTTGTAGTCTTCAAGGGAGTTTCACCGGTTGAGGTTACCGAGCTTGAACCTGAGCTTTCGGTTGAGCAGCTGCTTGCAACTACCAAGGAGTCACAGACTATTGAAGATATTGATTTTGAGCAGGTGTCAGAGGTACGGCGCATGATTGAGAAATTTGTTGATGAAAAGCCGGAGGCTGTTGCTCAATTGCTGCGCAACTGGCTGAATGAAGAATGGGAAGGATAAATCCTCATATAGGATAAGATCCTGATAATCGACATTTATTGAAAGGTAGAGTGATACAGATGGCTCGAAACAGCGAAATTACAGGTTTGCAAAAGGCTGCTATTTTACTGATTACATTGGGCCCGGAAAGGTCCGCCAACATATTTAAACACCTGAAGGAAGAAGAAATTGAGACCTTGACGCTTGAGATAGCCAATACAAGAAGTGTATCACCGGCTACCAAGGATCAGGTGCTGGATGAGTTTTATGAGCTCTGCCTGGCCCAGCAGTATATTGCGGAGGGCGGAATTGCATATGCCAAGGAGCTTCTTGAAAAAGCTCTTGGGCCGGATAAGGCCAAGGAAATTATTGGCAAGCTGACTGCATCATTGCAGGTAAGACCGTTTGAATTTGTTAGAAAGACGGATGCTTCACAGCTTCTGAACTTCATACAGGATGAGCATCCGCAGACTATAGCTTTGATTTTGGCATATCTGTCGCCTCAACAGGCATCAACTATTATTTCAGGACTGACTCCGGAAAAGCAGGCTGACGTTGCCAAAAGAATCGCACAGATGGATCGCACCACACCTGATGTGATCAAGGAGGTTGAAAGAGTGCTGGAGAAGAAGCTGGCATCCCTGGTTAATCAGGATTACACAGCTGTTGGTGGCGTTGACTCGATTGTACAGATTCTCAATACTGTTGACCGCGGTACAGAAAGACATATTATGGAGACTCTCGAGATCGAAGAGCCCGAGCTTGCTGATGAAATCAGGAAGAAGATGTTCGTATTTGAGGATATCATCAATCTTGATGACAGATCAATCCAGAGAGTACTGCGTGAGGTTGATCACAGCGAACTGGCTGTTGCCCTTAAGAACTGCAACGAGGAAGTACAGAATGTCATATTCAACAATATGTCCAAGCGTCTGGCTGCTATGATTAAGGAAGATATGGAATACATGGGTCCTGTACGCTTGAAGGATGTTGAAGAGGCACAGCAGAAGATTGTTAATATTATCAGAAAGCTTGAAGATTCCTCCGAGATTATCATATCCAGAGGCGGAGGTGACGAGATAATTGTCTAATGTAATTAAGGCATACACAGTAAGATATGATGAGAAGACCAAGAAATTCATAGACATTCGTCTTAAGGATATGGCGCTTGAAAAGAGACTGAAGCAGGAGCTAAAGGCTGAAGGACAGGCACAGGATGGCTTCGTTGAAGGACTCAAAGCGGCAGCTGTGGAGCTTCTGCAGCAGGAGAATGAAAAAAATCTGGCAGGAAGTGTTGTTCAGGAAGCACAGATGGAAGCACAGAGGATACTGGAGCAGGCTAATATGGAGGCTGCCAGAATAAAAAACGAAGCCTTTGCCCAGGCCCAGAAAAGAGGATATGAAGAGGGAATGCAAAAGGTGCGGCAGGAGGCGCAAAGGCTTGAGGAAGAATATAATATGAAGCTTAAAGGGCTTGAGGAAGAAAGAGAGAATATTCTTAATGAGCTTCAGCCGCAGATAGCAGAGATAATTGCCGGCCTGGTTGAAAAAATCACCGGCATAGTCATTAAAAACAGGGAGGATGTTATCCTTTATCTGGTAGAGAAGGCGATGAAAAACCTTGATAAATGCAATGAACTTAATATCAGGGTATCGTCTGAGGATTATGATTATTTACTAAACCGCAGACATGAGCTGGCGCAGGTATTGGACCGTGAGGTTGCAATACATATCACAGAGGATCCGGCCTTGCTTAAGAACCAGTGTCTGATTGAGACTGAAAGCAGGATAATTAACTGCAGTCTGGATCTTCAGCTGGAGAGCTTGCTGACAGATATAAGACTGATTGGCGGTATATAGATTATAGATTTGAAGATGTAAATTCCTATTTAGAGAAGGCAGGTACCATCATGATTCCGATAAGCTTGGACAGCTACAGACAGCTAATGGATAAATCCTATGAAAAAGAATTTGGCCGGGTGGTCAAGATGGTTGGCTTGACTGTGGAGGCGAGCGGCCTGAGCGCGAATCTTAATGATGTGTGTTTCATAATGGCGGATACTCAGGCAAGAAAAATACCTGCTGAGGTTATAGGCTTTCGTGATAACAGAGTCTTGCTGATGCCTTATGAAGAGATGACAGGCGTAGGTATTGGAAATCTTGTTGAAAACTCAGGAAGCGATTTCAAGGTGCCTGTAGGACATGAGCTTTTGGGAAAGGTACTTGACGGTCTTGGAAATCCGCTCGACGGAAGCAGTCTTAAATGCAGCGGATATTATCCGGTAGAAGCTGCACCACCTGATCCCTTAAAGCGCAAGATGATAGATGAGGTCTTGCCTCTTGGAGTTAAAGCGGTAGATACCCTTCTAACCATCGGAAAGGGACAAAGAATAGGAATATTTGCCGGCAGCGGTGTTGGAAAAAGTACATTGCTGGGTATGTTTGCAAGAAATACAAAAGCGGATATCAATGTTATAGCCCTGATTGGCGAGCGTGGCAGGGAAGTAAGAGAATTTATAGAGCGGGATCTTGGAGAGGAAGGTATCAAGCGCTCGGTGCTGGTGGTGGCAACCTCCGACAGACCGGCTCTGATAAGAAAAAAGGCGGCAAAGACAGCTACCGCTATAGCTGAATATTTCAGAGATCAGGGTATGGATGTTCTGCTAATGATGGACTCACTGACACGTTTTTCCATGGCCCAGAGAGAAATTGGCCTGGCCTCAGGTGAGCCACCCGTATCCAGAGGATATCCGCCAAGCGTATATTCAGAAATGCCAAAGCTTCTTGAACGGGCAGGCAACAGCGAACGAGGCTCTATTACAGGATTGTATACGGTTTTGGTGGACGCTGATGACTTTAATGAACCGATTACTGATACTGCAAGAAGCATACTTGACGGACACATAATGCTGTCCAGAAAGCTGGCCCATAAAAATCACTATCCTGCCATTGATATACTGCAGAGTATATCAAGATGTATGAGCTCCATTGTTACAAAGGAGCACAAGCTGGCAGCAGGTAAGCTTAAGAATGTGCTGGCTACATATCAGGATGCGGAGGATTTGATTAATATAGGCGCCTATAAGAGTGGAAGCAATGAGGATATAGATTATGCAATATCAAAGATAAAGGCTGTAAATGCATTTCTTCAGCAGGAAACATATGATAAATACAATTTTGAGGATGAATTGAATTTGCTGATGGAGATATTTAGGGAGTAATGAAGAAATTCAGATATAGTATGGAAAGTATCCTGCAAATCAAGCTGAAGCTTGAGGAGCAGATGAAGATAGCCTACAGCATCGCCAGAAGAAATTTGACAAAGGAAGAAGAAAAGCTTCAGATGCTGAGACAGAGGAAGTTATCATATGAAAATGAGTTAAGGCGGTTAAGCTCTGACAGACTGGATATTCTGCTGCTTAATCAATGCCGGCAGGCAATAGAGATTATTAAAGAGCAGATCCTGCGCCAGGAGGCAGTAGTCAGAAACGCACAGCACAGGCTGGAGGTGGCAAGAATTCGTTTGAATGAAGCCATGATTAACCGCAAAACCCATCAAAAGCTCAAGGAAAAGGAATTCGAGGAGTACATGCTTGAATATGAGGCTGAAGAAAGAAAAGTGGTAGATGAGCTTAACAGTTACAAATACAGTGGTCCCATAGGAATCAAGGAGGACGAATAATGGCAAAGAAGGATAATGCAGGAAGCATTGAGGCAAAAGACGGGGGTAAGGTCCTGACCATCATAGTTGCCATTTTAATAGTTATTATATGGCTGGCTTTATTTGGATTTCTGATAAAAACAGACGTGGGAGGCTTCGGTTCGGGGGTATTGCGTCCTATTTTGAAGGATGTTCCTATAATAAATATGATACTTCCGGATTATAGTGATGCGCAGCTTGCGGAGGAAAAGAATTATCCTTATAAATCACTGGATGAAGCGGTAGCCAGAATACAGGAGCTGGAGGCCCAGCTGGCCCAGCTGCAAAAGACGGCGGATGACACTGGCGCAAGCAACAGCGAGCTTTTGGCCGAGGTAGAAAGGCTTAAGGTATTTGAGGAAAATCAGAAGGCCTTTGAGGAAAGGGTAAAGGAATTTGACAGAAACGTGGTGTTTGCAGAAGCTGCACCCGATATCAGTGAATATAAGAAGTATTATGAGGAGATTAATCCTGCCAATGCAGAAGAAATCTACAGGCAGGTTATTGAACAGCTGCAATATTCGGATGCTATCGTTGAAAAAGCCAATATATACAAGAGTATGGAGCCCAGACCCGCAGCCAGAATTCTTGAGACTATGACTGCAGATGTAGAATACGTAGCTAAAATCCTGCTGGCAATGAAGCCGAAGGAAAGCGCGGCAATATTGGCTGAAATGGATAATGTATTTGCCGCAAAAATCACCAAGAAAATGCTTGATATGGATGAAGAAAGACTTCAGAGTATCGGTGCTAATCAATCAAGCCAATAAGAAACAAAGCTTATTAATGAAGCGAAGCTTTATTTAGGAAGACGAAGCTTCATTTGCGATGTTTCTTATTATAGATAATAAAGGCGACCGCTCTTTGGATGGTTAGCCAAAAATGGAAAGGAGGGAGAGAAGATATGCTGATGCCTAATGTTTCAAACAGGGTTGGTAATGTAGCAGCCAGCAGAACCGAGGCCGGCAGTGTTAACAGGAAGCAGTCTGCAAACGCTTTTGACCTGATGCTTTCGGGACTGAAGGATTCTTCGGATGCCACAGGAGCAGTAAAAAAGGACAGCGCTGCAGTCGCAAGCCATAAGACTGATGCAGCAGAAAAGGCAAGGACACAGGAGTCTGCAGATAAGCAGCCAAGGACAGATGCCGGGGCTGAGGCTGGCCAGGTGGAGGCAAAAAAGGAAGCAAAGCTTAATCCACAGAAAGCTGTAGCTGCAAATACCGATGCTGACAAGCTGGACAGCGAAGCGGATATCCAATCAGATGATGAGCTGGACATTAAAGCTTTGCTGGAAAAAATATCAGCTTTACTGGCGATGGTAAGCGAATTGGTAATGGACAGGCTGGAGCTGGATGCCGAGGAGTTTAACAAGCTTTTGGAAGAGCTGAATATGACAGCACTTGACTTGCTTGACACCGATAAGCTGCAGAGTTTTGTTCTGGCAAGCAGTTCTGAGGAAAATGTGCTCGCGCTTTTGACCAATGAAAGGCTTTCATCAGTAATGAAGGAGCTGAATCTGCAGATCGACAGCTTAAAGGCTGAAGCAGGATTGCCTCAGGATATAGATACTGACCGGCTTAAGGAAATGCTGGCGGACATCGGGAAGATGACAGAGGCTCCTGAAGATGAAGGGTCTGTTGATCTTTTTGATTCTACTCTGTTTATCGATGAGAGCCTGGATGGCAGTGAAGCGGCATATAATCCGGAGGGCAAAGCTGCTGCTGGAGATATAGCGCAGGCTGCGACCGAAACGGAAGCAGAAAGCAATATTGAGGCAGTAAAAGGCAGAGAGGCAGCAAAAGATAATGCGGCTTCCGACCGGAACAGTACTGATTTGGAGCAGAACTCCTTCAGAAGCTTTGTAGACAACATGGTTAACAGTGTAGCTGACCAGATGGGGGCAGTAAGCGAAAATCAGGCGATAGCAGCCAACCTGAGAGAGATATCATATCAGATTATTGACAGAATAAGATTGGAGATGAAGCCTGATCAAACATCTCTGGAATTAAGCTTAAGTCCGGAAAGCCTGGGCAGGGTTAAGCTTACCATTGAATCAAGGGAAGGCGCAATGACGGCCCGCTTTGTAGTGGAAAACCAGATTAGCAAGGAGGCTATAGAGAGCCAGCTTGCAAGCCTGAGGGAGAGTTTGAACCAGCAGGGAATAAAGGTGGAAGCCATAGAGGTAACGGTTTCTGCTTATGCATTTGATCAAAGCCAAAGCAGCAGCTCAGATCAGAGTCGATCTGAATCCGAAAAGAACAACTCAGGCAGGCATATTAGTCTGGAAGAAGCAATGGCCATGTCCGAGGATATTCCGGAGGAAGCCGGAATGGTTAACGGCAATGGACTTGTCGACAGTCAGATTAATTATGTAGCATAGCATGACAGAATTTTATTTTGATAAGAAATCTTTCATGGAAAGGAGGAGCATGATGAGTGAGCTGATACAACCGGTTAAGGATGGAAAACTGGTTCAGACAACAACCTCTTCTGGTACCGGCTCCAGCCAAAGAAGCAATGAGCTTGACAAAAATGCATTCTTAAGGCTGCTGACAACACAGATGAAGTATCAGGATCCGTTAAATCCCAATACGGATACCGAATATGTAGCACAGCTTGCAACCTTTTCACAGCTTGAGCAGCTGCAGAATTTGGGCACCATATCCACCAACACTATGGCATTCAGCCTGGTAGGAAAAGAGGTTGTAATAAAGACCCAGAATGCTAACGGTAATACCAGCTATATTAATGGCAGAGTCGATTTTGTAACTATAACCGGCAATAAAACAAAGCTATCCGTCAACGGCAGCTTATATTCAATTGATCAGCTGGAAAGCGTCATATCAAGCGAGTATATCCTTGAGCAAAACTTGCCAGGGGTGCCTAATAAGGTGGAGCTGCTTTATGATGCTGCAGATCCTAAGGATCAAAGCTTTAATGTCAAGCTTGGAGCAGGGGATACGGTAGCCGATAAAGTAGCGATAATACTTAATGAAAAGCTGATTGATATGAAGTATATTGAGCTGAAGGACAGCAAGGTAATTATTAAGAAGGAAGCATTTGAAGGACTTGAAAATGGCGTTTACAGGCTTATTATAACCTTCAATGATCCTTATTTGACTACTGTTACGGATAAGGTAACCCTGAAGGTCCAAAATGCCATACCCAAGGATGACGATTCAGAACAACCGGGTGATGACGAGCAGACAGGAGATACTGAGCAGACGGATCCGGTTAATTCACCTGAAGCATCCGGGCCGACCGAACAGGGCTCATCCGCAACTGAGGGAGCAGAAGCGGATTATAAAGATAATACAGAGAATGCAGATCAGGGAGGAGATGCAATATGAGCTTTCCGGTGAACGGTTATCCTTCCATAGAGCAGATGACCCATCAGCTAGGCAGCGCCAGAACGAGCAATGTGCCAAAGCAGCTAAATGGGGTTCCCTTTAGTGAGATACTGCAAAGCAAGGAGCAGGATCGGGTTAGGGAGCTGAGATTTTCCAAGCATGCTTATGAGCGTCTGGCCAGCAGAAATATCGATATGACCGATGAGCAGTTAATCAGACTTGAGGAAGGTGCAAAAAGAGCTTTAGAAAAAGGAATTAAAGAGTCATTGGTAATGGTGGACAACCTGGCGTTCATCGTCAGCATCACTAATAATACGGTTATAACCGCAGTAGGTGATGATGACAGCAAGGTGTTTACAAATATTGATGGAGCGGTAATTGTGTAAAGCTGGACCTTTATGGAAGCTTTATATATCCCTGACTGACAGACGGGATATAATTACCGGCTTATAAAAAGGAGGTCATTATTGTATGATGAGATCAATGTTCTCTGGTGTATCTGGCCTTAGGGTTCACCAGACAAGAATGGATGTTATCGGTAATAACATAGCCAATGTTAATACAATTGGTTTTAAATCAAGTACAGTTACATTTTCAGATATCTTTTATCAAACCACCCAGAGCGCAACAGGTCCCAATGCAACTACAGGCACAGCCGGACGCAATGCTATGCAGATAGGCTTGGGTGTCAATGTGGCATCAATAACAGCTTCAATTACCACAAACGGTGCTGCAATGAGAACAGATAATCCCTTTGATTTGATGATTGAGGGTGACGGCTTCTTCATAGTAAATTATGGCGGAAGCAATTACTTTACCAAGGCCGGTTCCTTTGATGTAGATGCAATGGGCAATCTGTGCACTCCTGCAGGCGCTCTGGTTATGGGCTGGCAGGTGGATCCCAATGATCCCACCAAAACTGTTCCGGATGCTGTATCACCGCTTACAATTATGTCTCCCGAGAACCTGTATGCAAAGCCTGAGGCAACTACCGCAGCATATGTTACAGGTAATCTGGACAGCAAGGATACACAGCTTACAAGCGAGACCGGAAGAGTTGTTAATCTGACCTTCTTTGATAATATGGGTCATGCATATACTGCAGAGATGAGGGTATGGCAATCAGATGAAGCTACCAATATATATGAGATAGCCATTACCGATATTAAGGATGAGTCCGGACAATCAATCTTTGTATTAAAAGAGGTTGATGCTGACGGCAATGTTACCTATACCAACTCTGCTATAACATCCTTCAGCTTTGGTGGAGTAGATTACAGCAGTATAGAGGTTAATGAAATAGACGGCAAGGTTTCCATAGATCTTACCGACAGACCGAGAATTACCTTCAATGGCTCCACAGGTGCTTTTGTATCCGTTGGTGAGGGCGATGCCGAGAATCCTATGTCAAAGATGAGCTTAGTCATAAATGCTGATCCGAATCCTTTCAGACAGATAGACATCGATTTCTCATCCCTGACCATGTACTCAACTTCAGGATCATCCTCCCTGCAGGCATACAGGGGAGATCTCAACGGTCTTGGAGCAGGAAAGAAGGTCGGTAATATGACCGGAATCAGCATCGATGCTTCCGGCCGTATATACGGAAAGTATGACAACGGAGATTCCAAGCTTCTGGGCCAGATTGCAGTGGCTACATTTGCCAACCCTGCAGGTCTTGAGGCTATTGGTAATAATATGTTTGCCGCAACCCAAAACTCAGGAGATTTCGATGGTATAGGCCAGGATCCTACCACAGGAGGCGGCAGCATATCTACAGGTGTGCTGGAGATGTCCAACGTGGATCTTTCACAGCAATTTACAGATATGATAACAACCCAAAGAGGCTTCCAGGCAAATTCCAGAATAATTACAACATCTGATACCCTGTTGGAAGAGCTGATTAATCTGAAGAGATAATACAGGACTGATGTATGAATATCGTTGCCATATGTCAGTAATGGCGGGTGGCAGTAAGTGGCTGCCACCCGTTTTATAAAAGAGCCAAAGCATGGCAGGACAAGTGAGGACTGAAATTAGCGGGGATCTTTATCTTCAAAGCTTTGAGAAGATACATGATTTCAGATATACTGCAATATTTTTCGAAAGCAAGGCTTGCCGAATTAGTAAAAAGTCGCCTGATATGGTTAACAGCTTTCAGGTGCTTGAATGGAGGGGGTATACAATGATTGAGGTTACAAGGCTAAATGACAGTAAGATAATCATCAACGCCGACTTGATAGAGAGGATTGAAGAGTCTCCGGATACCGTGATTACACTTACTTCTGGGAATAAAATAGTAGTAAAAGAAAGTAGACAAGAGGTCAAAAATCTTGTAATATTATACAAAAAAGAGATATTTAATCGCGAGTTATAGTATATTTTTCCGATATATAT
>JAAZDK010000295.1 GCA_012512855.1 Clostridiales bacterium
AATGGACTGAAACTCTTTTAAAGCATTTACAAATTTTCTCATTAAGATGCTTCTGTAAAAACTGTTGTAAAAATACATATTGAAAACCTCTTCAATTATTAATTAATGATATAAATATATCATGTTTACATAATTGACGACAAGGAAAGGCTGCAATATTATTTACACATTTTTAAGTGGTTATTATCACATATTGCTAAAAAGATATTGTGTAATAACAAAAAAAAGCTATATTTGCAAGAGCCGATATGCCTGGCTCACTTCTTTACGGATGATGAGTCCATCAGAATTGGCAGGAGAGAGGATGATATTGGGATTGGTGTGGCAGGGGGACGGCAGCCCCGTCCCCTGCAGCATTATTTTATAATGGCAGATAGTGCGTCAAGTAATCTTTTTACATTATAATCCCTTGCAGTATGACCCATAAGACCTATTCTGACTATTTTTCCGGCCAGTGCGCCAAGGCCTGCGCCAACTTCAATATTGTATTCGTTTAAAAGTCTTTTTCTAAGTTCAGCTTCATCTATCGAATCAGGAACCAGAACAGCATTTAGCATTGGCAATCTGTATCCTTCCTTAACAAGCATTTTAAATCCCAATTCTTCTATACCGGCAACTAACATTTTGTGGCATTCCATATGCCTTTTGTAGACATTTTCCAGACCTTCCTCAATTATAAGCTTCAATGACTGATACAGTGCGTATAACATATTTATCGGAGCAGTATGATGATATGCTCTTGTTTTCCCGCCCCAGTACTGTGCAATCATGCTAACATCAAGGTACCAGTTCGGAACTTTAGTTTTTCGGTTATTCAGTTTTTCCATTGCCCTATCTGAAAAAGATACCGGGGCAATGCCGGGAGGGCATGAAATACATTTCTGACTGCCACTGTAACAGATATCTATCCCCCATTTGTCCATTTCAACGGGCATACCGCAAAGACTTGTAACTGTATCAACAAGATAAAGGCTGTCAGTATCAGCAAGAATTTTTGATATTTCCTCTACCGGATTGCATACACCTGTTGAAGTCTCAGCATGAACAACTGCTACTATGTCATATGATTTTTCCTTTAATTTTTTTTCAACTTCTTCAGGGTCCACAGCAGTACCCCATTCAAACTCAATTGTGTCTACTTCGGCGCCAAGTCTGCCTGCAACATCGGCCATACGCATACCAAAGACACCATTTATAAGAACAAGCACCCTGTCCCCGGGTTCTATCATGTTTACAAAAGATGTTTCCATACCGGCAGATCCTGTTCCTGATATCGGTATCGTAGCTACGTTTTTAGTGCCCATAACTGTTTGCAGGTCAGCCTTTATTTCGTCCATAATGGTTATAAAATATGGATCCAAATGACCGAGAGTAGGTCTTCCAAGGGCATAATAGGTCAACGGATGGACACAGCTTGGTCCAGGTCCCATAAGCAATGTGGTTCGAATGTTTTCAAGTAGATTCATTTATACTTTCCTCCTTTTCGAATAGGTAAATATAGTCATAAAACTGTTTTTTACAGTTTCAGCCTCATTTCCATGATGAAATGGCACATCTATTCTTACCCTGTTTTAGTGACATTTTAATACATTATAAGCGATAAATCAATATTTCAGCGTTTGCTATGTGTCTGTTAAGATGATTAGTGTTACTGTTC
>JAAZDK010000296.1 GCA_012512855.1 Clostridiales bacterium
ATTCGGTTGACTTCGAACTGAGAGCCGGAGAGGTTCATGCATTATTGGGGGAAAACGGCGCAGGCAAATCAACTCTGATTAAGGTTCTGGGCGGTATCTATACGGCCGATCAGGGAGAGATCTTTATTGAAGGAAAAAAGGTTGAAATTAAGGATGTTGTAACGGCGCAAAAATGTGGCATATCAATTATCCATCAGGAGCTTGTCCTTGTTCCGTATATGACCGTCGGCGAGAATATTTTCCTGGGCAGGGAACCGATGAAGGGTAAGTTTGTGGACAAAGCAAAGCTGCATGAGGAAGCCCAAAAGCTTCTGGACGCTTATGATATGGATATTGACGCCAGAACAATGGTGGGTAAGCTGCCGATTGCAAAGCAGCAGATGGTTGAAATAGTAAAGGCAATTTCATATCAGTCAAAAATTCTTGTAATGGATGAACCGACATCCTCCATATCCGACAAGGAGGTCAGTTTCCTGTTTAACACCATGCGGACCTTGACGGCCAAAGGAGTAGGTATAATTTATATCTCCCATAAAATGAGCGAGCTGGAGGAAATCTGCGATCGTGTAACCGTAATGAGAGACGGTAAATATATCGCAACCGAGGTAGTGAAAGAGACCAGTAAGGACCGTCTTATATCAATGATGGTAGGCCGTGATCTCAAAAACTACTATACCAGGGATTATGCTGAACATGGAGAGCTTGTGCTCAGGTGTGAGAACATAGCGGACGGCCAGTTGGTCAAAGGAGCCAGCTTTGAAATGCGAAGAGGTGAAATCATAGGCTTTTCCGGTCTGGTGGGAGCAGGCCGCAGCGAGTTGATGAAATGCATCTTTGGACTGACCGGACATTATACCGGTGACATTTATCTTGAAGGCAAGAAGGTTCATATTAAATCTCCTGCCGAAGCTATTAAATATGGTATAGCCCTGGTTCCTGAGGATCGAAAGGTTGAGGGCCTCTATCATATTCAAAGCGTGAAATATAATACCACAATTGAGGTTTTGAAGGATTTTATCAAATTCATTCATGTTGATAAAGGCAAAGAAGAGGAGATTACCCAAAAATACATTGACTTGATGGCTACAAAGACACCGTCAAGCAGACAGCTGGTGGGTAAGCTTTCCGGTGGAAACCAGCAAAAAATCATGATTGGCAGATGGTTGGCCACGGCCCCTAAGATACTAATTTTGGATGAACCGACAAGAGGCGTGGATGTGGGCGCCAAATCCGAGATATATGCGATAATGAACAGTCTGGCTAAGGCCGGCATGTCAATAATTATGATTTCATCAGAGCTGCCTGAGATTATTAATATGAGCGATCGGGTTTATGTAATGTGCGACGGCAGGATAACAGGCTATCTAAATCATGATGAGGTGACTCAGGAAAAGATTATGAGGCTTGCAACAAAATAGCTTATGAAGTCAGGAGGAGATAATATGAATCAGGTAAGCAAGAGTAAAAGAAGCCATATGGCATCATTTAAGGATAGCTTACTGCTATGGCTTAAGGAAAATATAGGTATAATTATTGCCTTATTGGTATTATGCCTGTTTTTATCCTTAAATCCCGTAACCAAAAATTCTTTTTTAACACTGAAAAATGTATTTAATGTCCTCAGGCAGATTTCTTCAAACCTCTTTCTGGCCTGCGGAATGACAATGGTAATTATACTGGGCGGTATTGATCTGAGCGTGGGTTCCGTTATAGCCTTGTCCGGCTGTATTGCTGCCGGTGCGGTATCCCGTTATCAGCTGCCGCTGCCTGTAGCCATTATTATAGGAATACTTGTAGGTCTTTTAATAGGTATGTTCAACGGTCTGGTTATATCCAAGACCACAATTCCGGCATTTATTGTGACACTGGCAACAATGAATATTGCCAAGGGTCTGGCTTATGTTTACACCGGCGGTTCACCTGTAAGGGTAGTGACTAAAGAGTGGCAGTTCCTCGGAGCCGGTTATATCGGCATAGTTCCCACACCGGTCATTATACTGATAGTTGTTTTGATTGTAACAGGCTTAATTATGAACCGAGCCAAAATCGGCCGCTATATATATGCGGTGGGCGGAAATGCGCAGGCTGCCAGATTTTCCGGTATTAATGTTGCAAAGGTAAAATTCTTCGTTCATGCATATTCAGGCCTTATGGCCGGTCTTGCCGGCGTGGTTTTGGCCTCACGTATGTATTCAGGACAGCCGACAGCAGGTGAAGGAGCCGAGATGGATGCCATTGCGGCGGTAGTTGTAGGCGGCACAAGTATGTCCGGTGGTTTTGGAAAGATTGGCGGAACCATAATCGGAGGATTAATCATAGGTGTCCTGAACAACGGCTTGAATCTGTTGAATGTTAATTCATTCTGGCAATATGTTGTCAAGGGTATAGTTATCTTATTGGCCGTCTTTATTGATTATATGAAAAACAGAAAAGGAAGATAGTTAAACTTTCATATTATAGACATAATTATGTAATAATGATATAAATAATAGATTTGTTGTTTGAAAGCTTTATCCCCTTAAGGTTTTGCAGCTGCAACAAAGTACGGAGGATTATTATGAGAAGATTGGGCACAAGGCAAATCAGATATGTTTCTATGGCAGGAATATTGGCTGCTTTCGTTTTGCTGCTTTTCGGCTGCTCAATACTGAACAATGCACTGAGTTTTCAGGACAGAAAGCCAAGGAAATTTGGTGCAACATATATGACTATGAATAATCCATATTTTGATATCCTAAATGACGGTATAAAAGAGGTTGTCGAGGCAAACGGTGATGTTCTGATAACAAGAGATCCCGCACAGGATCAGAGGAAGCAGAATGAACAGATATTCGAAATGATAGAAGAGGGTGTAGCTGCAATCTTTTTAAATCCCGTAGACTGGATAGAGGTTGAGCCTGCTCTTGTTGCATGCAAGGAGGCAGGTATTCCGGTCTTTAATGTAGACACGGAGGTATACAATACTGAACATGTAGTATCTGTAATAACCTCTGACAATTATAATGCGGGGGTGCAGTGTGCGACCGATATGATGAGCAAGCTGCCCAAGGCAGACATAATCATATTGGATCAGCCAATTATAAATTCTATAAATAACCGAATAAAGGGATTTAAGGATACCATAGCAGGAAATGAAAGCTACAGGGTGG
>JAAZDK010000297.1 GCA_012512855.1 Clostridiales bacterium
CCCTTGAACTTATCAACAAGAATATCATTTACATAAATATGCAAGCTAATTATTCTTGAAAAGCCCTTTCTGGTAATTACAGCATCATTAAGGGCTGAGAATACGTTTATATTATCCGTCTGATTTTTTTGACTGCGAACAATCTCCCCTTCGATCATAATGCGTTTTTCTATCTGGTAATCATCCTTAAACAAACGATCCAGGGCTTCAAGTACATTATGCTGCTCAATCTCCGCCAGGAAACCGAGGGTACCCAGATTCACACCAAGTATCGGAATGTCATGGGTCATCAGGTCATATGCCGTCTGTATGATTGTACCATCTCCACCCAGCACAATAGCACAATCAAAGCAGCCTTCGCCTATGACCTCATCAGCTAAGGCCTGCATCGTGGATACGCTTGAAAGAATGGCAGTTTTGCCGGCCTTCTTGATATAATCTGCAATCTGATTTGTCAGATTAAGTTCAGTATCCTTTTCCCTGTTCGTTATGATTAAAAAACGATCCACTGATTGCCGCTCTCCTTATAAAAAACAATAACATTCACTTGAAAAGTCTACCATAATATATATGAAAATTCAAGATATTTGAGCCATATTACATAATTATCCACGAAAATCGTATATTATATAATTTTCGTCCATGTTTATTTCAAGCTGCTGTGGGCTTTATCCACAAGCTCCTGCAGATTTTGCGACGAAATCCACAGACAGTCATTCTCCCTTACGGAAGAACTGCCTTTTATAAGGTGCATCAGGTATTCTATATTGCCCTCAGGCCCTCTGATGGGCGAATAATCCAGACCCATGCAGAAAAAACCAAGGGAAATGGCATAACAGCTTACGCTCTTTATTGCATTTATATGCGCCTTTTTATCCTTAACTACCCCTCTTTTGCCTAAATTCTCAGCTCCCACCTCAAACTGGGGCTTTATGAGCGCCACCAGCTCCCCCTGTTCATGCAGCAATCTCCATATCGCATCCAGAACCTTTGTCAGCGAAATGAAGGATACATCAACAGAGATAAAGGATATATCATCCTTTATCTGTTCTGGAGTAAGATATCTTATATTGGTCTTTTCCATGGATACAACCCGCACGTCCTCCTTGAGTGCAGAATCCAGCTGATCGCTTCCTACATCCACCGCATATACCTTTTTGGCTCCCCTCTGGAGCATACAATCGGTAAAACCGCCGGTGGATGCACCGACGTCCATGCAAATCCTGCCTTCAAGGCTGATACTGAAGCTGTTTAGTGCCTTTTCAAGCTTTAAGCCTCCGCGGCTAACATATTTAAGGGGGTTATCCTTAATCTCTATAATCGCATCCTCTTCAAACATGCTTCCGGCCTTGTCCACTACGCGGCCATTTACATATACATTGCCCGACTGGATAATTACCTTTGCCTTTTCTCTGGATTTAGCAAGCTTTCTTTGAACAAGCAGCAGATCCAAACGTTCCTTCATTTAAATAATCAGCCTCCCTCAGTCATTCCTGTTCAGGTTTGCACTAGATCGCCTCTTGCCTTTACCCTATTTACGGAAAAGCTTTTATCCCTTTACCAGGACATTTCCTTCTTAATTCTTTCAACAATGCTGTCGCAGTCAAGTCCCAGCTGCCTTATAAGCTCGGCCACTGTGCCATGCTCTATGAATATATCGGGTGCTGAAATATTTATAAATTTAACCTGCCGGCCTGTCTCCAGCAGAAAATCTGCCACCTTCTGTCCGAAGCCTCCGCTTTTTACATTTTCCTCAAGTGTAATAATCAGGCGGTGGCTTGCCGC
>JAAZDK010000298.1 GCA_012512855.1 Clostridiales bacterium
CATTCAAGCTATGCAGTAGCTGTCCTTATAAAAAAGAGTTTTATGAGACATTGAAAAACATAAGGCTTCTGCCAAAGCTTGAATGATTTATAAAATGTACCTTGACTGTTCAAGAAATATAAAATGTGGATAAACCAAGGGGATATTATACCCTTTTGTGAATAACTTTCATAATAATTTATCCTTGAAAATGAACTGTCGTAATAATTCCATGGATAAATCTATGATTTTTTACCCTCATGAATAATTCAGGATAAATCATATAAAGATTCGATATATGCTAAACTGATGGTTAAGATGGAAAGAGGAATGACAGATTCAAAATTTAAAGAGTATAGTGAATATGACTTTTTCAGGGCTGCAGCGGTTCCGGGACTGGAGGAGGGAAGCAAGACAAAAATTCTGGCTGACTGCATCATGATCGTTGTTAATCCCAAATCCAAGAAGACGGTATGGCTAAAGGATTACCTTTCCAGGCTATGCAAGTCGCTAAAGGAGGACCAGAATTCATGTATGCTAAAGGATTTGAAATTCAGCGACAATATTTTGAGGCAGGATATCCAAGATATTTATGCCGAGGCAGAAATCTTCTTCCAATATCCTTATGAATTAACAGATCCTCTAACGGATTATAGACTGAATGACAAACCATTGGATGAGGTAATTAAAGAAATTGAGCGAAGGTTTGAAATTTATCTGAACGAATAAAAAGGCATATAAAGAAGCAGGAGCTTTAACGACAGTTAATTCAAGCTGTCAAAATGTCTCCTGCTTCTTATAAGTTAAATATCTAAGTTATAAAGAGGTGCCGTAACTATTCTGTTTACATTGACGCATTCAGGCTGTAATACAAGCCCTTCTTGACCATCAGCTGTTCGTGGTTGCCTTCTTCGGCAATGCCCTTGTTGGCAATATAGAGTATTCTGTCGGCATTTCTTATGGTGGACAGCCTGTGGGCAACGATGAAGGCTGTTTTGTCCTTGAGGATAATTTCCATGGCCTGCTGGATCAGGTTTTCAGTCTCGGTATCAATTGAGCTTGTGGCCTCATCCAAAATAATGACCGAAGGATTTTTGAGTATGATGCGGGCAAAGCTGATAAGCTGCTTTTCACCTGCCGACAGGCCCTCGCCCCGCTCGTCCAGCTGGGTGTAATAGCCGTCCTTCATTCTTTCGATGAACTTGTCGGCGTATATGGTTTTGGCAGCGGCGATGCATTCCTCATCTGTGGCGTCAAGCCGGCCGTAGCGGATGTTGTCTATGATGGTGCCCTTGAATATGAAGGGGTCCTGCATCAGCACACCTACCTCTTTTCTAAGGGAGCTAAGACTCACCTTTCTGACATCTATATCGTCTATTTTTACACTGCCCTCGGCCACATCATAAAATCTTGTTATAAGGTTAATGACTGTGGTTTTTCCTGCACCGGTGGGTCCCACCAGGGCGATGGTTTCACCCGGCCTGACATGCAGATTGAAATTCTCAAGTATATTAACACCCTTTTCATAAGCAAAGGTTACATTTTCAAAGTCCACCTGGCCCTTTACGTTTTTAAGCTCAATTGCATCAGACGGATTATCGATTTCTACAGGATAATCTATAGTGTCAAATACCTGCTCAAGGTTGGAGCTTACACTGGCCAGCTGCTGAATCAGCATGGCTATCTGGGTTAGGGGGCCGCTAAAAAGTCCCATATAGCTGGTGAATGCCACTACTGTACCTGCATTCATGCTGGTGGAACCGTTAAGTATCATAGCAAGAGAAACACCATACAAGGCAATAACGCCGATATTCCAAAAGATCTCTACTATAG
>JAAZDK010000029.1 GCA_012512855.1 Clostridiales bacterium
AGTTGCTGTAAACATGGCAATGACAAAAGAAAGACTGATACGAAGTGGCTTCTATGATTTAGCCACGGCATATCAGTCAGTGCACGTCAACTATTGAAAGCGCCGTATACCGAACGGTACGTACGGTGCTGTGAGAGGACGGCGGTTAGTCACCGCCTCCTACTCGATACTAGTTCTTATGTTAAATAATTGACAGACCGCTAAAATAGCCTGTTATTAGTTATCATAAGGCTTAATGGTCTGAATGGTACCATCAGGATTATACTTAAGCTCGGTATACTTAATGCAGCGTTTATGGTTTACGCCACCTGACAAGGAGCTGTCATGATAGAAGAGGTACCATTTATCCTTGAATTGAACGATAGAATGATGGGTAGTCCAACCTATAACAGGCTCAAGTATACGGCCTTTATAGGTGAAAGGACCCTTCGGGTTTGTACCTACGGCATATACCAGATAATGAGTGGTGCCTGTTGAATATGACAAATAATAAAGACCATTATACTTGTGCATCCAGGGACCTTCAAAATATCTTCGGTCCTCATCCCCTGCTGTGATTGGATTACCGTTTTCATCAAGGATCTGGACTTCCTGTGGTGCTTCCTTAAAGGTAAGCATGTCGTCGCTCAACTCGGCAACTCTGGGGCCTAATGCCGGCTCATTGACTGCCGGCTCTTTACCTTCAGGATTAAATTCGCCTGTCTTCCATTTCTCCAGCTGACCTCCCCAGAGACCACCGAAATACATATAGCTTCTTCCGTCATCATCAACAAAAACAGCAGGGTCTATGCTGAAGCTGCCGGGAATATAGTTGGGTTCAGGTGTAAAGGGACCAGCAGGGTTTTTGCTGGTGGCAACACCGATACGGAAAATACCCTCCTTATCTCTGGCAGGAAAATACAGATAATAGGTGCCGTTCTTATAAGCAGCGTCAGGCGCCCACATCTGCTTGCTTACCCATGGAACATTCTTCATATGAAGAACTTCTCCGTGATCAATGCAAGGGGCATCCACGTCATCCATTGAGAAGACATGATAATCCTCCATCTGGTACTGGTCACCGTTATCATTGTCAGGACCATCATGCTCCAAATCATGTGAGGGATAAATGTACAATTTGCCCTCGAATACGTGTGCAGAAGGATCTGCTGTGTAAATGTGTGTTACTAATGGTTCATTTGGCCTAGATTTTTTCTCCATAGCAATCTCTCTCCCTATTATTGTACAGTATCTTAAGTATATCAAAAAATTATATTAATTTCTATGCAAATCTTGCTTAGATACTTTTTATTTAATAGCATTTAGGAATAAAATGTTAATTTATCAATCAATTTCTTCATTATTTGAAATCTTCAGAATGCTAAATTTCATCCTTAAGCTAATGGCATCATGACTAAAAAGTATACCTGATAGTCAGCTAAAATAACAAGCATATAATAAATAAATCTATAAAGCTGAAGAAAGTTTAATATAGTATAGTAAGCAAAAATATTTTATTAATCCTTAATATCTGAATTCCACAATAACAGAGGCTTCTATCTGTTCTCTGCCAGGCTCTACAGGAGTGACAAAGGCTCCGCCTTCCCTCGCAATAAAGGGCCTGGGAGGAAGGCTTAAGCTGCTGCTCTCGGTGACCTTAACGGGAATAGGCTCTTTTTCGATGCCAAGGCTGTCGGCAATGGCAAATGCCTTTTGATAAGCGTTATCCAGCGCCAGCCTGAGGGCTTCAAGGTAATACGCCTCCGAGTCTGACAGCTCAAATTCAATAAGCTCAACAATATTTGCTCCGTTTGCTACTGCAGTATCAATAATCATACCGACCTGATCTATATTATCGCTTCGCAGCTCGAAAATATTTCGCACCGTATAGCCTCTGTCTATCTGTCTGCCGTTTTCATAATCAAAGAGCTTATTTATCTGATACTGGAAGGTTCTTATATCGATAATATCAAATGTCTCCAGCGCCTGCAATACCATCTGGCTGATTTCGGCATTTCTGCCTTGAAGCTCTGCCAGGTTTTCGCCGTCAGTCTGAACCCCCAGTCGAACAACAGCTATATCCGGGACAGCGCTTACCCGGCCGTCGCCATTTACGATTATTGTATTGCCGGGATTTGAGTCAACCAAAATATTGCTTCCGGAACCGGAAGACTTTACAGCTGATACTTGCATCAGAAAATTGCTCCTTAAGCAAATTTATAACAGTATATGAAAAAAGAGCATAAATGTGCAAAAAACATTCCTAACTCCTCAAGGATGGTTAGAAATATTCTTGAGGTTTAAAGTAAAAGGGTCTTATGTTATGCTATTATTGGACAGTAATGCTGAGAATAAGGTTAGATTCTGTTTTTGGACTTGTGCACAGGCCTGGGTGCAGACTGACATGATAAGAAAAGGTATATGAGCTTGGCTTAAGCTAAGGGGAGGAGTTTTTATGGCGGAAGTAGCTTTGGAGGGAGTAAAGAAATATCTTGACAGTACTCTGGTACTTAAAAATGTAAGCTTTTTGATAAATAACGGCGAGAAGGCAGGAATTATAGGACCAAATGGCAGCGGAAAAAGCACAGTTCTTAAATTAATTGCAGGCATTTTAAAGCTTAATCACTGTGCAGGCTATCCATATGCTCCTGTTCCTCCGGGATATGATGAGGGCTGGGTTAAGATATCAAAGGATACCAGCTGCGCTTATCTTGATCAGATACCTCAGTATCCGGAAGGAATGAGGGTAATAGATGTACTGAAGCTGAGCTTCGTCGAGCTGTATAGCATAGAAAATGAGATGCGTCTGCTTGAAAACAGTATGCAGTCCCAGGAAGGGGCTGAGCTTGAGAGAACTCTGAAAAAATACAAATGCTTTCGTTGTATGAGATAAAGGGTGGCTATGAAATCGAGGAAAAGCTTAACAGAATATGCAAGGGACTTTCCTTTGATGATTCATTTTTAAACAAGGATTTTAATATGCTGAGCGGTGGTGAAAAGACCACAGTTATGCTTGGGAAGCTGCTTATAGATGCTCCGGATGTGCTGCTGCTGGATGAGCCAACAAACCATCTTGATATGGAGGCTGTGGAGTGGCTGGAGGAATATATAAGGAGCTATAAAGGGACAGTGATTATTGTATCCCATGATCGTTATTTTCTGGATAATACTGTAACCAAAATAATCGAGATAGAGAATAAGGTAAGCAAGACCTATTACGGCAATTACAGCTCTTATATCCGGCAGAAGGAGGAGCGCGAGCAGCAGCTTAATGCCTATAAGGAGCAGACAAAAAGGATTAATGAAATGGAACGCTCCATCAGGGAATTAAGGGAATGGGCGATGCGGGCCGACAATAATAAATTCTTCAGAAGGGCCGCCAGTATGCAAAACAAGCTGGAAAAGATGGAGAAAATTGAAAAGCCTGTATTAAAGAAGAATATGAGGCTTAATATTACATCAGGCGAGCGATCGGGTAGAATAGTCGTACAGGCAACCAATCTGTCAAAAGGCTTTGGCGACAGGATAATCTTTAAAAAGGCCGAAATGCTTATACAGTATGGAGAAAAGGTGGCTTTAATAGGCCCTAACGGTAGCGGTAAAAGTACCTTTGTAAAGATGCTTCTGGGCCAGCTGCCGGTTGATTTTGGAGTGGTGAGCCTTGGTGCAGGCATTAATATGGCCTATCTGCCACAGAATTTGACCTTTGAGGATGAAGAAATGACTATACTTGATTATTTTCGGGAGGACATTTCTATCCTTGAAGGTAAGGCAAGGGAGTACCTGGCAAAATTCATGTTTTATGGGCCAAATGTATTCAAGAAAATAAAGCATTTGTCTGGAGGAGAAAGGGTTCGGCTAAGGCTGGCCAAGCTTCTGTACTCTGATATTAACCTGTTGATAATGGACGAACCTACCAACCATCTGGACATGAACTCCATAGAAAGCATCGAGGAGGCATTGGCTGCTTTTAAGGGTACAGTCCTGCTTATATCCCATGACAGATACTTTATTAATAAAATTTGCAGCAGAGTAATAGCTATAGAGGATTAAGCCTTCACAAGCTATCTTGGCAATTACGATTATTACAAAGCAGAGAAGGAAAAGAAAAAAGCAGTTACTCAGCTGGCTGGCAGCAGAAGTCAGTCGCAGACTCAAAAAGGGCAGAATGAAGCCGGGAATAAACATGAAGCAGCAACAAACGGCAGCGATAAGCTTACGGTCAAGCCTGCTTCTGACAATTTTCAGGATACAGCAAAAAAGCAGAAGGATAAGGAAGCAAAAAAGAGCAATGAGCATCAAAGGGCTAAATACGAAGCCCAAATTCATGCCCTTGAGAATGAAATTAAAAATATTGATGAAAATATGGAAATATATGCCAGTGACTATGTTAAGCTAAATCAATTGTATCAGCAAAAGGAGGAGCTAAGCCGCAGGCTGGAAGCCATAATGGAGGAAAGGATTAGTCTGAGCTGAGGCTGGCTCCCTTGATATTGCTTATAGTGGTACATATAGTGAGAGGGATAAGGTTCTGGAATAATCAAATCCGGATATTATACACCTTTGAACGAATTTTTGAATACAGCCGAGGGGGAGAAGCTTAAGGATTTATATGATCCTAAAATATGGTCATCAGTAAGGGTTGATAATTCTATAAGCTTAATACCAATTGGGGTTTTAAAAAACGCCGGCATCACCTTTGCATTTAATAAAGCCTATGTATCGGAAAAGGATTTGGAGGGCTTTGAGGGGGATATTTCACAATTAGAGGACATTATGAAGAAGCTGCCCTTTAAGGAGGGCTTCTCGCACATGGTTTATGATTTTGATGGTATTGATGATGATTAATCCATACATACAAAAGGACATTCTAAAAGGGTGTCCTTTTTGTAATTATTTATCAAAGCAAATGGAGCAAAAATATTCATATATGGATTTTGTTATGACATATGATTAAATAAATGCTTAATTACAAAGAAAATCATATGAGAATTCGTATTAGAGGTAAATTCAGAGCTGCCGAGGGAATAATAATTATTCTATTTTCAATAATATTGCTATATCTGCTTATTTCACTATATTTTATAAACCATTTCTTCCTTGGTACGACTATAAACGGAGTAAAATTATCTTTTAAGTCATTCAGGGCGGCCGAGCGCCTGCTTACGAAGCATTTTCAGGAATATAAATTAACCATGACAGGAAGAAACGGTGTGACAGAGATTATCACAGGCAGACAAATAGGATTACTGCTAAATAAAAATGATGATATCGGAGAAATTTTCAGGCTGCAGAACCAGCTTTTGTGGCCGGTGATGCTGTTTAAAAGGTCTGACTATAATATCAAGGATTTGTTATTATTTGATGAGGCTTTATTAAGAGAAAGGATCGACC
>JAAZDK010000299.1 GCA_012512855.1 Clostridiales bacterium
AGCAGGAATGGTGAAAATGATTAACATTATATTATCAGATAGAGCCTATGAAAATGATATATATCCTTTGGTAAAGGCCTTTTATCCTGATGAAGCGATAAAGGTGTATTCCGGGGAGCAATATGAAGAGATGTCAGAGCAAGCTAAGTCGGAGCCTTTTCTTAGAATTGATATTTCCTTGTTACCTGATTTGGTAACTGTTGATATAGCGGCAGCCGATAAGGGCAGGATTAGCCGGCAGCTTAGCGTATCAGGAAATGAGCCTAAGGCTGCATTTAAGAATTCGGTTAAAAGGCTCCTGTATGGGATGCTGTGCGATATAAGCGGACAGACCCTGCCATGGGGGATTTTAACCGGTATACGGCCCACCAAGCTGGTATATGAGATGCTTGAGAATGAGGCGGATGAGGACAGTATATATAACAGAATGAGGCAGGAATACTTATGCTCGGACAGTAAAATTGCCATGAGCATAGAGATAGCAGAAAGAGAGCTGCAGCTGCTTGACAGTATTGATTACCGTAACGGCTACAGCCTGTATATCGGAATACCTTTTTGTCCCACCACCTGTCTGTATTGCTCCTTTACTTCCTATCCTGTATCAAAATATCAGAAGCTGGTGGAGGACTATTTATCTGCCCTGAAAAAGGAGATAGCATATGCTGCAGGCTGTTTTCCTGGCAAAAGGCTTACAACCGTATATTTTGGCGGCGGAACACCCACAAGCCTGACTGCCGGGCAACTGGATAGCCTGCTGGGTCTTGTAAAAAACAGCTTTGATTTTAGATATGTCAAAGAATTTTGTGTTGAAGCCGGCAGACCCGACAGCATAAGCGAGGATAAGCTGAAGGTGCTTAAAAAGTGGGGAGTTGACCGCATCAGCATCAATCCCCAGAGCATGCAGCAAAAAACTCTGGATATCATAGGCAGGCGGCATACAGTGGAGGATGTAATCACAGCCTTTAAATTGGCCAGGGAAGCAGGTCACGATAATATAAACATGGATATAATCCTGGGGCTGCCAGGGGAAAAGCTTTCGGATCTTATGGACACCCTTGAGCAAGTAAGGCTTTTAAACCCCGAAAGCCTGACAGTCCATACCCTTGCCATAAAGCGGGCCGCCCGTCTTAATATTGAGAGGGAAAATTATAAAGAACTGAAAGCCAAAGATGTAAGCAAAATGCTGGATTACTCGATAAAATTTGCAAGGGATAACAATTATCATCCTTACTATCTCTACAGGCAGAAGAATATGGCGGACAACCTTGAAAATATCGGTTATGCCAGATACGGCAGGGAAGGGCTTTATAACATTCTGATAATGGAAGAAAAGCAAACCATACTTGCCCTCGGAGCCGGTGGCATGTCCAAGCTTGTATTTCATGATGAAAACCGCATAGAGAGAGTGGATAATGTAAAAAGCATTAGCGACTATATTGGCAGAATAGATGAGATGATTGAGAAGAAGCATAAATTTCTGGAGCAAAATCAGGACAAATTGTGGCGCATTTGACAAGCTTGTATGGCCAGATTAGAATTGCACCTACAAAGTTTTGACGAATTATAAGGATTTGTCTTTATATTAAGAATTTGCCTGTATAGATAAAAGCTGTCCGGATGAAGTAAATCCGGTATATGAATGTCGGGGATATTTGCCTGATAATTATTATAATATTACAGATATGATATTGATAGTTTATTTGAATATATGATTTAATTTATCTTGTGATTAATATTTGGAATGGAGGATTTGGATGATTACACAAAGACCTAAAGGCACTCAGGACTGGTATGGAGAATATATGCACAAGCGTACCATTATTGAGGCAGTCGCCAGGAAAATATGCAAGGCATACAACATCAAGGAGATCATAACCCCTGCCTTTGAGCATACAATTCTTTTTCAGAGGGGTGTAGGTGAGACAACCGATGTGGTTCAGAAGGAAATGTACACCTTTGATGACAAGGGAGGCCGAAGCATTACCTTAAAGCCTGAGGGAACGGCGGGAGCCGTACGTGCTTATCTGGAGAACGGCCTATTTGCCGAAAGTCAGCCCACAAAGCTTTTTTACATTACCCAGGCATTTCGTTATGAAAATCCGCAAAGCGGCCGTCTTCGCCAGCATCACCAGTTCGGTGTTGAAATCTTTGGTTCATCCAGTCCACTGGCTGAGGTTGAGCTGATAACCCTGCTGAACGATTTCATGAAGGAACTGGGCTTAAAGGGAGCCAAGCTGCATATCAACAGCATCGGCTGCAAAAGCTGCCGCAGGACCTATAATGAAGCCTTACTCTCTTATCTGGAGGTACACAAGGAAAAGATGTGTCCTACCTGCAGGGAAAGGATGCTCAAAAATCCCTTAAGGGTAATTGACTGTAAGGTACCCACCTGCAAGGAGATAGTAAAGGATGCGCCCAGAACAATTGATTATCTTGATGATGAATGCAAAAATCACTTTGAGGAGCTTAAGAGCTTGCTTGCGGATCTCGGAATTGACTATGAGGTTGATACCGGAATTGTAAGGGGGCTTGATTATTATACAAAGACTGTCTTTGAGTTTGTCAATGCCGATGGCTTTACCCTTTGCGGCGGCGGCAGATATGACAATCTGATTCATGAAATAGATGAAAAGCAGGATATTCCTGCAGTAGGCTTCGGCTTTGGTATAGAGCGCATAATTAATGAGCTGGCGGCAGAGGGAGTAAGCCTTAAGCCGGAGGAGCCGGTTGATTTATATGTAGGAATACTGGGCAAGGAGGCCAGGACGGCTGCTTACCGCCTTGTTTCAAACTTAAGGCGAAAAGGTATAATAGTGGAGACGGATTATCTGGAGCGCAGCGTCAAGGCCCAGATGAAATATGCCAATAAAATCGGGGCAAGAAGGGCCGTTATTATCGGCTCTGAGGAGCTGGCAAACAATAAGGCATTTCTTAAGGATATGCAAACAGGAGAGCAGACCCAGGTTGAACTGGATGGGCTGGCCGAGCATATTGTTAAGTAGAGCATGGTAGAGAAAATAAAGATAGGTATGGCGGAAAGGAGTTTATATGGTTAAGCATATTGTTGCATGGAACTGGGCAGATCATTTAACCGAGGAGGAAAAAGAGAAAAATGCCCGGCTTATGAAAAAGGAGCTGGAGAACCTAATCAACCTAATCCCTGGAATTATTTCCATAAAGCTGTATACTAAGCCTTTGCAGTCCTCAGACTCCGATTTGCTGCTGGATTCTGAGTTTGAGAGCGAGGAGGCTTTAAATGCCTATCAGGTACATCCCGAGCATGTAAGGGTAGGCAATAATTATGTGAGACCGGTGGTAAAAAACAGAAAATGCATTGATATCATTATGGATTAAGATATTGCCGGTTACTTGATAAAAATTTATCATAGAAATATTTTGCATAAGAGTTTGGAAGTATATGAAGTATATATAAAAGGAGATTAGGACTATGGCTGAAACAATGAAGGGCTTGCACAGAAGCCACAGATGTACTGAGCTGTCCAATAAAAATATCGGTGAGACCGTAACCGTTATGGGATGGGTGCAAAAAAGCAGAAACAAGGGCGGAATTATATTTGTGGATCTAAGGGATCGTTCCGGTATTTTACAGATTATATTTGAAGAGAACGATTGCGGGACTGAGAATTTTCAGAAGGCTGAAAAATTAAGAAGCGAATATGTAATTGCCGTTACAGGAAGGGTAGAAGCCAGATCAGGTGCGGTTAATCCAAACCTTCTGACCGGAGATATTGAGGTCAGGGCTATGGCGCTCAGAATACTGTCTGAGGCTGAAACACCTCCCTTCCCTATAGAAGAGGGTTCAAAAACCAAGGAAGAGCTGAGATTGAAATATCGTTATCTGGATCTGAGAAGGCCGGATCTTCAAAGGAATTTGATTCTCAGGAGCAAGGTGGCAACCATAACCCGTCAGTTTTTGGCCGACGAGGGCTTTTTGGAGATAGAGACACCGGTGCTTACCAAGAGCACACCGGAGGGAGCCAGGGACTATCTGGTGCCCAGCCGTGTGCATCCCGGCAATTTCTATGCCCTGCCGCAGTCACCGCAGCTATTCAAGCAGCTGCTTATGTGCGCAGGCTATGATCGTTATTTCCAGATAGTAAAGTGCTTCAGGGACGAGGATCTGAGGGCAGACAGGCAGCCGGAGTTCACCCAGATCGATATGGAGCTTTCCTTTGTTGATGTGGATGATGTTATAGATGTAAATGAGCGTCTGTTGCATAAAATATTCAAGGAGTGTCTGGATATAGAGATACCCTTGCCGATCCAGCGTATGACCTATAAAGAAGCAATGGAGCGCTTTGGCTCCGACAAACCGGATATCCGTTTTGGCATGGAGCTTAAGAATGTATCGGATATAGTGGCAAATTGCGGCTTTGGTGTATTTGCAAATGCAGTGGCAAATGGTGGCTCTGTCCGTGGCATAAATGTAGAGGGACAGGCCGGCATGCCCCGCAAGAAAATTGACGCTTTGGTGGATTTCGTTAAGGATTACGGCGCTAAAGGGCTGGCTTATCTTGCTATAGATGAGGACGGCTCCTATAAGTCCTCGTTTGCCAAGTTCATGACAGAGGAAGAGCTTGCTGCTCTAATAAAGGCTATGGGAGGAAAGGCAGGAGATCTTCTGCTGTTTGCAGCGGATGAGGATGAGATTGTCTTTGCAAGTCTTGGAGGCCTCAGGGTGGAAATAGCCAAAAATCTCGGCCTGCTTAACAAGGATGAATATAAATTTCTCTGGATAACCGAGTTCCCGCTTCTTGAGTATTCCAAGGAGGAAGGAAGGTATGTGGCAAAGCATCATCCCTTTACCATGCCTATGGATGAGGATCTGCCGCTTTTGGATACCGACCCGGGCAAGGTCAGGGCAAAGGCCTATGACATTACCCTGAATGGTACGGAAATCGGCGGAGGTTCGGTAAGAATATATCAGAGCGAGGTACAGGAAAAGATGTTTGAGGTTCTGGGCTTTAGCAAGGAAGCGGCATATGAAAGATTCGGCTTTTTGCTCAATGCCTTCAAATACGGAGTGCCTCCGCATGCAGGTCTGGCATATGGCCTTGACCGTCTGGTTATGCTTATGGCCAAGGAAGACAGTATACGCGATGTTATTGCCTTCCCCAAGGTTAAGGATGCCTCCTGCCTGATGACCGAGGCTCCCAATATCGTGGATGATAAGCAGCTTAAGGAGCTGGGGATAGCTCCTACGGTGGAAGTAAGCAATATATGGAGCAGTTAATATATATTATTGCAGCAGGATATATCATTTTCATGAGTTTACTGGGCTTTCTCCTGATGGGAATTGATAAAAGGCGGGCATGCAAAAATGCCTGGAGGATTTCAGAGAAAACCCTGCTTCTGACAGCAATACTGGGCGGAGGAATAGGCTCATTTTTAGGAATGTATTTCTTCAGGCACAAAACCAGACATCTTGCCTTTGTGCTGCTTTTGCCGCTTGCTGCTGTGGCGGATCTGGTGATTTTGATAAAAGTGTTAAGCTTATTAAATGTGTAGCATATTATGGTGCTTAATAAGCTAATAATTAGCTAAATAGAGCTAAATAATTGCGAAAAAACTCCTGTACAGGAATAACCCTCCGGGCCTGTGCAGGAGTTTTTGCTGTTATCGGCAGCTGTCCCGGCTGGTAAGACTGATGAATACTTCGGTTTATAGGCATTTTGCATAGTGGAATCTTATTTCCAGCCCGGGATTTGGCTGATAGTCACAAAATGGAAATTGATTTAGCTTGACAGGCGTTTACGAGTTTGATAGTATTACTTTAAAGTGCAGCTACTTTAAAGCGCAACGCTTTAAAGTACTAAATTAATAACTAAACAAATGAACAGTAGAGGGGTATAACTATGGCAATTAAGATCATACTATTGCTTGCGTTCTTTACGGTTATGGTACTGGTGGGCATTTATGCAAGAAAGCATGCCACCAGTGTAGGTGATTTTGTATTGGGTGGGCGTACAGTTGGTCCATGGTGACACTGGATTTTATAAAGGGCAATATTATCAAGAACATCAGTGAGAAGAAGCAATTGCTCATATTGAGAATTTTCATAGTATTCTTTATTATTTTGTCAGTGGTGATTGCACTAGATCCACCAACCTTCATAGCCCAGCTGATGGGTATATCCTGGGGCGCTTTGGCAGGATCCTTTTTGGCTCCTTTCATCTACGGCCTCTACTGGAGGAGAACCACAAAGACCGCCGTATGGGCAAGCTTTGCAACAGGAGTAGGAATTACGGTATCGAACATGTTCTTGAAGTACATAGCATCTGCTATTAATGCAGGCGCCCTGGCTATGGTGGCAGGACTGATAGTCGTTCCTATTGTGAGCTTATTAACTCCTGGAATGAAAAAGGAAAAGGTAGAAGAAGTCTTTAGCTGCTATAAGGGTGCTGTAATAGATGAAAGCAAATAATCAATAGTTCAGTCAGAAGTAAGCTATAGCTGGTTAAGGGGTAGATCAATGGCTATTAAAATTATAATGCTGGTAATATTCTTTGCTATTATGATAATCGTTGGGATTTATACAAGAAAGCATGCCACCAGTGTAGGTGATTTCGTACTGGGTGGACGCACGGTCGGCCCCTGGCTGACGGCCTTTGCCTACGGGACTACATATTTCAGTGCGGTTGTGTTTGTCGGCTACGCCGGTCAATTTGGCTGGAAATACGGTCTGTCTGCCACGTGGATAGGTATCGGCAATGCGATCCTTGGCAGCCTGCTTGCCTGGCTGGTTCTTGGCAGAAGAACCCGTATTATGACGCATCATCTCAAATCTACAACCATGCCGGATTTCTTTGGCAGCAGATATGACAGCCGGGCCTTAAGAATTGCAACGGCACTGATAACCTTTATATTTCTTATTCCATATACAGCCTCGGTTTATAACGGACTGTCAAGGCTGTTCGGTATGGCCTTTGATATACCCTATGAAATTTGCATAATAGCGATGGCGGTACTGACAGGAGTTTATGTGGTGCTTGGAGGCTATATGGCAACAGCCATTAACGATTTTGTGCAGGGAATTATCATGCTGGCGGGAATTGTGGCTGTTGTAACTGCAGTTCTGAATGAAAATGGCGGGTTTATGAGTGCGGTCGGCAAGCTTGCGCAGTTTAGCAGTGACGCTGCCCCGACTCTGGGACAAGCGGGTGCCTTCACATCGTTTTTTGGACCGGATCCCGTGAACCTGTTGGGAGTCATAGTTCTGACATCTCTTGGAACCTGGGGCTTGCCGCAGATGATACATAAATTTTATGCAATCAAGGATGAGAGGTCCATCAAAGCAGGAACTGTTATTTCCACAGTATTTGCTCTTGTAATAGCAGGTGGCTGCTATTTTATGGGCGGCTTTGCCCGACTGTATGGCCATATGGTTATGATAAAGGAGGATGGCAGCATAGTTTATGACACAATTGTTCCAAATATGCTTTCGTCCTTGTCCGATGCATTGATTGGTATTGTGGTGGTGCTGGTTTTATCAGCATCAATGTCAACCCTGGCATCCTTGGTTATGACATCCAGCTCAACTCTGACACTGGATTTGATAAAGGGCAATATTGTTAAGGAAATAGGTGAAAAGAAGCAGTTGCTTATTATAAGAATCCTTATAGTATTCTTTATAATATTGTCGGTGGTGATAGCCTTTAATCCGCCAACCTTTATCGCCCAGCTGATGGGAATATCCTGGGGGGCTTTGGCCGGCTCCTTCCTGGCTCCCTTCATCTACGGCCTCTACTGGAAGAGAACCAGCAAGGCTGCCGTATGGGCCAGCTTTGCAATAGGAGTGGGGATTACCTTATCAAATATGTTCCTTAAATACATAGCATCCCCCATAAATGCAGGAGCCCTGGCCATGATAGCAGGCCTTATCGTTGTTCCTGTCGTGAGTCTCATTAGTCCGGGGATGAAAAAGGAAATGGTTAAGGACATATTCAAATGCTATGATGAGCATTCCGCCAAATAAAATAAATATGCCTGTGCTTTTAATATAAAAATTAATATCATTAGTTTTTATGTTGGATGAAGCTGAAGCAAAAGGTGGCTTTTACCATCCTTTTGACTCAGCTTCTATTCGCTGTTTTTAGCAGGTAATTTTATTGCAGCTGAAAACAGCCGGTTTATGATATATTTTTATCAATAGGATAATCTTTGCACAAGCTCATTATTTGCCTGAAAGAGCCGGTTTTGCCGGTCGGGTTTAAAAATATCAGTTTAGGAATGGAGGATTATTATGATTTGGGCAAAGGAAGAAACACTTTCCAGAAAGGAAATTGAAAAGCTGCAGCTGGACAGATTGAAGAAAACCGTAAAGCTGAATTATGACAAGGTTCCGGCTTACAGGGCTAAAATGGACGAGGCAGGGCTGAAGCCGGAGGATATCAAAAGCCTTGATGATTTGAAGCTTCTGCCATTTACAAGCAAACAGGATTTGAGAGATAATTATCCCTTCGGCCTTTTCACCGTACCCAAAAAAGAGCTGGTTCGCATACATGCATCAAGTGGTACAACAGGAAAGCCGACAGTGGTTGGTTATACAAGAAATGATATGAAGATCTGGACCGAGTGTGTATCCAGAATAGCAGTCATGGGTGGGGCATCAGATGAGGATGTCGCCCAGATCTGCTTCGGATATGGTATGTTTACCGGTGCCCTTGGTCTGCATTTCGGTCTTGAGAATATTGGGGCAACAGTTATTCCTTCATCATCCGGCAATACCCAGAAGCAGATTATGTATATGCAGGATTTTGGTACAACCCTGCTGGTGGCTACACCTTCATATGCCTTGCATATCGGCGAAGTGGCAAGACAGATGGGATTAGACCCCGGCAAGGATCTGAAGGTTAGAATAGGTCTCTTTGGCGGGGAAGGCATGACCGAACCGATGAGACAGGAGATGTACCGGATATGGGGAGAAAATATGATGGTTACCCAGAATTATGGAATGAGTGAGCTTATTGGGCCTGGAGTATCGGGTGAGTGCCACCAGCTTTGCGGTATGCACATCAATGAAGACCATTTCATACCAGAGATTATAGATCCGGATACAGGAGAGGTTCTGCCGCCCGGCGAAAAGGGTGAGCTGGTCATAACTTGCATCACCAAGGAAGCTCTTCCGCTAATTCGTTACCGCACCAGGGATATATCCCGTTTGATGTATGAGCCCTGCAAATGCGGAAGGACGACTGTAAGAATGGAAAATCTGTCAGGACGCTCCGATGATATGCTGATTATTAGAGGAGTTAATGTATTCCCTTCACAGATAGAGGAGGTATTGCTCAAGATTCCGGAGATAGGAGCGCATTATGAAATAGTGGTAGATCGCAAGAACCATCTTGACACTATGGAAATCAAGGTAGAGCTTGCTGATGAGTCTCTTCTGGATTCATATGCCAAGCTTGGGGAGCTGGAAAGCAAAATAAGAGCAAATCTGAGGGTTGTATTGGGTCTTGATGCCATGGTAAAATTAGTAGCACCAAGAAGTCTTCAGAGATTTGAAGGCAAAGCAAAGAGAGTTACCGATTTACGCAAGCAATAAGTTTACGCAAGAGTGAGTTTACGCGAGTAAGAAAGGAGATTTCCGCAGTGTCAGAGAAAGTTATTATGCTGGGTAATGAAGCATTTGCCCGTGGAGCCTATGAGGCCGGCTGCAAGGTGAGTGCTGCATACCCGGGAACACCAAGCACAGAGATAAGCGAGTACATAGCTAAATATGATGAAATCTATGCCGAATGGTCGCCAAATGAAAAGGTGGCGATGGAGGTGGCAATAGGAGCTTCACTTAGCGGAGTAAGAGCCCTTGCATCAATGAAGCATGTAGGTCTTAACGTGGCGGCAGATCCCTTGTTTACAGCCTCCTACATAGGTGTAAACGGCGGACTTGTGGCAATCGTAGCCGATGATCCGGGATTGTACAGCTCCCAGAATGAGCAGGATACCAGAGCCATTGCCAGGGCTGCCAAGGTCCCGGTGCTGGAGCCTTCCGACAGTAATGAAGCAAAGGAATTCGTGAAATTTGCATTTGAGCTGAGTGAAAAGTACGATACTCCGGTGATCGTAAGATCCACAACCAGGCTGTCCCATTCACAGGGACTTGTAAGCCTGTCAGAAAGGGTAGAACCGGAGGATAAGCCTTATTCAAGGGATATTGCAAAGAATGTTATGATGCCCGGCAATGCAAAGGGCAGACATATAGTGGTGGAAGCAAGGGAAAAGGCTTTAACTGAGGATGCCTGCAGCTTTGAGATCAACAGGATTGAGTATGGGGACAGCAAAATAGGCTTTATAACATCAGGAATTCCCTACCAGTATGTTAAAGAGGCATTTCCCCAGGCCTCAGTATTAAAGCTGGGAATAGTAAATCCCCTTCCCCGCAGGTTGATTGAGGAATTTGCGGCAAATGTTGAGACCCTTTATGTGATAGAAGAACTGGACCCTATTATTGAGGAACAGGTAAAGAGCTGGGGAATAAAGGCCACAGGCAAGGAGATTTTGACCGTTCAGGGCGAGTATTCGGTTAATATGCTTAAGAAGGCTATTGCAGGCGAAAAGTCTGAAATAGCCCCTGCTGCCCAGGTGCCGAACCGGCCGCCTATTTTGTGTCCGGGATGTCCCCACAGAAGTGTTTATTCGGTGCTTAACAGGCTGAAAATTCATGCAGCAGGCGATATAGGCTGTTATACCCTGGGAGCCGTAGTTCCCTTGAATGTGGTTGATACCACTATATGTATGGGAGCAAGTATTTCATCCCTGCATGGCATGGAGAAGGCCAAGGGTAAGGACTACATCAAGAATTGGGTTGCCGTGATAGGTGATTCCACATTCCTTCATACAGGCATTAATTCCCTGATAGATATGGTATACAACAAGGGTACAGGAACGGTTATGATACTTGACAATTCAACCACAGGCATGACAGGACATCAGGATCATGCTGCAACAGGCAAAACCCTCAAGGGAGAAGCAACCTATGCTGTCGACCTTGCAACATTATGCAAGGCTGTGGGAGTTAATCACGTATATGAGATAAATGCATTTGATACACAAAAGCTGGAGAAGGCGGTCAAGGAAGCTACCGCTATGGACGAGGTGGCTGTAATTATAACCAAATCACCTTGTGTTCTTCTTGATAAAGCAGCTGTCAGAAAGCAGTACCGCATAGAACAGGAGCTATGCAGAAGATGCGGCATGTGCATGAAGCCCGGTTGCCCTGCCATCACAAAGAAGGATGATGGGAAAATTCTGATAAATGACACCATGTGCAACGGTTGCGGCCTCTGCGAGCAGGCCTGCAAATTCGGTGCCATCAAACCGGTTCAGTAATAAGGAGGATTACCATGGAGACAAAGAATATAATGATTGTTGGAGTTGGTGGACAGGGAACCTTGCTGACCAGCAGGATACTGGGAGCGCTTGCAATAGAGGCCGGATATGATGTTAAGCTTTCAGAGGTACATGGTATGGCCCAGAGAGGTGGAAGTGTTGTAACCTTTGTAAGATATGGTGATAAGGTATATGAACCGATTGTTGAGGAAGGCCAGGCGGATGTGCTGA
>JAAZDK010000300.1 GCA_012512855.1 Clostridiales bacterium
CTGTAGCTGAGTGCCTTATTGTATATTCTCATGTCATCCAGAACGCCCTTAAGGAAATTGTCAGTTACCATAAAGTAGGCATAACCGATGTGCAAAGGCTGGGATGAATTCTTGATTGAAGCACTCTTTAACTCACTCTTTACCAGCTGCTTATCATGGTATATTCTCACGCTTTTGCCGTCATAGGTTGCGGTAATCAGAGTCCATTTCTGAATATCCACCTGTTGACCGGCGTTAATAAAATGCTCTTCTTCTCCATCGTAGAAGCTAACTGACGGGATGAGATGCCACCATTCATAAACACCATAGGAGAAAGGAAGATTATCATCATTGTACTTTATGACGTAAGGAACACCGCCCTCCATGTAATCCCCTTTCCTCATCTCATCCTTATATACCCAGAATGAGATGGTAAACGCATCAGAAAGATCCAGCGAATCACTGTCGGCGACCTCAATATAGCTCTTACCGTCAAGTTTAACACCTTTATTTAACACACCATCAACAAAGGTCACTCCACTTTTTCCACCTATTGCAACACCATGGTTTCCAAAAGGTGAGGAATCCTTCAGATCTCCGTCAAACTTCCAATGAGCCACCAGCCCTCTGTAGTCTCCAATCGAATTAGTCTTACTCACGGAAGCTTCCTCTTCATCGCCATAGTCGTCCAATTCCTCTTCATAATAATCCTCTTCATCCGCAAATATAACCCCTTCAGATAAGAAGCTGGTTGAAGCTAATAAAAAAACTAACATAAAAGCTAATAGCCTTCTAACTATTTTCATATGAACGGCCTCCTTATTGAATATATGGTAGATTACTGACTCTTAAAGCAATCAATAATTATTCTATGACACGTTTTATCCTGTGAATAGTTACAATATCATTATACTTTGTAAGGAAAGTATTATTTTTGTCTTAAAGAGGCTTAACAGCTGTCATATTTTTTTGAATCTTTTCACTAATACCCGGATTCACCCTTAACTATTTTTTATATCATATTGCACAAATTTATTTTTTTAGATTTTATATACATATTATGTAGATTTTATACTGATGCTGTAGTATAATGTTGCCTATAGTATAATTTTTCCAATTAGATAATTAAAGGTTCAAATAATATATACATACAGGAGGAAATCGTATGAAAAGAACCCACAGCATTAAATTCCGTTTAATTATAACATTTTCTTTACTAGCCATTATTTCCAACCTTTCCGTTGGTTTAATCTCCTCCAGGCTTACCGCAAGCTTATTCATGAAAACCGCCAAGGACCAGACCTTAACCACGGCCAAAGAAGGAGCCAGGCTTGTAGAAAGCCGTATGCGCACACAGATGGCCTTTCTTGAAGCAATTGCCATGCAGGATGATATCCGTTCCATGAAGCTTGATCAGGCCTCATCTGCTATGACCGAACAAAACAGCTCCATGGAGGAAATCTTTAAATCCAGCGAAAGACTGGCTCGGCTGTCGGAAAACCTTCAGGCTGTTATAAAAAGATTTAAGCTTTAAAAGCATAACCAGAATTATTCAGCCAGATATATATTCTGATTCATTGCGCTGTTGCCTGAGAATGAGGCTGCTGATATTTTCCTTATTAGCGGAATTATTACTATGGAATACAAACAATGATAAAGCATCATAAGCATTAAGATTAAAATAGCGTGTACAGCTTAACAGGCTTGTACACGCTATCTTAATACTATCAATCATTCATTTAAAAAGGTGTCTAATTTTCTGTCTGCCTCTGCAATCAATTTTTCCAAATCAATCTCATCTGCTAGATATTTCTCAAAATCATTTATGAAAACATCATTTGGCAGAGTAAACACAATTTCAGCATTGGAATATATGTTATACAAATCATTATATGTCTGATTATCCGGATACCGGGCTCTGTCCTTAAAGAGGATATATTCATTGTTCTCCATCAGATAATTGCATAGTGAGCTTATATAGTTCAATACTGTTTTTATATTTTTTGAATATGGATTGACACAAATAAATATACTTCTTGCTATATTTGTATTGCTATCATAAATACCAGGCAACCCGCAGACTCTAAGATTGTTATTAAGAGCATGATCGATCATGCCTGCTTGGCCGTAAACTAATGAAAAAATGAAGCTTTCCGTCTCCTTGCTCATAAGCATGTTTGCCACTATCTCAGCACTAACTCTATTAGAATCTACCCTTATATAATTCATATGTTCCTTTAGCAGCGGTGCGAGTTTTCTAAACAGCTGGCTGTCAAAGGTTTTATTCTCCCTGAGATATTGATGCAATACCGTCTCGGTAATTATATAATTTGAATACTCATATTTATTTTCAGCATCCTTATTTTGCTCCAGCAATGCGAGTCTATCAAGAAAAGAATATATATCCGCCTGGGCCGAAAAGTCAATTCCATATTTCCTGCAGTTTTCTTCACTGTAAATCAGGCATGGAATGTCAATCTGAATAGGCAGCATCCATATATCTCCCTCTGCTGTAGTGGCTGCATCCTTAACGTAGGGGAAGCAGGCATCAAGGTATTCCTTAACACCTGAAACATCATTTAATGGATAGAAGGCGCCTTTGTTTTTTATATTCTCCGAAATATCCTGCCGGGAATCAATCAAATAAAAATCATAGCTGTCGTCATAGGATAAAACCGACAGAGCAAAGCTTTCCATAGATGGGTATTCCTTTTCTATCTTATAACCGCATCCAAAGGGAGTATAGGTATAAAAAGTTGAGCTTAACATTTTAATTGTGCTGACACTTTGTATGTAATCCTTATATTTAATCCTTTCAATCCTATTGGAGTTCATAATGTTTGCATAATAAATATAATCACCCCGACACTCTATTTTATTTGCATAGACATAAGGCATCATCTCAATTGTACCTTTGCCTTCCTTCAAAGCTGCAGCAGACAGGCAGTAATGTGAAGTGTTTATATCGCTGTAAATGATATCTTTATTATCATTGTATACTGCAAATGCTGCAAGCTTTCTAAGGTTATGATATAGCTTATCAGAGACTGTATCTTGCTTATCATATTCGATGAAATAATAGCCCTTCTCTTGATCATAGGCATAAAGCAAAAGCCTTCCGTCAGATGTTTTTGATATAGCGACGGGAAATTCTATATCAAGCTCTAACATGCTTTTATTATTTATATCGATTACACCAGCAAACTCACCTGAATAGTAATAATAATCATCGCTATTTGCCAGACTATACTCTTTATTAAGTCTTTTATGATCTATTCCTATAAAATAAATGAAGTCCCCAACAACCACCATCTGACTGATATAGTCCACTCCTGTAAGCTTGTATATCTCTTTTTTTGCTCCTGTTTCATAAACATATTCGTTAAAGGATATCACAGCCGAATCATGGGTATGTAAGCTTTCATCCTCGTTATCACTAATTTCGATTACATAAAATGCACGTTCCTGATCTCCTGCTAATTTGATTATCGGATACTCATCCAATATATAAGATTCTTTTACTTCGCCACTTAGATCCGCCCGATAAATTTTTGATTTAAAATTCGGCTCTTCTGCCTTGAGAGCGGAACTGTCTGTATAGTCACTGGTTTCGCCACCAGCATCATCAAAAACACAATAATATAAGCTTCCATCATCCGCAACATAAAAATCCTGATATTCTTCAAAGGGATATATATAAACACCGTCATGTTCACTATTACTTGAATAATCTGATTTCCTGGTACATGAGCAAAGTGTCACCAGTCCGGCAATTAACAGAAAGGTAAAAGCAATTTTTTTCATTACGCTGCACTCCTGTTCAAAGATTTAGCTAAAGCTATCTGCAATAAAAAGTTCTTAATTAATTATGTCCTTATATGTCAGCCCTTTATCAGATATTATAAGCTCAATGAATTTATAGTTATTATCTTTATCCCGGCATATAGCAAATAACCTGTCTCCACTGGTATTTAACCTGTATATGCTATAATCCGTATTTTCAGAGTAAATTAAATGTATTTCATCATTTTCATCTACTTTAAATAGACTGCCGGCAGCTATGTAAATCTCATCTTTATGCACAATATAATCGTATATCACCACTGTTTTCAACGCTTTGTTATATCCGTCCAATGCACTTTTCTTCAACATTTCACTCGCATCCATAATAATATGATCAGCCTTTGATAGATCATATATTTTTCTGCTGGCATCCTCCAAATTTAGTGTATAAAGTTTGCCATTATGTGTAAAATATAATACATTACCATAAATCGATGGCTTTTCTCTATATCCATCAAATGGCATTACCGTAATTTCATCACTATCATTGTTTTTGCTTCTTAAAACAACTTCATTTTGCTTATCCAGCAAATAATAGTCCTTATAAGGTATAAATAATAATCGACCTATATTATTATTCAATTTATTGCTGTCATGCTCAAGTTGATTGCCGCAGTAGATTTCATAAGCATAACCTGAAGGCTTTTCATAGCTTCCATAAAATATTCCCTCGGAACTTACTAGGAGGCTAAATGCAGCTGTTTCCTTTATCAATTCCAGTTCCTTTGTCTTCAAGTTATATTTATATATTGACTTGTCGTAATCATAGTCACTATATTGAACATTATCATCTTTATAGGCAAGAAAGTATAAATTACCTTCCCACAACTGAATATGGCTTGCCTTCTTGTTTACCAGCAAAGTACTTTTATCACCCTGTAACTGATAAATGTAATAATCATCGCCATAATTGATATAATATATTGCATTATTATCCGAATCAGAGCATACAAAGCAAGCATAATCCGAGCCATACTTCATATTGGTTCCCAAATTCCCCAGTATGGGCGTCTCAGCATTTGATGTTATTCCCGAAAAACTTGATAAATATGACCAAAAATTGTCCTCGTATTGTGAGTTATATTCTTTATTTTCATCATACTGCGAGTTTTCTTCTATACTTTCAGACCGGTTGCCTTGATCAAAATGATGATCATCTTGCTCCTGTTCGTGAGTTATTATAGAAGTAAAGCCTTTATTACCAGACCGTTCTTTTACTAAATAATCAGGTTTCTTATCCATTGCATCATCCTGTTTATTACATGAAATGAGTAAACAGAAAAGAGTGATGCAAAAAAGCAAAAAACGCTTCATCTCGAACCTCCACTCATCTTAAAGTATACATTATTTGTACAAAAGATCTGTAAGAAGAATAATTATATTCTTCTTACAGATCAAATTATTTATTATTTACAGGAATGTCCTCTTTCATACGAAGGATAAGCAATAACATCTGAACCTGTAAACATACCACATTTCCTGCATCTGTAATTCACCAGATAATAAGGAGTGACTATTTGAAATACACATGTTCTCCATTCTTCTTTAATAATGTTACCATTGGCATCTTTAATAATATTCCAAACATACCGATGATCAGCCGTTACGGTTGTTTCACCTATTTGATATCCAGAATACTGATAACTTTCATGTGGAACACAAACAGCAGCATAAATTGTTGTGGAGTATGCTCCTATTATAATAAAAGAAGTAACCCTCCTTTGTTTTCTATATTTTATCATTTTTTATCTATAATTTCAATACTTTAGTATTATTAAAATATATATCCAGTATTTATATTTACATAATAATTTTTTATAGCACTAATAACATATTGTAATAATTGCATCTGTAGTTATAACTCACTAATTATTGCTAATAAACCTGGTTATCAAAAAAGGCTGCTTAACTGATACTTGAAGCTCAGTCAAACAGCCATATATTAACAATAAATTATTAATGTTAGCTAAGTTAAAAATCTTAAAAGCCTGCGCATGCTTAATCACTCCAGGCAGCGGGCCAGCCTTTCCTTATCAAGAAGCTTGAAGCTGTTGGCATAAAAATCAATCAGGCCTTCTTCCTTCATTCTTGCCAGCTCCCTGCACATCGAGGTGCGGGATACATTAAGATAGGCCGCAAGCTCTGTCCGGTTAAGCATAATCTGGAACATATTGCTGTTGCGTTCCTGAGCTTCACTCAACAGGAAGCTGGCCAGCTTCTGCCTCATTCCCTTAAAGGCCAGAAGCTCCAGCTTTCTGTTAAGATTCAGATTCTTTTCACCAAGAACAGCCATCATATTCCTGATTAAACTTATATGATAAACGCAGCTGTTACCGCAGGAGCGTATTATTCTTTCATATGGCACGGTAAGGATTTTTGCATCCTCCTTCACCTGAACCGTCACAGGGGAAATGCGCTTTAGTGTGCAGACAATCCCTTCTCCAAACATATCTGCCGGACCAAGCAGGGCCACGATATGCTTGTTGCCCGCCAGGCTCTCCTTGGCAACCTCTATTTTCCCTGAAAGGATTATTCCTATATAATTTACCTCATCTCCTGCAAGAAACACATATTCATCAGCCTCCTGGCTCTTAATCTGTGCTCCCAGGCAGTTCATAAGGCTGGCAAAATCCTTCTCCCCCATATTGCGAAACAGGGCGCATTTTTTTAATATCGGATAATATTGCTCCATAAATCCCTTCCCCTTCTTTGTATGTCTGCCATGTTTTTCCTTATCCATGCATCATTATGAAATCAATTTGTAGCTATGGCTACACTTTTTTACGGTCACATGTATTATACTGCACTTAGCTCAAGGAAATCAATAAAAATTTAAAATACAGGCCGAAGGGCGGAAAGGAAATTAGATTATGGAGAATTTGATGTTTTGTTATCAATGTCAGGAGACAGCCGGCTGCACAGGCTGTACAAAATTCGGAGTTTGCGGCAAATCACCCGATTTGGCCAGAATGCAGGATTTGCTCGTCTATGTTACAAAGGGACTTTGTGCAGTAACCACCAGACTCAGACAGCAGGGTCAGAGCGTATCTGCAGAGGTAAACCACTATATTACAATTAATCTCTTTACAACCATCACCAATGCAAATTTTGATAATGAGATTTTTTATAGGAGAGTTGCTGAAAGCTTAAGAATTAAGGATGAACTGCTTAAAAAGGTAGAAAATGCAGATACCCTTCCCGAAGCAGCCTTGTGGTCTGCCGCAAGACGTGACGAGATGGATGAAAAGTCATATCAGGTTGGAATTCTTACCACAAAGGACGAGGACATAAGAAGCCTCAGGGAATTGATCATATATGGCTTAAAGGGCCTGGCCGCATACATGAAGCATGCAAATGAATTAAATTATGACAGCGAAGAAATCTGCGCCTTTATGCAAAAGGCTTTGGCTGCTACTTTGGATGACTCTTTGACTGTCAACGATTTGATTGCTCTTACAATGGAAACAGGAAAATTCGGCGTTGACGGAATGGCTCTGCTGGATGCAGCCAATACCGGCACTTATGGCAATCCTGAGGTAACCAGGGTTAACATTGGTGTAAGAAACAGACCCGGAATCCTTGTTTCAGGTCATGACCTGAGGGATCTGGAGCAGCTTCTTGAGCAGACACAGGGAACAGGCGTGGATGTTTATACCCATTCCGAGATGCTTCCCGCCCATTATTATCCCGCATTCAAGAAATATGACAACTTCGTCGGCAATTACGGCAATGCCTGGTGGAAACAAAAGGAAGAGTTTGAGGCCTTCCGTGGTCCTATTCTTATGACCACAAACTGCGTCGTACCTCCGGCTGCATCTTATAAGAGCAGGCTATTTACAACAGGCGCCGCAGGAGTAGCAGGCTGTGTCCATATCGACAGGGATGAAAACGGCCATAAGGACTTCTCTCAGATTATTGAGCTTGCCAAGACCTGCGAGCCTCCGACAGAGCTGGAGCAGGGTGAAATCATCGGCGGCTTTGCCCATAATCAGGTGCTGGCTCTTGCTGATAAAATAGTTGAAGCTGTTAAGACCGGCGCTATCAGAAAATTCTTTGTAATGGCCGGCTGCGACGGCAGACAGAAGGCAAGAAACTACTACACCGACTTTGCCAAGGCTCTTCCTAAGGATACAGTAATCCTGACAGCAGGCTGCGCAAAATATAAATACAACAAGCTGGATCTCGGTGATATCGGCGGAATTCCGAGAGTCCTGGATGCCGGTCAGTGCAATGACTCCTACTCACTTGCATTAATTGCTCTTAAGCTTAAAGAGGTATTTGAACTGCAGGATATCAATGATCTGCCAATTGCATTCAACATTGCATGGTATGAGCAAAAGGCTGTTATTGTCCTTCTTGCACTGCTTTACCTTGGAGTGAAGAATATTCACCTGGGCCCTACACTTCCGGCCTTCCTGTCCCCGAATGTAGCCAAGGTTCTGGTGGAGAACTTCGGCATCGCAGGTATTGGTACAGTGGAAGATGATATTAAGCTCTTCCTGGAATAATCCAGCCAAGTAAAGGAGAATATATTTAGATGAGTGCATTTCTTGGACCAATACATTATTGGTTGTATAATAAAATAGAACGCCAGCAACAGCTGGTGGAGGAGCTTTTCTCCCTGGGCAAGGAGCAGGGTGTAGACCTGGAAGCGGAATGTCAGGCTCTCTATGGTAGCTTTGATAAAAAGCCCCTTGAGGAAATGATTGACCACTACAATATCCATGGCTGGCTGCAGGAGCGTGTTTCCCAGGTGGAATACCAATATGCCTACTGCATAAGCAAGCTTATAAAGATCCATTCTGATATATACCAGACTCTGATAGCCATCCATAAAAGCAATGGAGCCAAACTGGCTCTGATGCTGAAGGATGAGAATACGAATGCTATCGGAATTTTCAAAGCAGTATCAGACAATCTTCTGGACGGAATGCCCTGTGATCATGCCAACCGCTTGCTGGAGCAGTCGGAGGATGAGCTTATCTGGCAAAGAGAGCTATGTGTCCACAGCAGCTACTGGAACGAAGTGGGTGGAGATGTTAAGCTTTACTATGAGCTCAGGGATGCCTGGCTGACGGGTCTGGTGGGCGAGCTGGGCTTTAGCCTGGAAAGGCCTGATGAAAGTACCTATTGCATAAAAAGACTTGCATAGTAAGCTGGCAAGGGGAGGCTAAGCGCCTGATAAAGGGGCTTAGCCTCCCAATGAATATGAACGAATAAAAGGAGTTAGTGAATATGGATAGCATAAAGCTTATGATGGAGGAGCATCAGTACATCCTCAGAATGCTGAAGGTGGTCAGAAATGCCTGCTACAGGGTGATGAAGGGCGAAGCTATTAATTATGATGATTTTAATCTGATGATTGATTTTATTCGTCAGTATGCTGACAATCATCATCATGGCAAGGAGGAAAAATTCCTCTTCAACGAGATGGCAAATAATCTTGGCCCTGTGGGAAATAAGCTGATCACTCATGGCATGCTTGTTGAGCATGATTTTGGCCGTCTTTATATAAGCGAGCTTAAGGAGGCTCTGGAACGTGTCAAAAAAGGCGATGACGAAAGCCGCCTTGATGTTATTGCCAATGCAATCGGCTATACCCATCTTCTGAAAAGGCATATTGAAAAGGAGGATGGCGTTGTCTACAGTCTGGCACAGCGTCAGCTTCCCAAAGAAATTATGGATCTGGTAAATGAAAGGTCTGCTGAATATGAAAAGAAGGCTCAGGCTCAGGGCATTCAGACACACTATATAGCAATTCTTAACGACCTGGAGAAAAAATATTAATATGCAAGCCCTGTACTTCGACAAATGGCACAAAACAGTACAGGGTTTTTTATACTAAACTTACAGTATTGATAATAAATTTTACATAAATTTTGTGTTTATTCCTTTATTACTATTTTTTCCTTGCTATGCTATAATATATTTAATATTCAATCAACCGGCAGAGGACCCAAGCCTATCTAACATAAGTTGTATGCCGTAAAAATATGTTATGAAGGGAAGTCTTCCATATGATTGATGTTAATTCAATAGACAAATACCTTTTAATCCAAGGTGATTGTATGGAAAAAATGAAGCTTATTCCTGACGGCAGCATAGAACTGATACTCTGCGATCCGCCCTATAATCTGTCAAAATACTCTACCGGCAATATGAGGTTCGAATGGCGGAACACCATCAACAACGACGTTGCCGAATGGGACAAGGTTGAACTCAATCCTGCCGATTTCGTAGAGGATTTTTTACGCATACTTTCCCCTACAGGCAATATTTTTATCTTTACCAGCTATAACATGATTGGAAAATGGCATGAGGTTTTTGACAAGCATTTTGATACCTTCCAGTTCATGGTCTGGCACAAGACCAACCCGGTTCCAAATGTGCGCAAAAGCTCATTTCTCAACAGCTGTGAGCTTATCGTCTGCATGTGGAACAAGGGTCATACCTGGAATTTTACCAAACAGAGCCGGATGCATAATTTCATCGAATGCCCCAAATGCATGGGCAAAGAACGTATAAAAAATCCCAAGCATCCCACTCAAAAGCCTCTTGCGGTGCTGAAGCATATTATAGAGATCGCCAGCAACGAAAACGACATTGTTCTTGATATGTTTATGGGTGTGGCCTCCACCGGTGTAGCCGCCCTCCAGCTTAAGCGCCGCTTTATAGGCATTGAAATAGATGGGGATTACTTTAGGGCCGGCGCAAAGCGCATGGCGGAAGTAAATCAGCTAAGCTAACTCACCCGATAATCCACTCAATCTTTGACTTAATTTTTACTCAGCTCTTGTACATATTCTGTCGTCACCCGTAATAACCCACTGATGAGTCTTGATATGGTACTTGATATTAATTAGCTGCAGGCAGCCTTCCCTCAATATACTGCACCTGAAAAGCATCACAGGGACTCCGGCATATTTCTCCTCCCTGCAGGACAGTACCTCCACAATCTTATAGGTATGCAGACTGCCCTCCTCATCCTCAATCCGGATATAACCCGGCTTAATTCTTCCCTCAACATTAAAGCTTGCTATTACATCAACAGGCATATGAAGCATACTATCCCTCCACTACTCCTTAATACCATTTCCATAGTCGGGCCTGCGCTTCTCCGGCGCAACACCTCCGGCCATATGATATACAGGATTCTTCAGAAAAACAGCCCTCATTATGGAATCCTCCCCATACCTTTCCCGCACCATATCCACAGCCCTGTCCAGCTTTATAAATCTTTCGTAGCGGTCCAGGTCAAAAAGATTCATCTGTCTCTCGGCGCCGCCATACACAACCTTGCCGGTGTGTATCCCCAGCTTGCGGATAGGGGAGCCGTCCCATAGCTCATCAAAAAGGATGCAGGCAGCACGGTGTACTTCATTTGTAATATTGGTGGGACTAAAGAGGGTCATCTGATGTGTCTCATGCTTGAATTCATTATTGACAATTCCCACAGCCACAACCGTTGCCATGGCATTATCCGCTCTCAGTCTGGTGCAGACTGTCTCGGCAAGAGACAGAAGTATCATCTTGGCGGTATCAGGCCTGTCAACGTCAAAGGCAATAGTGGTTGAATTGCCGTAGCCCTTATTCTTTGGCGGCTCATCCGATACCACCGACATATCAATACCATTTGCAAAGGCATAAATAACCTGCCCGAATTTCTTAAAATGCGCCCGCAATATGTCAAGGTCGGTTTTGGCCAACTCACCTATCGTATGGATTCCCAATGCATGCAGCTTTCTCTTGGTGGCATGCCCGACATAAAAGAGTTCATCCACCGGCAGCCCCCACAGCTTTGACTCTATTTCATCGGGAAAAAGGGTGTGCACCAGATTAGGCTTTTTAAAATCGGAAGCCATCTTTGCCAGCACCTTATTCGTCGAAATCCCGATATTAACGGTAAAGCCCAGCTCTTTTAGTATCCTGTCCTTCATCAGGTTTGCAGCTGCAACCGGAGAGCCGTACAGATGGGCGGTTCCTGTCATATCGCAGAAGGCCTCATCCACCGAATACTGCTCAACACAGGGCGAATACTCCTTCAGAAGCTCCATGAGGGCCTTTGAACAGGCCTCATAAAGATCATAATGGGGCGGTACAACCACCAGCTCCGGACAAAGCCTCAGCGCATCAGCAAGAGTATCCCCGGTTCTTACCCCGTACTGCTTAGCAGGCAGGGATCTGGCAAGAATAATACCATGCCGCTTCTTGACATCACCTCCCACCGCCGAGGGAATCTGACGCAAATCCGTCTTTTCTCCCAGGATGTGCAGGCGATAAACAGCCTCCCAGCTAAGGAAGGCCGAATTGACATCAATATGAAAAATCAGTCTGTCCATATACCCTCCTCCTTCCATATGTATTGCACACCCCGGATAGTCACCAGCTCGTCAGCAGCAAAGATGTCAGGCAGTTTTAAGAAAGGTTAATCTGTTTTAATGAGAGCTTGCGAGTTGTGGACTTGTATTTTCTTCAACTAAAAACCGAACATAAGTTCTGCTTGTAAAACATTATACCAGAACTTATGTTCGATGTAAAGAGGGTTTATTTGGAGATTAAAAAACCCAGCA
>JAAZDK010000301.1 GCA_012512855.1 Clostridiales bacterium
GGCCGGGAAGGCAATAAGCCGGATATTTGACAGCTACGGCGAGGAATATTTCAGGGATCTGGAAAGCAAACTGCTGGAGGAAATGAAGACAAGTCTGGATTATACAGTGTTATCCACCGGAGGGGGTATGCCTCTGAGGGAAAGGAATATGCAGCTTCTTAGACAGATTGGCTATGTTGTATATCTGAAGGCTTCCAGGAAAACAACCATCAAACGCTTAAGGGGTGACAGAACCAGGCCGCTGCTTAAGGGAGAGGATTTTGAGCAAAGGGTGGACAGGCTGCTGGCTGCAAGAATGCCCATTTATGAAAAGGCAGCCCATAAAATTATCGAAACAGATGATAAAACTGTAAATGAGATAGTGGCGGAAATTATTGAGGAATGGACCGCCATAGCAGGTAAGGAGGATTGAATGAGAATATTAGTTGTCAACGGACCGAATTTGAACTTCCTTGGTATAAGGGAAAAATCTGTATATGGGGCGAAGGATTATAATTATCTGCTGGGACTGCTGGAGGAAAAGGCAAAGCAGGCCGGTATAGTAATTGAGACCTTCCAGAGTAACTGTGAGGGTGAGATAATCGATCGGTTACAAAAGGCTTACTATGACAAGGTGGATGGCATAATCATCAATCCCGGTGCATATACCCATTACAGCTTTGCCATAAGGGATGCCCTTGCCAGTATAGATGTGCCCAAGATTGAGGTACATATCTCCAATGTCCATGCGAGAGAAGAGTTCAGGCATAAATCTGTGACTGCCCCTGTTTGCACCGGACAAATTGCGGGATTGGGCCTGCAGGGATATCTGCTGGCTGTCGATGCAATAATAAATATACTGCAAGATAAATAGCATATAATAGCCTGTTTGAGCCGTTTATGCAGAGATTAAGCCTATTGTCGGAGACAAAAAGTGTGTATAGGTATGGTAATATAAAACAAAAAAGGACTGGTTAAGAGTATGGATAATTATTTAAGAGTACAAGACATTTTAAGAAAACTAAATATTGATGCAATCCTTATTTCAAACGGGAATAACATGCGTTATATCAGCGGCTTTGCAGGTGAGACCGGCTATGTGTATATTTCCCACTCACGGCATGCAATAATAACAGATTTCAGATATACGATTCAGGCGGAGACCGAAGCGGAGGGCTATGAGGTCATCACCATAGGCAATGGTGGTTATCCGGAGAGCCTCAATGAGCTTTTGTCTGCCGACAGGGTAAGCCGTCTTGGCTTTGAGGCGAAAGACATGCTTTATGCCGATTACCAGGAGCTGAAGGAAAAGCTGAATCTAGCTGAGCTTGTGCCGGTTGCGCATGAAATAACCGCTATGAGACGGATTAAGACTCCAAAGGAGCTGGAGTATATTAAGAAGGCCGAGGCAATAGGGGATAAGGTATTTAGTGAGATACTGGATTATATCAAGCCGGGAATGACCGAGCTGGAGGTAGCTGCCAGAATTGAGTATCTGCTGAAGGTTCACGGAGGCCAGGGACTCAGCTTTCCTGCCATAGTTGCCTCAGGTATTAATTCAAGTATGCCGCATGCAGTCCCGTCTTATAAGAAAATTGAAAAGGGCGATTTTGTTACCATGGATTTTGGCTGTGTATATGAAGGCTATTGCTCCGATATGACCAGAACTATTGTAATTGGTAAAGCCAGCGACAGGCAGAAGGAAATTTATAACCTGGTATTGAAGGCCCAGCTGGCTGCTCTGGATTTTATTAAGGCCGGCTACAAGGGCAAGGAAGTTGATAAGGTGGCAAGAGATATCATATACGGAGCAGGCTATGAGGGCTGCTTTGGTCACGGGCTTGGGCACAGCGTAGGGCTTAATGTTCATGAAAATCCCAGGCTGTCAATGCTTGAGGAGGATATAATCGAAGCCGGCATGACGGAAACCGTTGAGCCGGGTATATATATCAAGGGCTTTGGAGGGGTGCGCATAGAGGATCTGGTGGTTGTTACCGAGGACGGATGTATTAATTTCACCAAATCCGATAAGAGGCTGATAGAGCTGTAGTATGAATATATTGAAAAAACCTGTTGCAAAATGCAAATTGTTATTATACACTTAGGAGTAGTCAATTTTTCGAATTCTAAACGTGGGTTAAAGATTTAAGGAGGATAATTAAAGTATGGTATCAGCAGGCGATTTCAGAAATGGTCTGACCATTGAAATGGATAATCAGGTATATCAAATTATTGAGTTCCAGCATGTTAAACCTGGCAAGGGAGCAGCATTTGTCAGAACCAAGCTGAGGAATATTAAAAACGGTGGTATTGTTGAAAAGACCTTCCGTCCGACGGAAAAATACCCGCAGGCACATATTGAAAGAAGCGATATGCAGTATCTGTACTCAGATGGCGGACTTTACCATTTCATGAATGTTGACACATATGACCAGATAGCATTGGGTGAGGATTTGGTTGGCGATGCACTTAAGTTCGTTAAGGAAAACGAGATGGTTAAGATGCTCAGCCATGGTGGACAGGTGTTCGCTATTGAGCCTCCGTTATTTGTAGAGCTGGTAGTTACACATACCGAGCCAGGCTTCAAGGGAGATACAGCGACGGGTGCTTCAAAGCCTGCTGTTGTTGAAACAGGAGTAACAGTTCAGGTTCCTTTGTTCGTTGATACAGGTGACAAGATTCAGATTGACACCAGAACCGGCGAATATATGAAGAGAGTATAATTAGAGTATATTATTAGCAAAAATGTAAGTGATGGCGTAAACACAGGAGGATATCCTACAGGTTTACGCCATTATTATTTGCGGTTGACTGTAAAAGCAATCTATAGCTTGCTTTCGGCAGGCAATTCGGTTTGGCTCATGTCATACAACAAAAAGACACTATACTGCTTCTCAATCTTATATCATATCTAACAGCCTCTTACAGCTTTCATCTATCAGCGCATCATCCAGCTGCTTCCCAAGAAAATATTCTATCGACTGCTTTGCCTGGGCCACCAGCATTTCAAGGCCACAAACTGCTTTAATGCCCAGCTCCTCAGCCTGTAAGGCAAGCTTGGTTTTTGTGGGATTATAGATAATATCAACAACCGCCTCACAGCTTTCAAAGCCGCTTAAGTCCAGCGGTGATGCATCTGTGTTCGGATACATGCCCAGCGGGGTGGTGTTTACTATAATCTGTGCATCTTTGTGGTGGGCATAACACTCCTCATATGATATTATTCTAACCTCGCACTCGCCGCCTGCACTTTTGCCTGTTTCCTCTGTGTGTGCCATGTCAGCGGCCTTTCGGCTGACTGTATATATTTTGGCGGCACCAAGAGAGCTAAGTACTGCAGCAACCGTCTGGGCGGAGCCCCCGTTTCCAAGGATAAGGCATTTTTTGCCGGATACTGAGATGCCGTTTTTCCTGAGCATATATTCAAAACCGAAAAAGTCGGTATTGTATCCGATGAGGTAGCCATTATTGTTTACTATAGTGTTAACCGCCCCTATACGGCTTGCCAGAGGATGAAGCTCATTTAGGTAGGGGATAACAGCCTGCTTATAGGGGATGGTGACATTTATTGCTGTAAATTCCTTCTTCACCATAAACTGCTTAAATTCATCCCTGGTCAAAGGTATCAGATCATATTTGTAATCCGCCAGCATTTCATGAATTATCTTTGAATAGCTGTGGCCCAGCTTTTCTCCAATTAAACCGTATCTCATACAGCGTTCTTCCTTTCAATATAGTCCTTCCCTTTTTAAATCTGTCCTGTTGTAGTATATCCCGCTTATAAGCTATAAAAAGGAAAATCCTTTCAAACACACCCATAGACATACTTTTTAAACAGAATAATATATCTTCGCAAAATATGCAAATTAAATCTTATGACAAAGCGGAATATTTTACTGTTAGCGGAAATATATTGTTCTATCAGAAAGTGGATAAGCTGTTTAGGATTAGGACAGGAGGTCTGTGTGTGGGCACTAAAGAAGAGCTGATGAAAATATTTTCACTTAAGCTTAGAAATGTTTTTGGAAAACTTAATATTGATTACGGTAAGCTGCAGGAAATAAGGCTTCGCATAAATGCGCCACTGATTATCATATACGGCAATAAGGAGGCGTTTGTCACTGAGGATGCAACTATTGTAGATGACCCTTCAAAAGCGATTATTGTGACCAAAAACGAAATTCGCGAAACCATGGAGTACATAAGCAATTATTCCATGTATGCCTTTGAGGATGAAATCCGGCAGGGCTTCATAAC
>JAAZDK010000030.1 GCA_012512855.1 Clostridiales bacterium
ATCCAGGCTGCTGCCGCCGTCATCTGCAAATACATAGTCGGACCGATTTTGATTCACTCCAGTAGCATGATAAGCCTGTCCAGCTCTGGCGGAGGAAAGTTTGCTTGCAGTAGCAGGGATAGTTATATTCTCCTTCATATAACCCATAACCTTCACAACATAATTCTGGGTTTCCTTGAAGGGAGGTATTCCACCATATTTTTTTACATTCCCGCTGCCTGCATTGTAAGCGGCAAGCGCAAGACGGACGTCACCATCATATTTCTTGAGCAGACCTGACAGGTATTTTGCTCCACCCATAATATTCTGCTCAGGATCAAAAGGATTAACCACTCCCAGCTCCTTTGCCGTAGCAGGCATAAGCTGCATAACTCCCTGTGCTCCTGCCTTGGATACGGCATTTGGATTAAAGTTGGACTCCGCCTTGGCAACAGCCTTCAGCAAATCTATCGAGATATTATATTTTTGAGAAGCCCGTCTGAATATATCATCAAGACTATTGGCATTATCCAGATAAGCAGAAAAGCTCGTATCGGTCTTTGCCGTATTGCTTCTGCCTGCGGATATGCTACCGGTACTTACAGCGGTATTGTTGTTTACTGGTCTTAATTCTGACATGGAACCTCCTTGCTAAAGCAGCTTAGTCTGTAGGCCAACATCCTATTATTATCACATCAAACCTTATACTGCGTTAAGCCTAGCTTCATCTTTTATTAAGCTTAGCTGCAGCATTTATAGGCTTTTTTAATATCTCTGTCAATATATCGCTATCTCAGTTAATATATCGCTGATAATAGCTCTTGTCAATAACCCAACTATAATATATATCGGTATAATAGCAAAATAACTTATATAAGCAGGCTAAAATTTTTCAAAATTAAGTCTGGGCCTTATAACTATATATCACTACATCACTATGGAAATCTGGAATACCTGATATATAAATCCGTTATATCTGCTCCTTGCTCCTTCAAATTCGCCGTTACTGGCATTATAACTCCACTACAATAAAATCATGCCCGGTATATGGAAGGAATTTGCTTAACAACTCCTCCATTTTTAATTTTATACTGGATGTATTGACGCAGGGGTGACAAGCGATATATTCTTCCGTCATAAGCTCCTTGTCTATCAGCAGCTGCACATTGCTGCCTATATCATTCATTAACCCCATTACACTTACCGAACCTGGTGTTATATCCAGAAATTCTTCCATATATTCCCTTTCAGCAAAGGATAATCTGGCGCTGCCAATCTGTTTGGATACAAGCTTTGTGATAAATTTTTTATCTGCCGGCATTAGAAGCAGGTAAAACTTAGTCCTCTGGGAATTGCACAGAAAAAGATTCTTGCACATACGTATACCAAACAGCTTGTCTACCCCTTCACAGGCCTCCATCGTCTCCAGTGCCTCATGATCAATCCTGTCATAATAAATTCCCAGCCGGTCCAGCAAGTCATATACCCTTATTTCCTTCTCCAGTCTGCCGCTTATATTGGCAGGCCTGCCTGATTGTATATTGTAGCTCATCCTTATCTGTCCTTTACCTGATTGCTTTGCTTAAGTAATGAATAATAAGGTATTTCAGGGAAATCTATTGATTATTCTAAAACATGTAAACTCGAAGTATACTATTGAATTTTATGTAAGAAAGAAATATCCCTGCATATATTATACCACAAATTAAATTAAATTAACAGACTGTATTTCCATCTGCTCCCATGCTATTATCACATAATACAGATAAGCTATGAAAGGAGTATATGCTATGCATAAGGAATGGGATTTTGAAGCTGCAAGAGTCAAGGAAGTAAGGGATATTATAGCCAAAGAGCTTATTGACAGAATTAGAAAAACCGATGAGCTGAAGGCCGATTCGCGCATACTGAACAGGGAAATGTGGGAGGAAAGCGGGGGTATAAACCCCTCTGACGATCTGGAAATAACAACATATATGCAATACATCAATCTTTTGAAGCAAAATGTCAGCGATATATCCGACAACAAGAGAAGAATCCTTATGCTGGAAAAGCAATATAACTCACCCTATTTCTGCAGAATCGATTTTAAGGAAGACGGCTATGAAAGCGAAAGCTTCTATATCGGTATCTATGGCCTGAGAAGGCCTAATAAAGTTGATACCCTTATCTACGACTGGCGCGCCCCTGTCAGCAGCCTCTTTTATGATTATGAACCGGGACGGGCATCATATGAGGCTCCCTTAGGCAGGATCGAGGGAGAGTTGCTGCTTAAACGCCAGTTCAGAATTGAAAAGGGCGAGCTTAAGCTGATGTTTGACTGCAACATAGCAATCGAGGATGATATCCTGCAGGATATTCTGGCCCAGAATACCGGCAGCGGCATGAAAACCATTGTCAGCACCATTCAAAAGGAGCAAAACCGTGCTATACGCTATGACGGCAAGAAAGTATTTGTCGTATCCGGACCTGCCGGCAGCGGAAAAACCTCTATTGCAACCCACAGGGCGGCTTATCTGCTCTACCGCCACCGCAACAACCTCAAGGCTGAAAATATAGCCTTATTTGCTCCCAATGAAGCATTTGCCGACTATATTTCCAATGTCTTGCCGGAACTGGGTGAGGAAAATATCCAGTATAAAACCATGAATAAGCTGGTAAGGGAGATACTGGAGGAGAGCTTTACAAAATATGAAAGCTATGACGAATATATGGAGGATCTGCTGCTTAGTATAAATAGCGGTAAATCAGGCAAACGTACAGAAATTATACGCTTTAAGGCGTCAAAGGATTTTGTAAAAATAATAGAGTTATACATTACCGAACTGGAAAAGAATTATCATGTATTTGAGGATATAAGTGTAAATGATCATATCTTCGCCAGCAAAGACGAGATAGACAGGCTTTATCATGAAGGCCTTGCAGGTATGCCCATAGCCCGGAGACTGTCCCATATTAATTTTATGATCAGGTATCGTATAAATGAATATGAACCCCATCGGCTGAAGGAGCTTGAGGCTGAGCTTTCAGAAAGAATCGATCTTAATGAGAGAGAAATAAAGGCACTCGCCCGTCTTAAGCTAACTAAGGAGCTGGAAGTTTGCAGAAAGACTGCTGACGAGATCTGCTCTTTAAATATTGTCAGCCTTTACCGCAAGCTCTTTAGCGATTATATAAGCAGCAATATTCCTGCCAAAGGCCTGCCGGAGGACTTGGTCAAATATACGGTAAATGCACTGGATGACGGCCTTCTGCTCTATGAGGATCAGGCTCCCGTACTTTATATGATGAGCCTGCTGGGCATGATTGAGGCCGACAAGGACACAAAGCATGTCATAATAGACGAAGCGCAGGATTATTCCGAGGCTATGTTCAAATTCCTGTTCCGGCTTTATTCCCACAGCAATATAGCCATACTTGGAGATCCCAAGCAAAATATAAATAGCTATGGCAGCATAGCTGATTTGAAGGAATTAAAGAATATACTTCATGATGAGCTGGAATATCTTGAGCTTAGCAAGAGCTACCGCTCAACCCAGGAAATAATGGGCTTTGCCCAGAGGATTCTTCCATCAAATATTGAGTCCTTCGGCCGTCACGGAAAAGAGCCGCTGATTTATAGCTCAGATACTTTTGTTGAGCTATGCAAAGCATTAACTGATTACCTGATGTCATTTAAAGTGGATAATTACAATAGAATTGCCGTAATTTGCAGAACCCAGTATGACTGCAATCTATTATATAATAAAATAAGCAGCAAGATAAACACCGTCCTGATAGATAGCAACAGCAGCTGGATACCCCCTGGAATTATCATAATCCCGTCATATCTGACCAAGGGACTTGAATTTGATGCCGTCGTTGCTGTTATAGGCTCAGCTGATGATTATTCTTCTGACGAGGATACCCTCTTATATACCGTATGCACTCGCGCCCTCCACTGTCTGGATATCTTCTCTGTCAAGGATGCAAAAATACTGGAGAAGCTAACTTTAAAAAGAAATTAGCCATTTTCCACTGATAACTTATTCGCTTACTGATATTCATTAGCCAAATTTGACGAAATCCCTCCGTGGTATTGCCTGGATTAGATAAGCAGGAATGTAAAGCTCAGATACAAGCTAACGGCTCATGCCGTACCATCCAGGTAAGGTATGAGCCGTTTTCCTTTACTTTAATGCTCCAAATGCGATATTGCGTACCCTGTGGTGGGTATACTCTTCCATGTTTGGAACAAGATTGTGCATATATACCACTGAAGCGCGTTCGCTGGGATCGATTGCAACATAGGTACCAAGGGCACCGGTCCATCCAAACTCTCCTACAGATGTATTGCTGGTTCTGGCAGGATTTAGCATAGTTCTGACACCCAGACCGTAACCGTAACCATCAACATAAGGGAAGGTGAAATCCTTCATCTGCTGCTCATCAAGCTGATTCATACGCATCAGATCTATTGTCTTTCTTCCGATGATTCTGGTTCCCTTATACTCTCCGCCGCAAGCCATCATTTGTGAGAATATCAGATAATCACGAACACTTGAAAACAGGCCTGCTCCTCCTGCCTCATACCTGGCATCCGGCTCATGTCTTTCATCCATAAATGCCTTCATAGGCTCCAGGCTGCCATCCTCCTTGCGGTTATACAAGGTAACCATCTGTTCCCTAAGATCACCAAAATAACGATATCCGGTACTCTTCATTCCCAGAGGCTCAAATATTTCATCATGCAGGAACTGACCGACAGTCTTGCCTGATACCACCTCGATAAGGCCGGCTACAAGCTCATGGCCAAAGCCATAAAGCCAGCGTGTTCCAGGATCAAAGGCAATAGGCACCTTGGACATGGCCCTGATATCCTGTCTTAATGTATAATCTCCTACTTCCTTGGCAAGCTCCTGCCTTACCTTCATTGCCATCTGATGGGTATAATCTTCCCCAAAATATCCGATACCCATTGACATGGTAAAGCAGTCCCTTACCTGAATAGGTCTCTTTGCAGGCCTTATTTTATATGTACCATCCTCCTGCTTCTCAGCCACCATGGTGTCCTTCCACTCAGGGAAATATTCATAAATCGGATCCTGCAGAAGGAATTTTCCTCTTTCAAACAGAATCATGGCTGCTGTGCAAACTATAACCTTTGTGGTTGAAAACTGCCTGAATATTGATTTCTCAGTAATGGGCTTTTGCTTTTCAATATCAGCGTATCCGTAATACTGCTCAAACAGTATCTCCCCATCCTGTGCTACGGCGCAGCCACAACCGGCAGGACCTTTTTTCAGATTCTCTTTCAGAAATTCATCAAGATGCTTCCAGCTACTCATAAATTACCTCCTCCGATAATGATAAAATAAAATCATCCAGCTTACATCCTGTTACTTAAAATAGCATTCAAAATCAGTCAAAAACGTGTTAGTGTGCAACTATTGCAATTATCTAAAAGCTTTTAGCGCAACAGTATTATATCATATAAAGACAAACTCTTTAATAGCCGAGATGACTAAACATTAAATTCTACATCTATTTTCCTAAAAAAACACATTCCATCCATAAAGCTAATCTACTGCTGGTTAAATGGACTTGTAAGGCTTGCCGCCCGCTTTATAGCATCGAAGCCGTATTTTCCCCTGATTTCATCAAGCATGGAATCAAGCTTTTTTCTGTCATTATCCTGTGAAAACAGGGACAGCTGCTTTATGCTGTCATCCTCAAAATTAGATACAGTTACCCCAAGCAAGCGAATCGGCTTTGCTATTTTGCAGGATGTAACCAGCTCCTTTGCCACCTGATATATACAGTCGGCAGAATCCGTTACTTCACTAATGGTATGGGCTCTTGTTATTAACGTAAAATCATTTAATTTAATCTTTATACTGATAGTCTTACCCTTCTGCCCTTTCTGCCTTAGTCTGTAAGCAGTCTTGTCCACCAGAACCAGAAGCTCCCTCAATATATCCTCGATTCGGGTTAAATCCTCAGGATATGTCATCTCATGTCCGATACTTTTTATTTCATCTCTGCTGGATACTACTGGAGAAGGATCAATTCCGTTGGCATAATTGTGCAGCATCATTGCAGTACCTTCACCCAGAAGGCCGCTTAAAACGCCTATATCTGTTTTAGCCAGCTCCCCTATTGTCCTAATCCCCAACTGATTTAGCTTCATGGCGGTTTTTTTGCCTACACCGAAAAGCTCGGACACCTTCAGTGGCCAAATCATTTCCTTAATATCATCAGGATATATAGTGGTAATACCCATCGGCTTTTTAAAATCCGATGCCATTTTAGCCAGCAATTTATTGGATGAAATACCTACAGAGCAAGGCAGCAAAAGTTCATCCATGATTCTGTTCTGTATCTTCCTTGCCAACTGCTTTAAATCCCCATATAGCTGCTCTGTTCCGGTCATATCAAGAAAGGCCTCATCTATTGACAGCTGCTCCATCACAGGAGCATATTCGGCAAAAATCCGCATTACCTGTCCGGACATTTCCTCATAAAGCTCATGGTTTGCTCTGATAAATACTGCTTCCGGACATAATCTGGCAGCTTCATTCAGGGTCATTGTAGTCTTTACCCCATATCGCTTTGCATCATAGCTGGCAGCCAGTACAATACCCTTGCGTTTTTCAGGATCTCCACCCACTATCAACGGAACGTTCCTAAGCTCAGGATTTGCTGCCTGCTCACAGGATGCATAGAAGGAATTCATATCAATATGCATGATCTGCCTGTCGTATTTTTTATTCATGGCCCTCACCATCTCAACCTTCCGAAAAATTATACCGAATATCTACTCCTGATACTATTCTACACTCTCAGGGCAGAATCATACAAGTATTTAAATATACGCTGATTGACATAGAATATAAGCAGTTAGCAAAAAAATACCTGCCCATGCAGCAGGTATCTTTGAGATATACTATTACATTTTAAACTCATTCATTTTGCCTTCAAATTACTTTGTAACCAGCTCGCTCAGCTCCAGCGGCTCAAGCCATTTTCCATCCTTGTAGGCTCTCATATTGCCGCCTGAAATTTCATCAATCAGGGCAATGTGCTTGTCATCACCAACCCGGCCGAATTCAAACTTAATGTCATACAGCTCAATACCTCTGGCAGCCAGATCATCCTTAACGATTCCAGCAATCTTTTTGGTCAGATCCTTAACAGTCATGAACTCTTCCTTTGTCATAATTCCCAGCATATCCAGGGCATCCTCGGTAATGGGCGGGTCATTTCTGGCATCATCCTTAAGGGTAAATTCAACAAATGCATCCAGCGACTGCCCTTCCTTGGCATATTTACCGTATCTTCTGATAAAGCTGCCAACAGCCCGATAACGGCATATAACCTCCAGCCCCTCGCCAAAAACCGTAGCCTTCTTAACAGTCATGCTGGCACTGTCCAAATCTGCGTCTATATAGTGTGTTGGTATCCCAAGCTTATTTAACTTCTCAAAATAGTATTTAGTCATTTTCAGACCCGCCAGTCCGGCTCCTTCTATTGTAAGCCCGACAGTATTTGCGCCCGGATCAAACTTTCCGTTTTCACCTGTAGCATCATCCTTGAATTTTAAAAGATAATTACCGTCCTCCAACTGATAGACATCCTTTGTCTTTCCCTTATAAAGCAGGTTCATATTATTACTCCTCTCCTTTGAGTTTGTCGATAACCGTTCTCTTATACCATAACCAAATTTTTATTCAGGCACAAATCAAAATTTTTAATTTTATATAGTAGAAAAACTAATTACTGCATAGGATGAAAGAGCTTGCGAACCTCTTTTCATACCGGTCAATCTGTGCTAATATTAATTAATGTCTTAAAAATATGTTAATTTGCAAACAATTTAGCAATTTTTTTGAATGGAAGCTGTTTTAGCATGGAAGATTCTTTTGATTATGGAGGTACATATGAAGCAGGATATGATTGTAGTACTTGATCTCGGAAGCCATGTAAATACCAATATAGCCCGGGCTATCCGTGCCCTTGGTGTGTACAGCGAGATCCATCCCCATGACATAGCAGTAAAAAAGCTGCAAAGCATGCCCAATCTTAAAGGCATTATCATAAACGGTGGGGAAAACAACATAGTAGACGGTGTAGAAATCGATGTTGAGCAGGAGCTTTACTCTTCCGGTATCCCTATTATGGCTGTAGGCCATAAAAAGGCAAAGTGCAGCATGGCATTTGATTCCTGGCCTGAGGATGAGGACAAGCTTAATGTTCTTCTCAGAAGCTTTATCTTTGACTGCTGTAAGGCCCAGGCCAACTGGAATATGAAGAATTTTATCGAAGATCAGCTGGAGCAAATCAGAAAACAGGTGGGCGATAAAAAGGTATTGCTTGCCCTATCCGGCGGAGTGGACAGCTCGGTTGTAGCCGCCCTGCTGATTAGGGCTATCGGCAAGCAGCTGGTATGTGTTCATGTCAACCATGGCCTGATGCGTAAGAACGAATCTGAAAATGTTGTAAAGGTATTTCGTGACCAATATGATGCCAACCTTATATATGTAGATGCCAGCGAGCGTTTCCTATCCAAACTGGCCAATGTTTCTGATCCGGAACATAAGCGTAAAATTATAGGTGCCGAATTCATCCGTGTATTTGAGGAGGAAGCCAGAAAGCTTGAGGGAATAGAATTTTTGGCTCAGGGAACCATTTACCCTGATATCGTTGAAAGTGGCACCAAGACCGCAAAGGTGGTTAAATCCCATCATAATGTGGGTGGTTTGCCGGAGGATCTTAACTTTAAGCTTGTAGAACCCCTCTATTATCTGTTTAAGGATGAGGTAAGGGCCTGCGGCCTGGAGCTGGGCCTACCTGAGTATATGGTATTCCGTCAGCCCTTCCCGGGTCCCGGTCTTGGAGTTCGCTGTCTTGGAGCCATCACCCGTGAGCGCCTTGAGGCAGTCAGGGAATCTGACGCAATCCTGCAGGAGGAATTTGCTAAAGCCGGTCTTGACAAAAAGGTATGGCAGTATTTCACAGTGGTACCTGATTTCAAGTCAGTGGGTGTTAAAAACAATGCCAGATCCTATGAATATCCTGTAATCATACGTGCTGTTAATACCGTAGATGCAATGACCGCCAGCATAGAACAGATAGACTGGCCCATCCTTCTTAGGATAACAGATCGCATCCTTAAGGAAGTGCCCAACGTAAACCGTGTCTGCTACGATTTAAGCCCGAAGCCATGTGCCACTATTGAATGGGAGTAATACACAAAAATTGAATAATAATAAATTATCCGGAAATCTGTTGATAACCGATTTCCGGATTTTATTAATATTGAATCCTGTTTTTTAGCTGTTATTGCGGTTATTACAAAGTAATTTAAAATTTATCAAAGGATGGTTCTTGATGATGTTTCAGCCCATTACAGAAGACTTATTAGATATTGTACTGGAAATTATTAATTCAAATACTCATTATAATACTCTTGAAAACAGTGTTCCTTTAAGATCAATAAATGATGTAAAAAATGAGTTTCTTAATCAGAATACTGAAAGCTATCTTATTTTTATGGAGAATAGGTATATAGGAATTATTGACTTTCTTAAAAATAATCCTTCTGACAATTGTCCCTGGATAGGTTTACTAATGATTCATAGTGAATATCACTCTAAAGGTTATGGCAAAATTGCATATAATATGTTTGAGGAAAAGCTAAAACAGCAGAGCTATAACAAAGTTAGAATTGGCATACTTCAAGAGAACAATATTGCCAAAAATTTTTGGACATCATTAGGATTTAAGTTCTACTCATATAAACAGTGGAAGGATACGACAATTGAATGCTTTGAAAAACTGTTGATATAATATAAAAGAGCTTATAATCTGAGATTAAATGAAACAAATTTAGCTATTTACTAAAAGGCTAATAAGAAGCCTTATACCTATTCGCATTCTTATCAGCCTTTTAGTTGCAAAATAAATTATCCGTTTATTCTTTAAGAAATTAATAAGTCACGCTTATCCTTGCAGATATATCATCCGTGCTTTCTGACCATTCTAATCTGGTTATATACCTTAAACCAGCCCCGCTCCGAGCAGTTGACAAATTTTATCGTTACCCTGTCCTTACCGCTCACCAGTTCTCCAGGTAATTCTATCCTTTCGAGATATATCTTTGGAGGCCAGCCTCCGGGGGTTGAGCTGTCCACCAGCATAGTGTCATCAACAAATATCCTGTAGGCAACCGGTGAGCCCTCTATGCTCAAATATAGCTGCAGCTCATTTGTGGCACTTTCATCTACCTTCATAGTGTAGGAGAAATAACCGCCATTTGGGTGGGCACCCCTGTGAATATAACCGTTGCCTGTATCGGCAAAGGTATTCTCACCCTTAATCTCATGCTTTAATTCATACTGATCATTTCCAACAGGGATGATGTCAATAGTATTAAGCTCCAGCAGGCGTTTTCTTTCCTCTTCCTCAAGGTGAGCCTTATAATCCTGTGAATTTTCGTCAAAGATTACAAAATAAATTCCGTACCTGTCCTTATATCGCATAAAATGCGGGCTAAATACCAGCCGGTCATCCTCATCTGTATTCCTCAGAACAAACTCGAGCCTGTCACTGCCCGGCTTTCTTATCAGATGCTCGGGAAGCCTTGACAGCCACTGTTCAACTGTCATCCCTTTAACCAGAATATAATCCTTTATATCAATGTTTTTTGTAGGAATTGTAACATTGACACCTGTTTTGGAAGTAGTCATATCTTCTGTTCCAAGACCGGCACTAAGTACAACCGGACCGTACTTGAAGGCTATACTATGGGGATTATCCGGTAAATCATGATATGTAACAGTCATCTGCCAACGGATATTTACAAGATCATTTTTGCTCCAATTTCTGTCTAAATAGATGAAGCCATCCCTTTCGTAAATACCCTCCCTTGAACCATTAACATCCGGCAAATCCCGGCTGCAGCTCCAGTCAGGTATACGCAGCCTTATCACCAGCCGCTGCCCCTCACTTACTTCTGGCAGGCTTATCCTGCAATAATCATCGTAAGGGAAGCCAGCCTCCATCTTCAGCTTAAGCGGCATATCCTCCAGTGTAAGCTCGGAGCTTACATACCTTCCTACAGTTATTTCATATACTCCATTATCTTCCCTGGTATAATAGATAGCGTCATTCAGCTTTGTGAAGTTTTCCATTCCGGTCCCGGTACAGCACCAGAATTTATCATAGGGAGTGGAATATACCTTAAAATACCCCGTAGCCATCGGCTGGAAATACATTGTCATGCCTGTTTCGGGATTCTGGGATGACAAAATCGCATTAATCAGGGTATTTTCATAAAAATCCAGATATTTTTTCTTACCTGTAATCTGATACAGTCCCTTGGAAAGCTTCAGCATATTGTAGGTATTGCAGGTTTCACAATTGCAGCTGGTCCTTTCACAATCAAGCTTGTCAGGCGGACCGAAATGCTCCCATTCGCTGTTGCCGCCTGTTACATAGCTGTGGTGCTCCACCACCATATCCCAAAAGCCTTCGCAGGCCTCCAGATAGAAAGGCTCGCAGCCTTCCACTACCATATAGCGCTTCATGGCGCCGACAAACTTGGGTATGGTGGTATTGGCATGCAGATTGTTAAGTATGTCCTTACCGTCCCGTATGGCGCTAAACAGAGCCATTTCATCAAATTTATGGGCAGCGATCAGGTGCTTTTCTTTTCCGGTAAATGAATACACATCATACAGGCAGTCGTTCATGCCGCCATACTCCACCTTAAGAACACGCAAATTAAGCTCCTCATCCCATCTTGAGGTTCTGTCATAAACCCAGTCGGCAAGCCTGTCAAAGACCTCATAGGCTTTTCTGTATCCGGTTAACCTGTATGCGGCAATCAGGCCTTCAAAAATCTTATGCATCGTATACCAGGGAACCCAGGCAGGCTTGCCCTGCTCCACATTATCAAAGAGATATTCGCCTGATGCAAACAAAAAGCCACTTTCAAGCTGCGACTCGGCAAGCTCATCAATCATATAATGCACACGCTTAAGCAGCTCATTATCTTTCGTTGCAGCATAAGCCTGTGCAACTGCAGTCAAATAGTGGCCGAGGGTATGGCCCTTAATCTCGGTATTTTCCCATCCCCCATATACTTCAGCCTTGGCTTTCAGCCTTTTAACCTGGCGAAATCCTGCCAAAAGCCTGTCTGCATCAAGTGATTTAAGATATTCTATTTCTTTTTCAAATGCATTCACATAATATGGGTCCTGCACACTTACCTTGTTTAGTTCAACATCATTATATAACACTTGTCCGGTCATAATACCGCCTTCCTCCTTAATCAGAATTTTTCCCAGTGTAGCTTGTCATATGGCAAATCCTTGTCCTCATATGCCCTTTTTTCCTCATCCGGATATCCAAAGGCCAGGATACATTCAACATGATAGTTTTCCGGTATATCAAGAGTTCTTTTCACAAAATCCTCTACCTTTTCCTGATTTACAGTAAAACGTTCTCTCACCTGCATCCAGCAGGAGCCAAGGCCCATGGAATGAGCCGTAAGCTGCATAATAATGGCTGCAATGGAGCAGTCCTCAACCCATACATCACATTTGGCCGGATCAGCTGCAATTACAACAGCCGCAGCAGCATCAGCAAGAAAATAGCTGCTCCCCTCCCTGCAACCGGAAAGTAGCTTTAGCTTTTGCTTATCGATTACGGTAATGAATTCCCATGGCCTTCGGCCTCTGCTGGATGGGGCCAAAAGTCCCGCCTTAAGAATCTGCTCAAGCTGCTCTGCTTCAATTTCCTTATCCTTATAACTTCTTATACTTCTTCTTGTTTTCAGCAAATCAAGCATATCTCTGTCCTCAAGCATATCTATACCTCCCTTTATTTTATTGTCAGTAATTATTTATCATCTATATTCTGTAATCTTAATTATCCATTGTCTGTAGTAATTAATGATCGAGTCTCACTCGCTTTTGCTTCCTAAATTTATATATAAAAGCTAAAGCTCATATGACAGTTGTAAGTCGCTCTCGCATATATTAACTGATATACAGACCTAAGAAAGCATACCTTACCAATAACTTTATTTATATTAGGGGTTTTATTTATCGCGCTTAACATCCTTATCTTGTTTATTATTCAGTAAAAAATCCAGAAGCTCTTCATCAAAATGCTCTCTTATATAATTACGGCCACCTGTTTGCTTATCCAGATGCTCTGTCCGTATCTGCTCCGCTACCCGTTTTATTTCCTCCTTAAGGTCGGCTGCAGAAAGCCTTATAGCTCCCTGCCCCATAATTATAAGTTGTTCCAAAGCATCGGAGGTTGCCACCCTGACGAAATGCTTTTTTGCAATATCATGGGTAACCTTCTCAATATAATCGTCAGCAGTTTCAGCTTCCTTGGTATAGACTACATGGATATTGTTGTATTTTATTACTTCACCCAGTCCACCCTTGACTTTATAAGCATCAAATACAAGTATTACTATGCAGCTTTTGTAGCCCTGGTAATTACAGAGCATATCCATCAGCTTATATCTGGCCGCGTCCATATTTTCCTTTGCCAGCTCATTAAGCTCATCCCAGGAAAATATAATATTGTAGCCGTCCACCAACAGATACTCCTTTGGCTGCTCCTTATTTATGCCTCTTTTATGGTTGGCTGCTCCATCAGCACCGTTATTACTCTTCTGTCCGCTGTTTTCCTCACTATAAATTTTTCTTTCTTCCTTTTTGAAAAAGGCCCGTCTGTCCTTAATCGGTCCGAAGGTACGGATAAATATATCCTCCAGCTCCTTATCCTCCTGCCAGGAGCTGTTGTAGCCTGATTTTCCGGCTCCAGATGCCTCCCCCGCAGTTGCCTTACTCTCCTTTGCCGGGTTTATTGTCTTTGATCTCATATCATCTGCTTTTTCTCCTAACTTATTGTAAGGCAGATGCCATGAATTGTCAATATGCATGAAATCCTCTACTTTATTCCATTCTACTACAAATCCTGCTCCATGGGCACAAAATATGGAGCTTGTGGGATTGTCAGTATCGCCCTCACTGTCATAGCCATATTTTTCTATGACCTCATTGGCATTATGGCAGGGTTTATAGCCGTCAAGCACACAAAAAAGCCTGCCTCTTCCTCTGGTATATGCAGTCAGCTCCATCTGATAACCCCTCATAGTGGCAACTGGTGCAGTTCCGTTAAGTATGGCAATTCCGTCGGAAAGCTCAGGCGGCTTAAAGCTGCCATTCATCCGGTTAATGTCCGTCATAGCTCTGCCAACACAATCTGCAGGCAACTCCAGCCTGAATCTGTAATATGGCTCAAGAAGTACACTTTTTGCCTTCTTTAGCCCCTGACGTACAGCCCTGTAGGTAGCCTGCCTGAAATCCCCTCCGTCCGTATGCTTAAGATGGGCTCGCCCTGCAATAAGCGTAATCCTTATATCTGTAATCGGCGCGCCAATTAAAACCCCTACGTGTTCCTTTTCCTCAAGATGCGTAAGGACAGCTCTCTGCCAGTTCCGATCCAGCATATCCTCACTGCATTTGCTGAAAAACTGCAGGCCGCTGCCAGGCTCTGCCGGTTCCAGCAGCAGATGCACCTCAGCATAATGCTTAAGGGTTCATAATGTCCCACACCTATTACCGGCTCCAGAATGGTTTCTTTATACATGATATTACCGGGTCCGAACTCTACCTCTACCCCAAAGCGCTCCAATATGATATTTTTTAATACCTCCAGCTGGATTTCACCCATAAGCTGGACATGAATTTCCTTAAGCTTCTCATTCCATGCTATATGAAGCTGGGGTTCTTCCTCCTCCAATTGCAGCAGCTTGGTGAACATAACATATGGACTGCAATCCTGAGGCAATATCAGCTGATAATTCAAAACCGGTTCTATCAAAGGCAGATTCGATCCTAATTCAATTCCAAGGCCCTCTCCGGGAAAGGTTTTTGACAATCCGGTAACAGCACATATAGTTCCCGCATCAGCCTCATCAACAGTCTCATACTTAACTCCTGAATATATTCTTATCTGATCAACCTTCTCCTCCCAAATCTCCAAGGCACTGCCATCTGTCGTACTTCTTCCGGCATCATCGGCCAACATATTAAGATCATATTTCAGACCGCTATTATTAACATCCAATGCATAGGTCCTTTTATTGCTGAGCAGGGTCTTAACCTTAAGATGCCCGCCCGTAATCTTCATATAGGTTAACCGGTTGCCCTGTTCATCCCTGGCAATTTTATATATTCTGGCTCCGAAGCTTTCAGGATAGCTTTTTATTTTAGTAAAACCTGCCAGTCCATCAAGAAAAGCGTCCACTCCCTCCAACCTGAGAGCAGAGCCAAAATAACAGGGGAAAACCTTTCTTTCAGCTATCATTTCTGTTATATCACAACCGTCTAAACTGCCCTTTTCAAGGTAGCTACTTAGCATAGCTTCGTCACAAATTGCTATATTTTCCTGAAAAGCGGTAGAATTTATATCATCATTGAAATCAATGCAGCTTTCACTCAGATGTTTTTTAAGATTTTCAATTAAGCTTTTACGCTCTGTACCTTCAAGATCCATTTTATTTATGAAAATAAAAACAGGTATCCTATATCTGGCAAGCAGGCTCCATAAGGTTTCAGTATGTCCCTGAACACCATCGCTTCCATTTATTACCAATATTGCATAGTCTAATACCTGCAGAGTTCTTTCCATTTCTGCCGAAAAGTCAACATGCCCAGGTGTGTCAAGCAGGGTCACATAAATATCCTTATAGGAAAACACCGCCTGTTTTGAAAAGATGGTAATACCTCTTTCCCGTTCCAGCTCATATGTATCCAGAAAGGTATTCTTGTGATCCACCCTGCCGGCCTTTCTGATGCTTCCTGTCTTGAAAAGTATCCCCTCAGCCAGGGTTGTTTTTCCTGCATCCACATGAGCCAATATTCCAATTACCAGCTTTTTCATTCTTCATCTCCCGTATTATAAACTTTCTGTCTCACAAGTTCAGCTTCCTATATAGTATAGCACATACATTATATATATGAAACAAAAACTCATGCCACAAACAGATGAATCTGTTTGTGGCATGAATGATTTATGGCTTTAATATATTTTATTTTGATTGCTTTTCAATAATTACTTCTTAGCAGCAGCATTCTTGGCATCCAGCTCAACCTGGAACTTAGCCTTGTCAAATTCAACAAGATCCTTGAAGCCAAAGCCTTCCAGCTTCTGAACCATCTCATCCCACATAGCATCGAATTCTTCCTGGGACTTAGCGAATATCATTCTCCATGAGTAGTCGCAGACGGTTTCATTACACTGTTTGCGTATTACGGAGATATCGTTTGTATCCGGAGGAAGTGCTACGCTGACATTCGGGCTGATAACAAGCTTGTTGTTCTTCTTCATATAATCAACATCATGCTCTGCACCGAATCTCTCTGACCATTCTCTCTTCATATCGGTCATAGTAGCTTCCTTATAGGACTTCCAATACTGGCTTGCATAAGGCTCGCCTGTGTTAGGATTGATGCTGATAGCGTCAACAATCCACTGGTTGATAGCATTGTTACCATCCTGGAAGCCGCCACCGCCGTACTCTTCAGGAACCGGCAGGTTATCCATCAGAGCGTTGTCGTTGATGCGGATATATTTTCCGTCCTCACCAACTTCATAGGTGAAGCCTTTGATACCGCAATGCTGGAATTCCAGACCTTCTGGGCTAGCATACCAGTCAAGGAACGCCATAATTCTCTTATACTTCTCCCCATCAACCTTTGAACCTACACCAAATACACGACCGCTGCCATAGTAGGTATCAGCTTCAGCATAGTACATCTGATCCTTTACAGGAACAAAGATAAATGCGTTACCGTTCTTAAGTCTATCCTGTGAATTCCAGAAACCAACCTGCCAGCTGTACCACATCAGATATACCTGTCCTGCTGACATCTTAGCGCAGGCTGTATTCCAGTCCTGTGTACCGGAGTCGGGATCAACAAGACCTCTCTGCTGAGCCTTGTTGAGGAACTGTAAAATCTTGTAATATGAACCAGCCTTATCGGTAAGAGGTATAAAGGTTCCGTCGGGTTTAAGAATAATAGACTCTTTAATCTTCTCACCGTACCATGTTGTAAGCTGTACTACGTTTGCAATACCAATCATTCTGTCGCCGCCGTCCCAGTCAGGCCACAGGGAGAACGGGTAAGCCGGATCTCCATCATCGTTGGTAGGATGATTCTTCATCATAGCCTCAAGAACATCCAAAAGGCCATCTAAGTCGTTGATTTCAGGCATTCCAAGCTCCTTGTACAGGTCCCAGCGAAGAAGCGGGCTTGAATAAATAACTTCCTGTGAATATGATGTCGGTGATGTGTTGGTCATCTGAGTAGGAATACCGTAGGTCTTAACATCATCGTTGCCAGGAATACCTTTGTTAAAGGTATCGATCTGATCCTTGTAATCCTTCAGATACTTGGTCTCGGCAAATTCCTTTGAAATGTCCTTGATAAGTCCGTTTTGAACGCACTCAATGAAGGTTTCAGCTTCGAGAAGTACAATGTCACCCAGATTACCTGTGGATGCACGAGTCTGGAAGATAGCATCACCGGCAACCTGAGGAGCTATTATGTTCAGCTCGATGTTGAATCTGTCCTTAACAACCTTTTGGAACCAACCTGTCTGCATTCCCTGGTAGTTAGCTGCTACGTCATAAACATCAATGGTTAAGGTTTCTTCAAAGCTATCTTTTGAAGCCTTTTTACCGCAGCCTGCCAAAGCAGTTATAACCATAGCAGTAACCAGCATAACTGAGATTAGCTTTTTAATACTCATTCATTATTCCTCCCTTATTATAGTCCAGAGATATGCAAAAGAATAACCTGATTTTTACTGCACGTCTTTCAATATGTACGCGGCTGTCCGGTGGATCCGCAACCAATCCGCATTAGTCATATGAAAGTATCAGGCTATATAGTTTTGCAGATCCCTGTTGTTTATAATAAACAATGAATTGCTTCATTGTTCATTATCCCTTTACTGCTCCTATCATTATACCTTTTACAAAGAACCTTTGGAAAAACGGATATACCAACAGGATAGGTGTAACTACCACTATTGTAACCGTCATACGCACACTTGTTGCTGTCTGAGCTCTGGCAAGAGTAGCTGCCAGACTTTCCGCAGAGACATTACTGTTGATCAGAGCGGATAAGCTGGTTGCCTGATTCAGATACTGATAAAGGAGAAACTGCAGGGTATAGTATTTTTTATCTGTTACAAGCAACAGAGTATCCTGAAAAGAGTTCCATTGCGTCACTGCAGAAAATATGGATACGGTGGCAAGTATCGGCTTTATAACCGGGATAATAATTCGGAAGAATATTTTCAAGGTTCCTGCTCCGTCAATTTCAGCCGCCTCCTGCAGCTCCTTTGGAGTGTTTTCAACGAAGGTCTTGCATAATACTATATAGAATGGCGATACAGCCATAGGGAAAATGTATCCCCAGAAATTATTGGTTAGACGCAGATTGCGCATGGTTATGAACCACGGTATGATACCGGCATTAAAATACATGGTTGCCACAACAAAGCGGTACCAAAACTTGCGCTTCCAAAGTGTTTCCCTGGTAAACATGTATCCCAGGAAGGCTGCAATAATTACCGTTACAACTGTTCCTACTACGGTTCTTGCAACGGAAACCTTCAAGGCCTGGAATAAATCCGGTATCTTTAACACCTCAGTATAATTGGTAAAGTGGACCTCCTTGGGCCAAATTATAACCTTGCCTCTCTCACTTAAATTGTTGGCACTGATGGTATTGATAAATATATAGTAAAAAGGGTAGACGCAAACAAATGCAAAAATTGAATATATTATATATGTTATTGCATTAATAATTCTATCGGCAAAACTAACCTTAATCTTATTCTTTTTCTTCTTTCTAAGCACAGGACTATCTATACTCATCTAACTTCCTCCAGACTAATTATATTCCATAATTCTTTTATCTTACCTGCTATATGCTTTTAGTGCCGGATTACATATAAGAACAATCCCGATTAGGATGTCAGGATTCATACTAAATCAAGTAATTAAATAAATCCTTCTCCTCTGATCATCTTGGATATCTTATTGGTAGTAAACAAAAGAATTATACTGACAATACTCTTGAACATACTGATTGCTGTAGACAGCGGATAACCCCCACTTCCCATGGCCAGATTGTATACGTACAGATCAAGAACCTGTATATATTCCTTGTTGAAGGAATTTTCGAACACATAGAACTGCTCCATGCCATTGGAAAGGAGATTAGCCAAACTAAGCATGACGAGTACAAAATATGTCGGTAAAAGACTAGGAATGGTTATATGCCATATAACCTTCATCCTGGAGGCACCGTCTACCTTTGCGGCTTCTATCAGCTGCTCATCAATACCGCTTATTGCAGCAATATACATGATTGCAGCCCATCCGGCTTCCTTCCAGGTAAGCCAAACCCACATCTTAAAGTATACATGTTCGGATGACTGTAAGAACATTATAGGTTGATCAATCAAGCCCAAGCTCTGCAGCACCGAATTGACCACACCTGTACTGTTGAAAACGCAATATGCAATTGAATAAACCAAAACCCAGCTTATGAATCTAGGTAATGTTGTAACAGTTTGAACAAACTTCTTAAATTTTTTGTTTTTGATTTCATTCAAAAACACTGCAAAAATCATCGGGAACCATGAGAAAAGCAAGCTTAAACCGCTAATTGCAAAGGTATTTCTCAAAACGCTAAGCAATTGCTTTATTTTAACGCTGTTGTCCACCATAGATTTAAACCACTTTAGTCCGACAAACTTATCCCATGATAACGGGAAGGGTGGTTTATAATCGAAGAATGCATATACCCAGCCGTACAGCGGATAATACGAGAATATTGCAACCAGAATAAGGAAGGGCAAAATATAAAGAAACTCTCTGTATCCCCTGGCCTTCCTTTTGTTCATAACAACTTTCATAAAAATCCTCCCACGTATGTTATAAGCCTACAAAAGAAAGCTGAAATTAAGCTTATATTTTTATAAATCTTAAATTTAGATAAAACTTTAGAAGATATAATTTATAAAAATATAATATTGCTATAACGATATTATAACTATATCAAGTTGCATTGTCAATTATAGAGTGCGTTTTATAGTACAAAATATATAGATTCTTTTTTGTTAGCTTTTATTTTTATATATACTTTTAACAAATGTTCCAATATTTAATAAATTATTATTATAAATAAGTTATTATCCGCCTTTTTACTATGCAATTTAAAAAAAATAAAACTTCAAAATAATTGAATTTGTAAGTAAATTTGAATAATTAATAGTAAGAAAAAACCAATCAAAAATTATTGCCTTGATTGGTTTTTTCTGATAGCAGCTATGCTGTTTATGATATAGGGATATGCATATAGGCAGATTTGGATTCAAACTGGATATCTGACTGAAAGCTTGCGCTTTTCAAACTAAAAGCTGACTATTTTATAATAGCTTCTTGCAGCGACGGTATACACAATGATATAAAATAAGGCAAAAATGATAATAGTAACCGCCGTACATGCTGCAAACAGACCTACATTTGTAAGATTTAGAACCGCCAGCAGCTTGGTTATCACCTTAAAGGCAAATGCCAGATGAACCACCGCTGTCACAAGAGGCAGGAAAAATACAGTAAGAACCTGATCCTTTACAGTCTTCTTAACCTCCGACCTGCTCATGCCGACCTTCTGCATGATTTCATAGCGTTCCTTATCATCATAGCCTTCGGTGATCTGCTTATAATAGATAATAAGGACTGTTTCCATAATAAAGAGAAGCCCAAGGAATATTCCCAGATAAAAAAGGCCGCCATATACCGCATAAAAAAATTCTCTTGATACCGCCACCCCATCCACATAATAATTATGGGGTATAAGCTTTCGGATTTCTTCATTTAAAGTATATGTCAAACTCATCTGGGTTTCCTTATCGGCATCAAGATCAAAACCATAGTAATATTCCAGCTCGAGTTTTTCTTCTTTCCCGTCACTTAATGCCTTGTTTATAGCCTCGATGGTTTTATCATTATCAACAACAATTACATAGCTCCTGCTGAGATACGATTCTATTGTACTCTCTGCACTGAAGGAATCCAGCTGTCTCTTAATCTTAAGCTTATAACCGTTCAGATCCAGCTCATCTGTCGTCAATTTCCCCTTTATGGTATAAACCAGAGCCTGACCCAGAGCAAGACTTTCAGAGCTGTCCATTAGCGAGTTGTATTCATTAATATCCATAACCGTTAGTAATGCAATATAATCATCCATTTTGGTCCATGAGCTATCGAAGCTGAAGTGCTCACCCTCCTGACGGACTACAAATGCGGCGCAACGATAGCTTATAATATTCTTTGCTTCAACATTTAAGCCAGCCGTCTGTTCTCTTATGACCCTTTCTATTTCCTCCACCTGACTGTCCGATGCGGAGCCGGAGCTTATAACAATATTTCTTGGATATCGGGTCCTTATAATGTCCTCAAAGCCAATATAAAGAGAAACTGTCGTTGATACCATTACAATTACCATAGTGGATAGGATGCATATGTTGGCGAGTCCCTCCGCATTGCGTTTCATGCGGTATATCATACCTGATACAGATATAAAATGATTTGGCTTGTAATAATACCTTTTGTTCTTCCGCAGGATTTTCAAAACAGCAATGCTTCCTGCCTTATACAAAAAGTTTGTACCTATAATTACCAGTATCACTGCTATAAAAAATAAATTCAGGGCTCTGAGCGGAGCTTCCACAGTCAGGGCAATATAATAGCCGGTAGCAAGGCTTGTGCCACCCAGAAGAGCCATAAGCCATTTGGTCTTAGGCTCCTTTTCCCCGACATTGCCGCTTCTTAGCAGCTCTATGGGCTTTGATAAATGTACCTGAAAAACGTTATACAAAAGAATTGCAAAATACGTCAGCCCGAATAAGGCTATTGTAGCCAGCACTGCAACAGGAGGAACCTCAAATCCGAAGCTTACCTTATATGAGATTAGCTTATAAAGCAGCAAAAGCGTCAGCTTGCTTAAAATTATGCCCGCCAGGATACCGGCCGATATGCAGATAAAGCTTATAATCAGGGTCTCAAAAAGCATGATTTTTGCTATATGCTTTTTCTCCATTCCAAGAATGTTGAAGAGGCCGAATTCCTTTTTGCGGCGCTTTATCAGAAAGCTGTTGGTGTAAAGCAAAAATGTAACCGAAAATATTCCGACTACAACCACACCCATTTTCAGAATCGCTCTGAGGCTGGTACTGTCGCTTCCTATATCCCTTGCATTTGATACAAAGTTCAAATTATAAAACATTATAACCATTCCGATGCCTGACAGGATATATGGCAAATATGTTCTGGAGTTCTTCCTGATATTTGTAGCTGCCAGCTTAATATAGAATAAACTACTCATATCTGCCACCACCTGTCGCTATCATGGTCAGAGTATCCGATATTTTCTGATACATAACCTCATTGGAGCTGTCAGCCTTATATATCTGGTGATATACCTCTCCGTCCTTTATAAACAGTACCCTCCCGGCATGGCTTGCAGCCTTTATGCTGTGTGTTACCATCAGTATCGTCTGCCCCTCTCGGTTAATTTCAGAAAAGAGCCTGAGAAGACTCTCTGTTGCATGGGAATCAAGGGCTCCGGTCGGCTCATCGGCCAGTATAATCTGAGGTCTGGTAATCAAGGCGCGGGCTACCGCCGTTCTCTGCTTTTCTCCGCCCGAAACCTCGTAGGGGTATTTTTCAAGGATATCGCTTATACCGAGTCTTTTTGAAATCGGGCTTATTCTTTCCTTCATTTCCTTATAAGGCATACCCGACAAAACCAGGGGCAGAAATATATTATCCTGGATTGAAAAGGTATCCAGCAAATTATAGTCCTGGAAAATAAAGCCAAGATTATTCCTTCTGAAGGCAGATATTTCTTTTTCTTTAATAGCTACTATGCTTTTGCCGTTCAGCAAAACATCTCCGCCCGTAGGCTTGTCAAGAGCAGCAATTATGTTAAGCAGGGTAGTTTTTCCTGAGCCGGATTCTCCCATAATTGCAACATATTCACCCTTCTCTACCGAAAAGGACATATTGGAAAGGGCCTGTACGGTATTTCCTCCAAATCTTGTAGTATAGATTTTCTTTAAATTTTTAACCTCTAAAAGTGTCATACTTTACCTCATTTCTGTATAAATTTCTATTCCCCACATTTGCAGATTATAGCAAAAGAGAAAATGCAATGCCCTTTTTTCAGCTTACATTTTCTCCCCCAAGCTTACATATTTGAAAGGTTAAAATATTTAAATCGGTAACACTTCTATTCTCCCGCTATTTTGGCCGTTCCAAGCCCTATTTTAACCTTCGTGCCCTTGCCTGCCTCCGTTTCAATTTTGATGGTATGGGACAGCTTGTCCAAAATGCTCCTGCACAAATAAAGCCCAATACCGGTTGATTTTTGGTCAATGCGGCCGTTGAAGCCGGTATATCCCTTTTCAAAAACCCGTGGCAGGTCGCTTGAATCAATTCCTATTCCGCTGTCCTCAATCACCAGGGTATCAGGCATATCCTTATCCATATATATGGATATACAGCCTTTATTAGTATATTTCAGCGCATTTGACAAAAGCTGCTCTATAACAAAGGTCAGCCATTTTTCATCGCTAAGCACCTGATAGCCCAGCTCTTCATAGTCTAATCTTATCTTTTTCCTGATAAAGATTTTTGAATACTTCCTTATCGCATGCTTCACTATTTCATCAAGCGAATACCTTTTTATAACCAGATCATTGCTCATATTCTGCATTCGCAAATATTGAAGTACCATTTCAACATACTGCTCAATCCTGAAAAGCTGCTCACCAAGCTCACTGCTAATCTCTGAGGGCTCCGACTGTAAAAGCAAACGCATGGCTGAAATAGGCGTTTTTATCTGATGAACCCATATCGTGTAATATTCTATCATGTCGGAGTAAGCGGCATCCTTGGAGCAGGCAAGATTTTTTCTGTCCTCATCCAAAGCCCTGATAAGCTCCTGATAATCTCTTTCAATGAAATTTAAGGTGTTTTCAAAGGTAAAATCCGAAAGTGTGATACTCTTTTTCAGCTTTAACAGGGTCACATGCTTTTTGTAAGAACGGATAAAATCTATAGCTGCCACTATCATGATAAAGAAAAGCGTCAGAAAGGCAGCATAAACCACCGCCTCCGTCGGAAGTGAATATAGTGAAAAGACTATGAAAAAAATGCCAAATGAAGCAAGCACAACAAAGGCCTTTATTATATTACCTATGATATATAACAGTATAGATTTGAGAAGCTTTTTCATATGAATCTCCTTCAGGTTGCCATCCAATCAGGCATAATTGGGCTGTCACATCCAGATTGCTACTCAGTCACTTTATCTGTCACTCTATCATATATCCTATTCCTTTTTTGGTTGATATAAAGCCAGAAAGGCCTATATCTTCAAGTTTTCTGCGCAATCTTGTCATGTTTACCGTCAGGGTATTGTCGTCAATAAAGTTATCACTTTCCCACAGCTGCTGCATGATATCATCCCGGCTTACCACCTTTCCTGCATTCTCCATAAGCAGCTGCAATATTTTATATTCATTCTTGGTCAGCTCTATTTTAATGCTGTTAAAGCTTAAGGATGCATCAGAAAGATTAAGTATGACTCCATTATGCTCTATAAGATTAAGCTTGCCCTGAAAGGAGTAGGTCCGCCTAATCAGGGCTCCTACCTTGGCCGTAAGAACATTTAAATCAAAGGGCTTTGCAATAAAGTCATCCCCTCCCATATTCATGGCCATAACAATATTCATATTGTCACCGGCTGAGGAGATAAAGATAATAGGAACCTTGGAGATTTTACGAATCCGGTCACACCAGTAAAAGCCGTTAAAGTATGGCAGCACAACATCCAAAAGGACCAGATGGGGATCAAAGCGAACCAGCTGCTCTGTAATGTTTTTAAAGTCGGTTACACAGCTGACATCATAATCCCATTTGCCCAGATGCTCCTTCAGTGTATTTGCAATTGTAAGATCATCCTCTATTATAAGAATTTTATACATCTTAACCACCTGATTTGCTTTATATATGTCAAGATACAGCCGTCTGTCATATTTTAAATATTACAACAGACAGGCATATTTATCCTGTATTACTAAATAATATCACAGATTGAAGCAATTTCGTAGCAGAAAAATTTCACTTATTCTTACTAATAGAAGCATATAAGTTTTTTGCACAAAAGGCTATCATGCTGCTGATTATGATCGCTTAAAATGCATCAAATCTCAGCAGATGATAGCCCTGATATAACTTAATTAGTATGTTTAATTTAAATTGACTTTTTTGCAGCTATGCAACAGCATATACAACCGATACTAAGACGGCCGATTTTGTTAAGCCGTCTTGGCCAATTATTCTACTATTTCATAAAAGCTCTTATATCCTCTCTTGACAGGCCTGCACTCAGCATACCCTTGCGAAAATTATACCTGTAGATCAGGTAACGGGCTCCCAGCCATAAGAGAATAAGAGGTAGTAGGACAATGTATATCAGCAGTAAAAGAAAGGTTTTGATAAAATGCAGAACCGTCACCAAATCTACTACCTCCATGACAATTATTTTCTAAAGTTTGAGGTAACATCCTTAAGGCTTATCATATAATCTTTGGCCATTGCAAGCGCATCCTCCTTGGGTATTCCCTGCTCAACCAGCTCCTTGTATAATGCCCCAACAGCCTGACCAATATTTTTGCCCGCATCTGCCGAATACAATGAACCTACAAGGCCATTTATCAGCTTGGGCAGCTTTGTCGAAACCTCATCCAGCAATTCAGCAATTTCCTTGGTTGGAATATCACTCATATTTATACCTCCTATCCTATATCAAATGTGTTACAACGTCCAATGTTTCCTATACCGGCTTAAGTGCATATCTTAAAATGTCAAATGCCATAAATGGAGATTTTGACTCCAGTATTTCTGTCAGACTTTGAGTATCCTGCTTAAGCTTATCGTAGGCTGTCACCTTAATGTCATCAGGGACTTCCTTCATCTGTACATTTAGCATATCTCTAAACTCGATAATATCTTTAAGCTCTTCAAAACAGCCTTTGCATCGGGAGAGATGTTGAATGACCCTGCTGTTTTCTTCTCTGGTCAGATTACGGTTTATATAGTCAATAAGCAGGTCACTTATAATACAACATTCATCCATTAATAACCACCCTCCTTCAGCATTTTTTTTAGTTTCCTGCGTATTCCAAACATTTTACTTTTATTTGTACCCTCCGGCAGCCCGGTCAGTTCTCCGACCTCCCTGTATGTCAGCTGTGCATTAAAAACCAGATACACCAGCTC
>JAAZDK010000031.1 GCA_012512855.1 Clostridiales bacterium
AATATAGAAATTGCCGACGGTAAAACTCTTTACCGGACAATTGGGGATAAGGAGGCCGTCGGCCTGTGCGGAACAGGTATAGTCGAGCTGGTAAGCGAGCTGCTTGATGCAGGCATAATAGATGAAACCGGTCTGCTGGATGAGAATTATTTTTTGGAGGGCTTCCCGATAAAGGGGCAAGCCGGGAATGTGTTCTATTTCACTCAAAGGGACATTCGCCAGCTGCAGATGGCAAAGGCGGCCATCAGGGCAGGAATAGATATTCTGCTTAGGGAATACGGTATAGAGTATGCTGATATAGATAAGGTATATCTGGCCGGGGGCTTCGGCTTTATGCTGAATTTGCAGAAGGCTGTCAATATAGGTCTCCTGCCAAAGGAGCTTTCCGGCAGGATTTATCCTGTTGGAAACAGCGCCTTAAGCGGAGCCATCAGCTATTTAAGGGACAAGGACGCCCCTTTGCGGATGGAGAAAATACTGAAATCAGCAGTGGAGCTTGCTTTGGCGGAGCAGGAGGACTTTAACAGTCTGTATCCTGAGTATATGTATTTCAGGTAAATATAAATCAAGCTGCCGCTATTGCTTAAGGGCTGTTTTTTTTTCCGGTTAATGATTATATAAAATGATTTTTAATTATCATAGGAATGGCGCATATAATAATACAAAGCAAATCCTATGGAGCGTTATTTATATGCTGACTAATAATCAGCCAAGCGGCAAAATAGATAATATGTTGAATCTGGCGCTGGATGTGCCGGAGCAGGAAAGACAAAAATCCATCACATTAAATACAGGCTTTTCTCCCGACACCGAGATGTGGGAGCTGATTGTAAGATATACCGGCAGTCTTGACCGGGTAAGAGCCGAGCTTCAAATTTCGGCAGTTGAATTAACCAATGAATATGCAATTCTTACTGTTCCCCAGTATCTGATAGAGCGCCTGGCCCAGTATCCTGAAGTTGTTTTTATTGAACAGCCAAAGAGACTGGCCTTTGAGGTTAATCAGGGCAGAACCGCCTCCTGCATAAATCCGGTACAGACCGGTATTCTTGATCTGTATGGTGAAGGGGTATATGTTGCCATTATTGATTCAGGAATAGATTATTCCCATCCGGATTTTATAAATGACGACGGGACGACACGGATAGCCGCCCTCTGGGATCAGACCATCAGAGGAAATCCCCCTTCCGGCTATGATATTGGAAGCTTGTATACCCGTGAACAGATAAACCAGGCCCTGCGTACTCCGATGCCCCAGAGGCTGGAGATTGTGCCCAGCACCGATCTGAGCGGCCATGGAACTCATGTGGCAGGGATAGCAGCAGGTAACGGACGGGCCAGCAACGGCCTTTATCGCGGTGTGGCTTCCCGGAGCGAGCTGATAATAGTGAAGCTGGGTATATCGGTGGGCTCATCCTTTCCCAGCACAACCCAGCTGATGCAGGGAATAGATTTTGCATTGCGCTTTGCCCAGAATGCCGGCAGACCGGTTGCGGTCAATGTCAGCTTTGGCAATAATTATGGCTCCCATACAGGCAGATCTCTAATTGAAACCTTTTTAAATGATGTAGCCAATGTATGGAAGAACAATATAATAGTCGGAACCGGCAATGAGGGAGCATCCGGCAATCATGCTGCAGGAGTACTGCAGATGGGCAGGACGGAGATAGTCGAGCTCAGTGTCAGTCAGTTTGAGTTTTCTTTGAATGTTCAGATCTGGAAGAATTATTATGATCATTTTGATATTACGATAGTGTCGCCGGGCGGAACCAGAGTAGGCCCGATACCAAGCATACTTGGTACCCAGAGGTTTATCATGCAGCAGACCCAGATTCTGTTGTATTACGGAGTGCCTACACCCTATAACTCACAGCAGGAAATCTTTATTGAAATGATACCTACCGGAACCTATATTAATTCAGGTGTCTGGCGAATTGAGCTGGTACCCCGCAGGATAGTCAACGGCAATTATGATATCTGGCTGCCGTCAGGCGCAGTAAAGAGTCCCACCACCAGGTTTTTGTTGCCATCGGAATATACCACCCTTACCATACCCTCAACCGCCTTCAGGGCAATAACGGTTGGTGCCTATGATTCAACTACCGACAGCTTTGCTCCCTTTTCAGGGAGAGGCTATACCAGAAACCTGGAAATTAAGCCTGATCTGGTTGCACCCGGTGTGGGTATTGTTTCCACGGCACCAGGAGGAGGCTATACCACACAATCCGGAACCTCCATGGCTACTCCCTTTGTTACAGGCAGTGCCGCCCTGCTGATGGAATGGGGAATTGTCAGAGGCAATGATCCCTATTTGTACGGTGAAAAGCTGAAGGCATTTCTTATTAACGGAGCCAGACATCTCAGGGTGGAAAGTGTATATCCCAACAGAACTCTCGGCTATGGAGCCCTGTGCCTTGAAAACACCTTTAACATGCTTACAGCGTAAACTTTTTGCTTTATATAGCGAAAGCTGCAGACATCTGTTTTGCTTTTGCCTTTATTCTGGTATAATTTAAGCAGGTATTATTTATTACCAGAAAAACCCCGAAAGGATTACTTTCTATAAACCTGTTAGATTCATATATCTATAGAATATATGAAATCTGTTATAATAGCTGTAAATTAGAATGGCTGCGGAAGCTGGATATAAATAAAATTTGCCTGCAGGATAAGGGCGAATAATGAAAGGATGAGGGCTATATGCATAACAAAACAGAGCAGGGGATAAAGGTAAATGCTCCAAAGGACCCGCAAAAACAGCGTAACTTTTTCTATGTAGCATGTGATACGGTTATATATGGTGCCGATCGGGGCGACGGACTGTATCATGACATGGTATTTTTGGCTAACGGTTTACTGGCCAAAAAGGCTGCAAGTGTCGGAGGAATCACGGATGAAGGCATGCTGGAGCTGTTGGCTGACAGCGAGGGCTTTTTCAAAGTGGTACATAGTATCGGCATATCCATTGTATCGGAGGAGGTAGATCAGCTGACGGCAGCCTTTACAATGTCCGGCAAAAGCAACCCCTTCAGGGGCAACACCGTAATGGAAGCCCTTATAAGCACAGATGGTGTGGAGCATGTATTTGAGCTGGCCGGATATCAGATAAATGAGGATGATAACGGGCCCGGCAATGTTTTGTTCAGGTTTAAGGAGATCGGCAAGACTGCCAGGGTCAGTATAAGATTTTTCCTCAATGATGGCTTTGATTCTCCAAATCTTGGTATGGATCCTCCGGTAGCCTTTGACAGTGAAGGCTATAAGAGGATGATAGCCAAATCACTTATGCATATGGGGAATGTTAAACGGATTCAGGATGTGGTAAACAAGGCCAAAGCAGGCGGGGAAGTAACAATAGCATACATTGGAGGTTCAATAACCGGCGGAGCCGGAGCAAAGCCCCATACTGAATGCTATGCATATAAATCCTATATGGCATTTAAAGAGATCTGCGGACCGGGTTCAAGGGTAAATTATATTAAGGCAGGCGTAGGCGGAACTCCTTCAGAGTTTGGAATGATACGCTATGAGCATGACGTGCTTAAGGATAATACGGTACTTCCTGATGTGGTGGTAGTGGAGTTTGCGGTGAATGATGCCGATGACGAAAGCCGGGGTGACTGCTACGAAAGCCTTGTTTACAGGATATTATCGGCTCCCAATAGGCCGGCGGTTATATTGCTGTTTGCAGTTTTTGAAAATGACTGGAATCTGCAGGATCGCCTTGCCTGTGTTGGTTATAACTATGATTTGCCGATGGTCAGTGTCAAGGATGCAGTGGTGGATCAGTTCAAACTTACCAGGGAAGAGGGAAATGTTATAAGCAAACGTCAGTTTTTCTTTGATATCTATCATCCGACAAATGACGGACATACCATAATGGCCGACTGTATTACATATTTTATAGAGCAGGCAATGAGGCGTCCGCCTGAGCAGGCCGACATAGAGCTGGATAAGGCACCTGCCATAGGCCGAAGCTATGTTGACATCATGCAAATTGACAGAGCCCATAACATAAGCCTGATTAATGTCGAAGAGGGAAGCTTTGGCGGACAGGATAAGGAGCTGCAGATGGCCGATTTCGATGCGAATACCTTCTTTACTCCGATTTTGCCGGATAACTGGATGCATGAGCCTGATAAGGGAAATGAACCTATTAAGATAAGGGCTAAGTGTAAGGCCTTTGTACTGGTATATAAGGATTCGGGCTCGGCAGAGTTTGGCAGGGCTGCTGTATGTAGACGGCAGGAAATTTACCGTCCTGGATCCTCATAAAATAGGCTGGACTCATTGCCATCCTGTAATTTTGTTGAATGAAAAGGAGTCTGACTGGCATGAAATCAGCATCAGGATGGAGGAGGGCGACGAAGACAAGAAATTCACCGTACTGTGCTTCGGAATGGTAGAGTAATTAATATTGATTAAAATTATATACAATATTGGATTGTTTTCTCCGGCTGTTTGGCCGGAGTAAGCTTGTGCAAGCAGCTTTTTTCGATCATAATTTTATGAATTAATTAATGGGATTAAGAATATAAAAAGAGACTGCAGTTTTATGCTTGCTGCAGTCTCTAATTTTATCGCTATTGATTAATCAGTATCAGACTATTCTTCTGATTCAGGCTCGTTCTTGGTCGTGGTAACCTTGGTCAACAGTATGACGATTAGTGATAAAATAAATATAACTATAAAGATCGAGAGCATGCCTTTTCCCATAATTTCTAAAGCATTTCTTACTACATCAGTCATGATTATAAACTCCTTTCCCTGGTGCTTACTTTGCAAGCAGCTGCATAACAAGATTTATAACTACGCCGCCGGCTACGACAGAACCAATCTGGCCTGCCACATTAGCACTGATGGCATGCATTAACAGGTGGTTTGTAGGGTCTTCCTTTATACCCATCTTCTGAATTACTCTGGCTGACATGGGGAATGCCGATATTCCCGCAGCACCAACCATGGGGTTAATTTTCTTTTTAAGGAACAGGTTTAATAATTTAGCAAAAAGCACGCCACCAATTGAATCCATAACAAAGGCAACCAGGCCCAGGCCCATAATCATCAGAGTCTGCCACTTAACGAAATCCTCTGCCTTCATACTGAAGGAAACCGTAATACCCAACAGCAGGGTGATGAGGTTAGGTAAAACATTCTGAGCCGTATCTGACAAGCTGCCCAATACACCGGATTCTCTAATCAAATTACCAAACATCAAAAAGCCTACCAGAGCAACTGATTGAGGAGCTATTAATCCCGCTATGAAGGTAACTATTATAGGGAAAAGAAGGCGGGTTGTTCTTGATACGGACTTCGGATTGTATTCCATACGGATAAGACGCTCTTTTTTGGTGGTAACAAGCTTGATGGCAAAGGGCTGAACTATGGGTACCAATGCCATATATGAGTATGCCGCCACAGCTATAGGCCCGACATATGATGATTTGAGCTGCTGTGAAACGAGTATTGAGGTAGGGCCGTCTGCTGCGCCTATAATACCTACACTTGCCGCATCCTTTAAGTCAAAGTTCAGTAATGCGGCTACTACGATTGTAAAGAAAATACCAAACTGTGCTGCTGCTCCAAAAAGGAACATCTTAGGATTGGACAGAAGTGGTCCGAAATCAATCATGGCTCCTATACCTATGAACAGGAGTATCGGTAAAGCCTCCGATGCCTCAATGGTAGTCTCAAACAGCCACTGAATAATACCATGCTGGGTTAATGTTTCAGCAGTACCGGTTGTTGTGTTCAATACATCAACGGTCTGATTGATAACTCCTGATAATGGAATGTTTACGAGGATTGCTCCCAAGCCCATCGGCAAAAGCAGGGACGGTTCAAAGCCCTTGGCTATTGCCAGATAAATCAGCAGTGCACCGACTGCATACATGACAAGCTGCTTCCAGGTAATTGCCATTATTCCAGATATCAAAAATTCCATAAAAAAGTCCTCCTTAATGGTAAGCTAATGACAGGCGGCTGTCAGATTCTGTGCGAACCTCTTCTGTCATTATAAAACAGGGATAATTCGCTATACTTTTTATTTTCAGTAATAAAAAGCCTCGTAAATTATTCAATTTACTGTCCGGCCTGTACATGAAATCGGTTTAATTGTAGATCATGATTCCCTGTTATGTCAATGAAGTTTTGGAAAGTTTCAGCCGTATTGTGTAGGTTTTGGAAAGTTTCAGCCGTATTGGGAGTACAAATGTAGGATTGGAAAATATAAAGTTTATTTCTGTCAGAAATTATTTAGAATATTTTTAAAGTCTAAACAGCTGCAGTGGGATGGTTACTGGTTTATTTAGCAATTTTATAAATAGACAAAAATATTAACAGTGCAAATAACATAAAAATAATGATAAAAAATATGCAAAAACAACAAAAAATAAGGGCAAAAGTGGAGGTAATTAAAATAGTAAACATATATAATGCAGAAAAAACAAAAAGATGGTGTTAGCTATTGAACATTTTTTATAAAGGTGATACCATAGATGACAAAGCGATTTTTTGCTTCTAATTTAATAAAAGGAGGATGAATCTTTTGAGCTTACTGTTTTTCCAAATTGCCTCTCTTGTAATTTCCCTACTGGCGTTCGGAGCTGCTTTCTGGCTTTATAAATGGGTCGAAAAGCAACCCTCCTCGAATGCTAAAATAGCAGAGGTAAGCAAACTGATACGCAACGGAGCGAACACATTTTTGGCGAAGGAGTTTAGGACTCTTACCAGCTTTTGCATCGTTGCGGCTTTATTAATTCTTGTATTTCTGCCCTCTCCTATATGGAAGGGAGATATATTGGATAATGTAACCATGGCTGTGGCTTACATATGCGGTACCGTATTTTCCGGTCTGGCCGGCAAGATTGGTATCAGCATAGCTACTATAGCCAACGTAAAATCTGCTGAAACTGCGACAAAGGGTATTAAGCCATCCTTTATGTCAGGCTTCCGCGGTGGAGCGGTTATGGGTATGGCTGTTGTAGGCTCCAGCCTGCTGGGTGTTACTCTGGTGCTTCTTATTACAGGCAATGAATCAGCTTTGCTGGGCTTCTCCTTTGGTGCCAGCAGTATGGCTCTGTTTGCAAAAGCCGGTGGCGGTATCTTCACAAAGACTGCCGATATCGCTGCAGACCTGGTTGGTAAGGTAGAGCTGGGCATTCCTGAGGATGACCCGAGAAACCCTGCAGTTATCGCCGACAATGTAGGTGATAATGTTGGTGACGTAGCCGGTATGGGAGCAGACCTGTTCGATTCCAATGTTGCTTCCATGGCTGCTGCAATAGTTATGGCGGTAGCTATTGATAACAAGATCGGCGGCAATACCAATGTTGCCATGGTTCTTTGCTATGCGGCAATCGGACTTCTGGCATCCATAATCGGTGTTTTGACCGCAAGGATGAAGGAAGGCGGAGATCCTACCAGGGCACTTAACAGCAATACCTATGTAACAACAGCCCTATATGCGGTGCTTACTGCGGTTGCAACCTTTGCATTTGGTTTTGAATGGCGCATATGGGGAGCATGCGTAATCGGTCTTGCAGTAGGTGTTATTATCGGTTTGGCAAGCGACTACTTCACCGATGACAGAAAACCTCCTGTTCATGCTGTTGCCAAGGCATGCGAATCCGGTCCTGCATTTACCATACTGTCAGGTGTATCCTATGGTTTGCTCAGTGCTTTGCCTGCAATGGTAGGTATAGCCGTATCGGCTCTGGCAGCATATAATATCGTGGCACCTTTGGCTCCTGATGGAGAGAGCTCTCTGATATATGGCATGTTCGGAATCTCCATGGCTGCTGTGGGCATGCTTTCAATAGTAGGTATGATTATTTCCAACGATGCATACGGCCCTATCGTTGACAATGCCCGTGGTCTTGTTGAGATGGGCGGATTGGGAGATAAGGCTCTCGAGATTACAGACTCCCTGGACAGTGCCGGAAATACCGTAAAAGCCGTAACCAAGGGCTTTGCTATAGGTGCAGCCGGTCTTACGGTAATCGCCCTGTTGGGAGCCTTCATGAGCGAGGTTAATACGGCTGTAGATGAGATTAACGCAGCAGGTGAAAAGGTTCTCGAATATATAACCGGTTTTGATATCATGGATCCGGTGGTATTCTTTGGTTTGCTGTTTGGTGCAGCAATACCTGCAGTTTTCTCTGCAATGCTGATGCTGGGTGTGGATCGCAACGCACAGCGTATGGTTGATGAGATTCATCGTCAGTTCAAAGATATTCCCGGCCTTAAGGAAGGTAAGGAGGGAGTAAAGCCTGAATATGACAAGTGTATAGAAATAGCAACAAAGGGTGCTATCAGAGAGCTTATTCCTGCAGGTCTTATGGCAATTGTCTGCACGCTGATAGTTGGATTTGTAGGTGGAGTTCAGGCTATAGGCGGATTCCTTACAGGAAATATCATCAGCGGGCTGCTGTTCGCTCTGTTTATGTCCAACTCCGGTGGACTTTGGGATAACACCAAGAAGTATATTGAAGCGGGAAATCATGGCGGAAAGGGCTCCAATGCCCACAAGTCAGGTGTTGTTGGCGATACTGTTGGTGATCCTTTCAAGGATACTGCCGGTCCTTCAATCAATACACAGATTACGGTTGTATCTCTTGTTGCATCCCTGACAGCAACCATCTTCCTGACCATCTCCATCTTCGGCTGATAAATATTATAGATGAAGGCTACTATATACAATTGATGAAATAGTAGATACGGGGTGACATAGTATTATGCAGGCTATGTTACCCTTTTTATTATCTTTTTATTTATATAGAATTATTTATGAGCGGGATTAATGAATACATTATTCATATATGACAGGCTTTGTCAGATAAGGCAAGATAAATGGACACAAAAGCAAAGATAATATCCTTTATAATTGTTTTTCAGCCAGCCGTATTGTATAATATTAGTATATTTAGCAATAAAATATTCAGACGAAATAATCGCTATATAACGATGAAGCTTATCCTATCCATGGAGGACAAAAGATGAAAAGAATTCTGTGGTCAGTTGCTTTGTTAATTCTGTTAATCGGCAGCTTTTCAGCCTGCAGCAAGGCTGAGAACTTCTATAAGAACGGCAAGAGGAGCCTTAATGAGGGGGACTATATCAAGGCAGCGGAATGCTTTGCCTCTGCTGCGGAGGTGAACCCCGACAAGGCCGATTATTATATTGATTATGGAATGGCATTAATCAAGCTGGAAGATTATGAAAATGCCATTTCCGCATTTGATCGTGCTTATATGGACAAGGATATGAGCATAATAAGAAAAAATGATAAAAAGGCATTGAGGGGCAAAGGAATTGCTTATTATTTTATGGGGCAATATGAAAGCGCGATTCAGGAATTTGAAAAAGCATTGGCTATTAAGGAATTGTCCGAATTGGATATGGATTTGATGCTATATTTAAGTGCGGCATATCAGTCATTGGGAAATTATGAGAAGGCAGCGGAAAAATTATCAGAGCTGATTAAGAAAAATGAAAAAAATGCATTGCTATATGTCAGACGGGCGGAGTGCTACAAGCTGGCCGGTGACAGACAAAAAAGCCTGGAGGATTATGACAGTGCCATAGCTCTTGAGCCCGAAAATTATGAGTATTACATCGCAAAGTATTTTCTGCTGGAGGAAATGGGCGACACAAACGGGGCGGAGGCTTTGATGGAGCAGGCCGGACAGCTTCAGAAGGAACTGAAAATTGCCAAATTTGATGAAGCGCTGATAAATTACTATCAGGGCAGCTATGACAGGGCTCTTGAGCAGTTTAATGAAAGCCTGACTGAAGGGGAAAAAGAAGCGGCATATTATCTCGGTGAAATATACAGAAGCCGCAAGGATTATACTAATGCCATCTATTATTATGAAAAATATATCAGCGAGGACGGAGCCTACAGGAGTGATGCCTGCAATCAGCTTGCAGTATGCCTGATGAAAACGGGGGAATATGAAGAAGCCCTTAAATATATAGAAAAAGGGCTGCAGCAAAGCGATCCCTATAATAACAGGATTTTAAGGAAGAATGAAATTGTTGCACTGGAGTATCTGGGCAGATATGAGGATGCCGAAATAAAGCTTAAGGAATATATGAAGGATTATCCAACCGAGTATGAAGCCATGAGGGAGGATGTATTTATTGGCAGCAGGGTGGCCGGAAGCAAGGTAGGCGCACCGGACCAATAAGATAAAAAGGAAATGGAGACGAAAATTTATGTATGACATTAAGGATGAGGAAGAAAAATATGTGCTGGTGGGGGTGGCAACCTCCGAAAACGATGACATAACTCAGTCAATTGATGAGCTGGAGGAGCTTGTGGATACAGCCGGAGGGATTGTTGTGGGCAGGCTTATCCAAAACAGGGAAAATATCCATCCGGCTACCTATATCGGCAAAGGTAAGATAGAAGAGCTGAGGGCTTTGATATCGGAAATGTCGGCTACAGGAGTAGTATGTGATGACGAGCTTACTCCCGCCCAGCAGAGAAATCTTGAGGAGGCCCTGCAGCTCAAGGTTATAGATCGCACCACTGTGATACTTGATATTTTTGCAAAGCATGCCACCACAAAAGAGGGTAAAATACAGGTAGAACTGGCCCAGCTCAGGTACAGGTCCACCAGGCTTATAGGACTGCGTGATTTGTCAAGGCTCGGAGGCGGTATAGGTACAAGAGGCCCGGGTGAGAAAAAGCTTGAGACGGATCGCCGACTTATAAAGGACAGGATAGCCCAGCTTAAGAATGAGCTGGA
>JAAZDK010000032.1 GCA_012512855.1 Clostridiales bacterium
GATGTGCTGGGTGAAGAAAAGGGAGAGGCAGAGTGGCGCAAATGGCAGGATGAGCCGGTACATACGGTAGGCTCAAACGAGGCCTTAAGAAATATCCAGTCCTTCAGACATTGGTTCAATGACAACTTCCAGGGCTTTGCCAGTCCCTATCAGCTGCCCTTTGACCAGCATTTGCTGGCAGCCCTTTGTGCCGACAGGGACAGGTACTTTATCATCACAGGGGAAATAGTGGGCGGAGACTGGATTAATCCTGCCGCAATGTATGTATCCTACCTGGCGGCCAAAAAAATTTATGAAAGTCTTGGACTGGCTGACAATATCGGAATACATCTTCATGCCATAGGTCATGCCCTGACCCTTGAGGATGTCAAATATCTGGCTGAGTTTTGCAATGAAAAATTCTATGGATTAAAGGACGGCCGTATGGATTTAGGCCAGCTTAAGACCAGCATTTTTGAGGATGAAAGAAATTACGACAGCTATTTTGATACCATCAAGAATGCAGATATGCCAATAATTAGGTGAAATAACTGGTAACAAAGAAACTTAAGGGGCACTTGCGCGATTAGTATATAAGTGCCAATCAAATTTACCGGAGCTGGAATTTCGGGATCAACCGGTACTATGGGAGGACCATGGAATTTCTTCAGAAGTGTATTGACCCAGAATATTGCATACAGTGTTTACCATGAAGCAAAAACCATTAATGAAATAGCGGATTGCATAGGTGTTTCACCGGTATTTGTAGAGGGTGAGGTGGAGTTCCTTGAGGAATACGGCTATCTCATTAAAAAAGGTGACAAATATCTGGCAAATCTGATGATTGAAGAGATAAATGAAAACAGTGGAGATTTAATTAAGCTACAGGATGAATTATATGCAAAGGCAGCCTTTCTCATAGCGAATAAATTTTATGATGAATTGATGGGAAGCGATTTGCTTAATTCCGACAAGCTTTATTATCCTGATGGAGATAAGAATTTCCTTGCCTGGGGCCTGGTGCCATATTTGCTTGCTAACAGTACCGAAGGCTTTGAAGAGAAAATCCGCTTTGAGGAAGTGGCTACCTTGCGCAAGGACGGAGCCCATAATATCACGACTGCATATATAGTGGATGAAAATGCGCCGAAGCACAGGTATTCTGAAAACACATCACAATGGTTTGGACCAATGTGGAATTGCTTAAAAAACGGTGATGAGGAGATAGTGCTATGGCAGATAAATTCGGAGTGGTCAAACCGCGAGATAGATATTGATAGCTATAGCTATGAAATAGTACAGCGGGATTTAAAGCTTCTCAGCCGCTTTTTAAGAGGCGAAGCCTTGTCAGGCGATGAGATAGCCTACATGGTACAAAAGGGTTATCTAAAGGCTGCAGGAGACAGAGCTACGAATGGCAGGATTGCAGATGGCAAATCAGCTAATGACAAATTTGAGCTGGCTGTCATCTGGTTAAAGGATGAGACTATCAAACAGCAGCTTATCCAGCTGTGCAACAGGGTAAGAGCAATGAGCCAGTCGGAGCTTAAACCGCTAAAGGAAGAGTATGTTAGATTGGTGCTTGAAAAGGAGCCTCGGCATATTCAAAAAATGAGGGCTTATGGACTGCAGCATATGTTTTATTCCGACGGGCTGTTTTTGAAGTATTGCATGAAGGAATTATTTAATAACGGGCGATTGAAGCTGCCTAAGGAGGAGCAAAGAGTGTCGTTGTCTACCTTAATTATACAATAATTAAATATAACATCTGGCTTTATCTGCAATATTTACATATTATGATTAATTAATATTATATAACTCGAGGCTCATTTTGGAAGGTAAAATGGGCCTTTATTTATTTTAACCTGATCTGCAAGTATAACTCCAAAAACAGGTGAACCGTTGTCATCAAGTGATATTCCTTCATTCCGCAATGAAACCTCAAAGGGATAACCTTTCTTTTTACTGGTAATCTAACATCCCCGCTAAAATACAATAAAATATTTTACTTTAATATTTGACAACAGGCTTATGCGGGTGTATAACATAATAGTACTTATGAATTGTTTGTAATATAGACAAAGCCTGCGTAATAGATCTGAAAATAAACATGCGATAAATTTTTATTTGCTTATGAGGGGCATTTTTGTGACACTTCAGCAAAGCTGCGGCAGGCCTTGCAGAATAAGCAGGCCGCAGAAGAGGTGTTAAGGCCTTAATAGAAGTGGAGGGTAATCATGAGATTGTTTTGCTACATTTTAAACCAAACGGAATACCTGGATACGATTCTGACAGAATTTGCCCATAACGGAATCAGCGGGGCGACCATAATAGACAGCACCGGTATGGCCAGGGTGCTGAGCCATAAGCACGATGAGGAGGAGCTGCCTTTTCTGGCTTCATTAAGGAAGCTGCTTAACCCCGACCGGGAAAACAATAATATTATTCTGACAGTCATCAAGGATGAGCAGCTGCCTCTGGCTGTTGATATAATAGAAAAGATTGTCGGTAATCTTGAAGACAATAACAAGGGAATAGTATTCAGCTTTCCGTTGGATTATACAAAGGGGATAGTCGATAATGGAAAATGATATTCTGCTATATGTGTCGCTTATGCTAATCTGCGGCATTCTTCTTGGCCGTTTGTCAAAACTTTTGAAATTGCCCAATGTGACTGGTTATTTAATAGCCGGTCTTTTATTAGGACCATCGGTATCCAACATTATACCGGCTGAAATGGTGAGTGGCTTCAGTATAATATCGGATATTGCCCTGGGCTTTATAGCCTTTTCCATTGGAAGCGAATTCAGCCTTAAATATTTTAAAAGAGTTGGTATGGCTCCAATTATTATTGCAATCACAGAATCCCTGGGAGCGACCCTGCTGGTTACAGGAATATTGCTGCTTTTCGGCTTTGATTTGAAAATGTCCATTATGCTGGGAGCAATTGCTGCAGCCACCGCACCGGCACAGACAATAGCGGTAATAAACCAGTATAAGGCCAAGGGTTCCCTAACCTCTATGCTGCTGAGTGTTGTGGCAATAGATGATGCCACAGCCTTGATTGGCTTTGGTTTTGCAACTACAATCGTTAACATGATAGACAGCAGCAAAGAATTTAACCTGGTGCTGTCATTACTTACTCCCATATATGAGATAATTATTTCCCTTGCGTTGGGAGCAGCAATTTCATTAATAATGACCCTGTTGTTCCGTTGGTTTAAAAAGTCATCCAACAGGCTGTGCATCATTTTGTCAATGATTATATTTACATACTGGGCGGCAGTTATGCTGCACGGCTCCCCTCTGCTGGCATGCATGGCCCTGGGTGGAGTCCTGGTAAATATTTATGATAACATTGATAATATTACTGCTGTTTCCGATGCCTTCAATCCGCCTATACTGATGCTGTTTTTTGTAATATCAGGGGCAGGATTTCAGCTGTCGGCACTTAAAGGAATTGGCTTAACCGGAGTTATATATGTTGTATTCAGGGTGATTGGTAAATGGTTTGGCGCCTGGTTTGGTGGTAAGCTTACCAAACAGGAGGAGAAGATTAATAAATACCTGGGCCCGACCCTGATGCCCCAGGCCGGTGTTGCTTTGGGACTGGTGGCGGCGGCAAGCCAGCTGGTTCCTAAATATGCCCCGCAGATTCAGGTTATTATATTATGCTCAACATTTATATACTCGCTTATCGGTCCTGCAACCGCAAAGGCAGCATTAGTTAAGGCGGGGGAAATAAAAATAAATTAACAGGAGCCGGAGCCTTCTCTAAAAGAGTTTCTGAAATAAGGATTTGTAAAATTATAAATTAAATAATGCTTGACAGCATATCCAATTTAAACTAAACTTATGGATGACACTAGGGGAGCCTAATGAGTTAGGCTGAGATAAAACTACTCCAATGTTTTAAACCCTGAAGCAGTAAGAGCTGTTTCGTACCTGATCCGGGTAATGCCGGCGTAGGAAAGTGTATCGTATTCATAAGGCTGAATAAGCATCTGTATGCAATACATCCTTTCCGTACGCGGAGAGGATTTTTTTTGCAATTTCCTGTACGATATAGCCCTCCACTGCAAATAATTAGAGAAGGAGGAATTTGCAATGGAAGCATATGTAGCAATTCAGGTTTTGCCGCATGCTGATACTGGTGAAGAGGTTGTAAGAATAGTTGATGAGGTAATTGATTACATTAAAAGCACAGGTCTGAAATACTATGTTGGTCCCTGTGAAACAACAATCGAAGGTGAATATGAGAAGCTGATGGAGATAGTGAAAAACTGTCAATACATAGCTATCAAGGCAGGATGTCCGAAGGTGATGAGCTATGTTAAAATCGGCTATGCACCGGAAGGTGGTGTACTAACTATTGATCAAAAGGTTACTAAGCATCATCAATAAAATATCTCCGATACTGGCCATAGTCCTGATACTTTCTGTCTGGCAGACCCTGTCGGTGACAGGGATTGTACCTAAGTTCATGCTGCCGTCTCCGTTGGATGTTGTTATGGCCTTTATCAAGGATTTCAGCCTGCTGATGGAGCATGCAAAAACAACTCTGCTGGAGGCCTTCTATGGTTTGACCTTTGGTATCCTGCTGGGATTTGCTTTTGCTGTAATTATGGATCAGTTTGATATTGCCTATAAAGCAATCTACCCGGTAATTATAATAACCCAGACAGTACCGACGGTTGCAATCGCACCGCTTTTGGTGTTATGGCTGGGCTATGGGATATTGCCTAAGGTAACCTTGATTATCATTACATCCTTTTTCCCCATAACAATTGCCCTGCTGGATGGCTTCAAATCCAGTGACAGGGATGCACTTAACCTTATGAAGGCAATGGGGGCCAACTCATTACAATGCTTTTGGCATATCAAGCTGCCAAGCGCTTTGGGCAATTTCTTTTCAGGACTCAGGATATCGGTATCCTATTCAATAATCGGTGCAGTTGTGGCAGAATGGCTGGGAGGCTTTTCGGGACTTGGCGTATATATGACCAGAGTCAGAAAATCATACTCCTTTGACAAGATGTTTGCCGTTATATTCTTTATTTCGGCAATCAGCCTCCTGTTGATGTTTGGAGTAACCCTGCTGCAGAGACTGTGCATGCCCTGGGATGAAAACCGCAAGGGCAAGCAAACGGCAAGAGAGTAAGAAATGGATGTCTTAGTGGTATAGCCGACGGTCTTGCCATTGATATGGAATAGAGCCTAACATATCAAATTATATATTTATGCGATATTGTAATTGAAGGAGATGATGAAGGATGAAAAGGAATATATACATTATTGTATTTGCTATATTATTATCATTTGGCTTAATTGCCTGCAGCAAAGACAGGGATAGCGCTGGAAAGACGGACAGCTCTGCTGCCAAGGAAAAGGTAAGAATAGTGCTTGACTGGACTCCAAATACAAATCATACAGGCCTGTATGTAGCTCAGGAGAAGGGATATTTTGCCGAGCAAGGGCTTGAGGTTGAAATAATGCAGCCACCGGAGGGCAGCACCACCTCGCTTGTAGGAGCAGGTGGAGCAGAGTTTGGAATCAGCTTTCAGGATACCCTGGCAGCAACCTTTGCATCCGACAGCCCGATACCGGTAACCGCAGTAGCTGCTATAATCCAGCATAATACATCGGGTATTATGTCCCTTAAGGAAACAGGTATTGACAGGCCCGCCAAAATGGCAGGACATTCCTATGCCACCTGGGATTCTCCCATTGAGCTGGCTATGATTAAGAAAATAGTAGAGGATGACGGCGGAAAATTTGAGGATATAGAGCTGATACCCAATACGGTTACCGATGAGGTAACGGCTCTTAAGACAGATATAGAATCCGTATGGGTATATTATGCATGGGGCGGAATTAAGGCAGAAATTGAAGGACTCCAAACCAACTATCTGAATTTTGCCGATTATGGTGTAGAGCTGGACTTCTACACACCGGTTATTGTTGCAAACGACGAATTCCTGAAGAACAAGCCGGAGACAGCAAAAAAGGCCCTTGCTGCCATCAAGGCCGGATATGAGTATGCAATAGAAAATCCGAAGGAAGCGGCACAGATACTCCTGAAGGCAGCTCCTGAGCTGGATGAGGAGCTGGTTACAAGGAGCCAGGAATGGCTGAAGGATAAGTATAAGGCAGAGGTAGAAAGATGGGGCTATATTGATCAGAAAAGATGGGACACCTTTTTCAATTGGCTGTATGAAAACCAGCTGATTGAGAAGCAAATACCCGAAGGCTATGGCTTCAGCAATAACTATCTGCCCCAGTAAACAGGTATGAAATTATACTTTCGAAAAACCGGATTGATTATCAGTTCATGCAGAGGATGAGCTTATTAAATGCAATAAAGACTTAGGAAGGTCAGATGGATGAGCAATTTAAACGTAGAGAATGTTTCTGTAAGCTTTGGTCAGAGCAAGATAATTGAAGACGTTTCCATCCAGTTAAGCAAAGGAGAGATAGTCAGTCTGCTGGGTGTCAGCGGAGCGGGAAAGACGACCCTGTTTAACGTTGTATCCGGACTGCTCTATCCTGACAGCGGCAGGGTCTATCTGGATGATGAGGATATTACCGGACAGGCCGGAAGGGTCAGCTACATGCTTCAGAAGGATCTGCTCCTGCCCTTTAAGACTGTGGTTGATAATGTGGCTCTGCCCTTGATAATCAAAGGAGAAAAAAA